>NZ_JACMOM010000365.1 GCF_014378035.1 Aeromicrobium sp. | reverse complement strand
GAGGCGGTACCAGACCGGGAACGGGATGCCGAAGAAGCGCTGGCGCGAGACGAGCCAGTCGCCGTTGAGGCCGTCTATCCAGTTGGTCAGTCGCGACTGCATGTAGGCGGGAACCCAGTTGATCTCGTCACCGCGCGCCACCAAGGCCTTGCGCAGCTCGGCATCGCGTCCGCCGTTGGTGAGGTACCACTGGCGCGTCGACACGATCTCGAGTGGCTTGTCACCCTTCTCGAAGAAGTTGGCCATGCGCTGGGTCGGCTTCGGCTCGCCGTCGAGGTCGCCGGACTCGACCAGCGCGGCCACCGTCAGCTCACGGGCCGTGTACGTGGTCTTGCCGGCAAGCTCGTGGTAGAGGGCCCGGCCCTCCTCGGTCTCGACCCATTCCGGCACGTCGGGCAGCACCCGACCGTCGCGTCCGATGATCGTACGGTTGGGCAGCTGCAGCTCGCGCCACCAGATGACGTCGGTGAGGTCGCCGAACGTGCAGCACATGACGAGGCCGGATCCCTTGTCCATCTCTGCCGCGGGATGGGCGACGACCGGGATCTCGACGTCGAACAGCGGCGACCGCACAGTGGTGCCGAACAGGGTCTGGTAGCGCTCGTCATCAGGGTGGGCGATCAACGCGACACACGCACCGATGAGCTCGGGACGCGTGGTCTCGATGAAGACCGGTCCGTCGGCGCCGTGGAACGCCACGCGGTGGTAGGCGCCGGGGTATTCGCGCGCCTCGAGCTCGGCCTGCGCGACAGCCGTCTGGAACGTCACGTCCCACAGGGTCGGAGCATCCTGCTGGTACGCCTCGCCACGTGCGAGGTTGCGCAGGAAGGCGCGCTGGGAGGTGGTGCGCGACTCGTCGCTGATCGTGGTGTAGGTCTGGCTCCAGTCGACACTCAGGCCGAGGGTGCGCCACAGCTGCTCGAAGACCTTCTCGTCCTCCACGACCAGCTGGTTGCACAGCTCGATGAAGTTCTGCCGGCTGACCGGCATCTGCCTCTTCGGATCCGGGGTCTCCGGAGGTGTGTAGTCCGCCTGGTAAGGCAGTGATGGGTCGCATCGGACGCCGAAATAGTTCTGCACCCGACGCTCGGTCGGCAGGCCGTTGTCGTCCCAACCCATCGGATAGAAGACTTCCTTGCCGCGCATGCGCTGGTAGCGCGCAATCAGGTCGGTGTGCGTGTACGAGAACACGTGACCGACGTGCAGGGACCCCGAGACGGTGGGGGGTGGTGTGTCGATCGAAAAGACCTGCTCGCGGGTCTTCGTGCGGTCGAAGGCGTAGGTCTGCTGCTCGGCCCAGCGCGCGGACCAGGTGGCCTCGAGACCTTCGAGGACGGGCTTCTCGGGAACGCCGGAGGCGGAGGGGCTGGTCACGAGGCAACAGTCTAGGCGGGGGAGGGCGGGGCCTCGATCGGCCCTCCGTCGCCGATGGGACCTATGCCGGGTGGATCGGGTCGTGCGACGTGTCGACGGGGTCAGCCGCATGATCAGGCGTCGCCAGGTGGCCCGGGCCATCGGTGCGCCAGAGCGCGCTTGGCCACCACATCCACCGGCCGAGGTCGAGATTGAGTGCGGTGACCAGCACGGCGCGCACGATGATGGTGTCGAGAAGGACGCCGAACGCCACCGCGAAACCCAGCTCGGCCAGGAACACCAGTGGCAGGGTCGCGAGGACGGCGAAGGTGCCAGCCAGCACCAGCCCCGCGGACGTGATCACGCCTCCGGTCGCCGAGAGGGCGACGAGCGCCCCTCTGCGCGTGCCGATCTGCAGAGTCTCTTCCCGCACGCGCGTCATGAGGAAGATGTTGTAGTCGATGCCCAGCGCCACGAGGAACACGAAGACGAACAACGGGAACGAGGTGTCGGCCCCTCCGAAGCCGAAGATGTGCTCGAAGACCAGGGCGCTCACGCCCAGCGCCGAGGCGAAGGACAGGACGACCGTCACGATCAGGATGACCGGGGCCACGATGGCACGCAGCAGGAGCCCCAAGATGAGGAAAACCGCGAGCAGGATGACGGGGATGATGAGCCGATTGTCTCCACCCGAGAGCTTCTGCACATCGGCGTTGATCGCCGTGGTGCCGCCGACCAGCGCGTCGGCCGCGCCGATCTTCGACACGGCGGCCCGGGTCTGGTCGACGGTGTCGAACGCCGCCCTGGTGTCGGGTGCGCCGGTGAGAGTGCCCTCGAGGAGGGCGTACGTGGCGTTCTGGTCGATCGTGACGACTGAACCGGGCACGATGCCCTTGACGGCCCGGAAGGCAGCGGACACGTCGTCGGCGGCGTCGACCTTGGACACCACGACGACGGGCGAGCCGGCACCCCCGGGGAAGTGCTTGGCGAGCGCCTCCTCCCCGAGGACGGACGGCTGGGTGGTGGTGAACTGCTCCTTGTTGGTGAGCCCCGTGGCGTCGAGCGAAAAGAGCCCGGCCGTGAGTGCGAGGAGCACGACGGTGGTGCCGATCCACGTGGCTCGAGGGCCCCTCGCGATGCCCTTGCCGACGCGCGACCAGATGCCGGTGTCGTTGGGCTCGGCGTCGCCAAAGTGTGGGATGCGCGGCCAGAACACCCACCGGCCCAGCAGCACGAGAAGCGCCGGCAGCAGCGTCAGCATGACAAGCAGACCGACCGTGATGCCGATGGCGGTCACGGGGCCGAGCCCGCGGGTGGAGTTGATCTCAGCCAGCAGGAGGCAGAGCAGCCCCACGATCACGGTCGCGCCACTGGCGATGACGGCGGGCCCGGCCCGGTGCAGGGCCTTGCCCATCGCCTCGTGCCGATCTTCGTGGAGACGGAGCTCTTCCCTGTACCTGGCCACGATGAGCAAGGCGTAGTCGGTGCCGGCGCCGAACACCAGCACCGTGAGAATGCCAGCGCTCTGCCCGTTGACGGTGAGACCGCCGTACTTCGCCAGCAGGTAGACCGCTGACTGGGCGAGCCCGAGGGCCACTGCTGCACTGATGACAGGAAGCAGCCAGAGGATGGGGCTGCGATAGGTGAGGAGCAGCAGGACGATGACGACTCCGCCGGCCGCGAACAGCAGGGTGGTGTCGATGCCCTGGAAGGCCTTGGAGAAGTCCTCAGCCTGTGCGGCGGGTCCGGTGAGCTGCACCGTCAGGTCGCCCTTGCCGTCCTTGGCCGTCGCCGAGAGCGTCTTGAGCGCGGGGCCGACCTTGTCGAAGCCGTTCACCCCGAGGTCGAGGAACACGATGATCTGCGCTGCCTTGCCGTCCTTGGACGGGATGGGCCCGGCCACCCCCTGCTCGCCCTGCTTGATGTCGAGGTCCTCGCGCGCAGTGAACTTCTTGACGTCACTGCCGATCGCGGTGAGGTCCTGCGGGGTGAGCGTGCTGTTGCTCTCGTAGAGGACCACGGCCGGGATGGTGTTCGCCGAGCCGAATGTCGACTGAATGTCGAGGACCATGGTCGACTCGGCGCTGCTGGGCAGGAAGGACTTCTGGTCGTTCTTCTGCACGTCGCCGAGCTTTCCCGCGAGCGGACCGAGAAGCACAAGACCGACGACCCACGCGACGATGACGACATACTTCATCTTGCGGTGGGTGATCCAACCGGCGACTGAACGGTGCATGAGGGTTCTCCTCGATCGTGCTCATGGCGTGCGGGGCGGTGCGTCGACACCATCATGTCGGAAGGGGCGGGGCCATGCGCATCGGAGATCACCCTGACTTCCTGCGATACTGGAACTGATGACACCCACGTACACGGAGGTCGAGCGCGCGCTCCTCGGCCGTTGGCCCGAGACCCGGCTCGAACCCTCCCTCGACCGCATCGCTGCTCTCTGCCGACTCCTCGGCGACCCGCAGCGCGCCTACCCCGTGATCCACGTGACAGGCACCAACGGAAAGACGTCGACGAGCCGCATGGTCGACACGCTTTTGCGGGCGCTCGACCTGCGCACCGGCCGGTTCACGAGTCCGCACCTGCAGTCCATGACCGAACGCATCTGCCTTGACGGCGTGCCGTTGTCGGAGGGGTTGTTCGTCGACGCGTTCGCCGACGTCGCCGCCTACGCGCAGATCGTCGACGACTCGTCGGCGCACCCGCTGTCCTACTTCGAGACGATCACCGCGATGGCCTTCGCCGCGTTCGCCGATGCACCCGTCGACGCCGCCGTCATCGAGGTCGGCATGGGCGGATCGTGGGACGCCACGAATGTCGCCGACGGGCAGGTCGCAGTCATCACCCCGATCGGTGTTGACCACGAGCGTTATCTCGGCGACCGCCCCGAGATCATCGCCGTCGAGAAGGCCGGCATCATCAAGGCTGGGTCTCACTGTGTCGTGGCCGACCAGGATCCCGAGGTGATGGATGTCCTGATGCGCCGCGCGGTCGACGTCGGATCGGTGGCGCTGAGGGAAGGCATCGACTTCGGCGTCAATTCACGGACCAACGCGCTCGGCGGGCAGCAGGTCGACCTGCAGGGACTGGCCGGCGAGTACGGCGACATCTACCTCCCGCTGCACGGGGCACACCAGGCGCACAACGCCTCGTACGCCCTCGCCGCGGTCGAGGCGTTCACCGGGAGCAAGCAGCTCGACGTCGACCTCGTCCGGGAGGCCTTCAGCCAGGTCACCGCTCCCGGCCGGCTCGAGGTGGTCCGGCGCAGCCCGACGGTTCTGCTCGACGCCGCGCACAACCCGCACGGTGCGCTCGCCACTGTCGCCGCGGTCCAGGACGCCTTCACGCTCAGCCCGCTGATCGGCGTCATCGGTGTCATGGCCGACAAGGACGTCGAGGAGATGCTGCGGATCTTCGAGCCCGTCATGGCCGAGATCGTCTGCACGCAGAACAGCACGCCCCGATCGATGCCCGCCGCGGAGCTCGGCGAGAGGGCAGCCGACATCTTCGGCGAGGAGCGCGTCACGGTCGTGTCACGCCTCGACGACGCCCTCGAACGGGCGGTGCAAAAGGCCGACGCCGCGGAGGGCCACGACGACGCCATCGGCAGCGGAGGGGTGCTCGTCACCGGGTCTGTGATCACGGTGGGCGAGGCCCGCGTCCTGTTCGGAGGCAAGCCGTCATGAGGGGACTCACCACATGAGGGGACTCGCCACATGAGAGGCATGTGCGCCGCGATGCTGACTCTCGAGGCCATCATCCTGGCGCTCGCGGTGCCGGTCATGATCTCGGTCGAGGACGTCAGCACGCCGCTCGCGCTGACGCTCGGCCTGGGGCTCGCGCTGCTGTGCATCCTCACGGCCGGCTCGCTGCGACGGCCGCAGGCCTATCTGGTCGGGCACGTGCTCCAGCTGGCTGCGATCTCGCTCGGTTTCCTCGTGTCGGTGATGTTCTTCGTCGGGGTGATGTTCGCCGCACTGTGGTTCGGGGCGTTCTTCCTCGGTCGGCGCATCGAGGAGGACAAGATTCGGTGGGCTGCTGAAGATGCTGCCCGACCCGATCAGGACGCCTGATCGGTTGACGGACGCTGGTCGGCCACGATGGTGGCACCTGTGCGGCTGGTGACCCCGGTGTGGACCACGACAATCAGGGTCTGCGCTCGACCCTCAGCGCCAGCGCCGGACACGCCATCGCTGTCTTGCGCGCCGCCCGCACGAGGTCGCGATCGAGATCCGATCCGTCGATCACCGGGTAGCCCCACTCGTCGAGGGTGATCACCTCCGGCAGCAGTCGGGAGCACAAGCCGTGGGCGTCGCAACGGGTCCAGTCGACCTCGATCGAGCTCATGACCCACCTGCTGGCAGCGGCAGCACGGTGGACGCCGGCCGGCCGCAGGAACCATGCCGGGCGTGCGTCTCGAGCTCGTCGCCGAGAGTGCGGACGGCGGAGGAGATGAACTGCACCGATCCGTCCGGATGGGCACAGGCGCCGCGTCCGCGGACGAGGTTGACACGGCGCGTGAGCGAGGCCAGCCGGTCGGTGCCGGCGCCGACCGCGAGAGCCGCCATGTCGTCGGACAGTGCTGGCAGGCCGAAGAAGCAGGGGCCGCACTGCCCGGACGACTCCGAGGCGAGCCAGCGGCTCACTCGCACGACCTCGTCGAGGACGCAGGTGCCCGCGTACGGCCGGGCGATGACGCCCGCCCCGAGCGGCGAGCCGGCGGCCCTCAGGGAGGCGCGTTCGACGACGAGCCCGGCGACCCCACGCACCCAGGTGCCGTGGTAGCCACCGATCAGCACAGGCGCGTCGGGCTGCCCGGCGAACAGCATGCCGAGGGGGACGCCGTTGGGCACCTCCACGACACCCGGCGTGGCGACGTCACCGATCAACGTCAGCAGGCTGGTGCCCGGTTCGGCGGTCGAACCGGTGCGGGCGTAGCCGTCGACTCCCAGCAGGGCCACCAGGGCGAGATGGGCGAATGTCTCGACGTTGGAAGCGAAGCTCGGCGCTCCACCGACGCCGCGGACGTGAGGCAGGGTGCGGCGACCGCCGGGAATGGCCGCAGCCCCGTTGAGACCATTGATCACCGAGCGGATCTCGCCACCCACGAAGCCGTCGTGCGTGCGGACGATCCGCATGCCGGCGACATCGCTGCGCTCGAGGGCGGCGAGCCGGACGGACTCGTGTGCTGCGGCGTCGTGGATGACGATCGTGACATCGCGTGCGCCGAGGGCATGTGCCGCCACCACGGCACCGTCGATCACGAGGTGCGGTGCACATGTCATCAGCACGCGATCCTTGCGGCTTGCCGGCTCGCCCTCGCTGCCGTTGACAACGATGTTGACCCGACCGAGCGGCATCGCGTCGAGCTTGGCGGCGACGGGAAATGCGGCACCACCCCGTCCGAGCAGGTTGACGTCGTGAAGTGCGCCCGACAGCCACGTCCGACGACGGAGCACCAGGTCGCCGTGCAAGGCCCGGTGGTGTGCCAGGTCGACCCGCCCACCCTCGACGACCCCGGCGAGCAGTCGTGGCGTTCCCAGGACGCTCACCGTCGTCGTGGCCGGCGCTGCTGCTTCACGGATCAGGGTCATGGGGTGCTCCTGGGTGCGGCGAGCGCACGGGTGCGAGCCGAGACGAGCGGGTTGGCCCGGTGGTCGCCCAGCGCGTGCAGCCGAATCGCGACGGCGGCCACCACGGCCGAACCGCAGGCCACGTAGAGAGCGCTGGACCACAGGGCCCCGGTGTCGCTCCCGGCGAGGAGACCGTGTCCCATCGACAGTGCCCAGCCGACGTACGCGGCGACGTGGACGCGGCGCCACGTGCGGGCCGCCCGGGCGGAGGTTGAGAGCCGGCCCCGGGCGGCGCCCGAGACGGCCGCCACGATGAAGAGGTAGACCGCCATCGAGCTCAGACCGAGCGCAACGGGTCGGTAGCCGGCGGTGAAGGGAATCAGGGCGCCGGTCAGGGAGACGTTGACAAAGACGTCGAGGACGAGCAGCGTGACGTGGACGGCCAGCATCAACAGACCGGTCACAGCGGCGGAGCGATGCGCCATCTGGCGCAGGTAGCGGTTGTCGAGCGCACGGGCCCCCGAGCCCCCGCTGACCGCCGACAGCGCGCCGAGTGCGGTCGAGGCGGTGAACGCGATCAGCGCGACGAACCCGGTGGCGCGAGCCAGGTACCAGAGCGTCATCAGGCGGCCTCAGCCTCGGCCGGCCACTCGCAGGTCACCCGGACACGACCGCTGTTGTCGACCAGCCGGGCGGCGACGTGCGTGTCCTCGAGATAGGCCACTGCCTCGTCGCCGAGGATCAGAGCGGCCGTGCTGGAGGTGTTCGCCTCCACCGCCGTCGGTGCCCAGACCGTGGCGGTGCGCCACGGCCCGGACGACGGGCGGCCGGTTCGCGGATCGATGATGTGGTGGGCCTCGCCGGCCGTCGTCCTCCACCTGCGGGCGGCGGTGGAGGAGGTGGCCACGCCGCCGCGGCTGACCGCCACCCGCTGTCCGGGCTCGCCGGTCTGCTCGCTCACCTGGATCTGCCACGGGCATTCGCGGCGGCCGGCGACACTGACGTCGCCGCCGATCTCGACCAGGACAGCCGTGCCGAGCATCCCGGCGATCGCGTGCGCGGCGACGTCCGCCGTCCACGCCTTGGCGCTGGCCCCGAGATCGAGCTGGAGGCCTCGAGGGATGCCGGCGAGCGAGAGGGAGTGGTTGATTTGCACGCTCGTCCAGTCAGCCTGGGGAAGGGTGTCGTCCTTTGCCGGTCGGGTGACCGCCCTGACGATGTCGATGTCGGCGTCGTACCCGGCCCGCCTCACGTGGGCCCCGACGGTGGGGTCGACAGCGCCTCCCGTGACGGCGGCAGCGTCGAGAGCAGTCTCGAGCAGGCCGATCGTGCGGCCGCTGACCGGCACCATCCGGCCGGCGGAGCCGTTGATCCGAGAGATGTCGGAGTCGGGTCGGAACCGGTTGGCCGACTTGGCCACGTCGTCCATGAGCAGGACGAGGTGCTTGCGCGCGTCCGCCAAGAAGTCAGGGCGGTCGATGGTGAGACGGACCTGGCACGACCAGTCGGTCCACATCGCGGTGGCGCTCATGACGCGTTGCTCTTTCCGTCGCTCGGAGCCGAGCTGGTCGAGCTGCCGACGCCGCTGCCGCTGTCGGACAAGGAGCTGCCGGATGATGAGCTGCCGGATGATGAGCTGCCGGATGATGAGCTGGCAGACGGTGTCACCCCGGACGGTGGTGCCCCGGACGGTGTCGTCCCCGTTGGTGTCGCCCCGGACGGTGTCGAGCTGGGTGTCGAGCCCGTGGTCGACGCCGAGGAGGGGTCGGCATGAGCGGTGAGGCCTGCGAGCCCACCTGCCAGGACGACGCCGGTCGCGGCGAAGGCGGCGAAGTGCCTGCGTGACCTCTGCACGAGCGAGGTGCGTGAGGTGAGTGCTGATTTGTTCATGACTCGAGTGTTGTCGGCTCCGCATCACGCTTGCCTCAGCACAAGGTCAAATGAACCTCAAATATTGCTGTG
>NZ_JACMOM010000061.1 GCF_014378035.1 Aeromicrobium sp. | reverse complement strand
CTGAGCGCGGAGCCGTCCGAGGAGGTCTTCCAGCTCTGCTGGCAGGTCGTCCCGGGGCACGCGATCGAGCGCAGCGACTTCCACCATCGTACGTGAGCCTTCGCGGCGTGCACGGATCCAGGTGCGCCGCGGACGGACGAAGAGCGAAGCGATGAGGCCCAGCACTCCCGCCGAGATCCCGATCAGCGGAACCTCGACCAGCGGCGACGAGCTGATCTGGAAACGCACGAACTGTTTGGTCGACACGTACTCGACCGTTCCACCATCGGGCAGGTCGGTCTCCTGCCCTGGACTCAGGCTGATGCGGAACCCCTTGCCGCTGCCGTTCGGCTGGAGGTACTGCTTCATCTTCGACTTGTCGAGCGAGTAGACCGACTGCGGGACGCCCGCGTCCAGACCGAGGTCGCCGTGCCACACGAACAGCCCGATCAACGGGTTGGCGGCCGCAGGGAAGGTCGACACCGAGACGCCGCCGGCACCTTTGACCGCGGTCGGCAGGAAGAATCCCTGGAAGCCGAGCTGCTCGGGCTCCGCGTCAGGCACCTTGATGACACCGTTGGACGTGTAAGTGGGGTCGACCGGCAGGAACGGGACAGCATCATCGAAGACGACATTGCCCTTCGGGTCCGTCACCTTGATGATCGGCGCGTAGCCCTGCCCGACGAGGTAGACCGAGGTGCTCCCGATCGCGAGCGGGTGATTGACGGTGATGTCGTACGGCCGCGGTGCCGCACCCGGCTCAGGGGTGTAGGCGCCCTGCGCGCGGAACAGCCGCGGTGCGCCCCGCTGAGGACCGCTGAGCTGGAACTTGGCGGTGAAGTCGTCCAGCGTCATCGAGAACGGAGGCAGGTCGTCGGCGTTGTACAGGGTGCCGGAGCCGAACTCGTCGTACTGGGTCAGGGTGTTGGAGAACCCGTTGCCCTCGGTGACGATCGCTGTGCCGCGGTAGCCGAAGAACGTGCCGACCGCGACGCCGATGAGCACCACGACGACACTGATGTGAAAGACCAGGTTGCCGGCCTCACGCAGGAATCCCTTCTCGGCATTGAGCTCACGTGCACCGTCGTCGCCGTCGACCACGTCGATGCGCGCGCGTCCGAGCGCCTTGCGCCCTGCCTCCAGCACCTCATCGACCGATGCCTCGGTCGTGAATGTCGTGTGAGCGGGCAGCCGGGAGAAGTTGCGCGGCGCGCCGGGCGGCCTCGCCCGCAACGCGCGGTAGTAGACGAACGAGCGCGGGACGATGCAGCCGATCAGCGAGACCATCAGCAGGAGGTAGATGGCACTGAACCACGGCGAGCTGTAAACGCTGAACAAACCCAGCTTGTCGAGCGTCGGAGCGGTCGTCGGGTGATCGAGGAAGTAGGTCTCGACGGCGCGGGCGTCGACGCTGCGCTGCGGCACGATCGACCCGGGCACCGCCGCGATCGCGAGCAGCATCAGCAGGAACAGCGCGGTGCGCATCGAAGTCAGCTGGCGCCAGAACCAGCGGGTGAACTCCCGGCGTCCAAGCTCGTTGACAGCACTCATCAGATTCCCGCCGTTCCGGTGCCGAACGTGCTGCGCAGCTCAACCACCATCGAGTCGTAGATGCCCGACACCAGCAGGATGCCGACCGCGATCAGCATCAGGCCGCCGGCGATGCTCACACCTCGCTGGTGGCGCTTGACCCATGTCAGCGCATGCATGAACCGGGTGAAGGCAAGCGCGGCCAGCACGAACGGGATGCCAAGACCGAGGCAGTAGGTGAAGGAGAGGAAGGCCCCGCGTGATGCGGTTCCCTCGGTGTTGGCGAGAGTCAGGACCGTGCCCAACGTCGGCCCGATGCACGGCAGCCAGCCGACCCCGAACAGCGCGCCCAGCAACGGCGCCACGGCCAGTCCCACGGCCGGGACGCTGTGGATGCGGTAGTCGCGTTGCAGGAACGGGATGAAGCCCATGAAGGCTAGGCCGAGGATGATCACGACGACGCCCAGGACGATCGAGACTGGCCGTTGATACGCGGACAGCTGCGCTCCGACAGAGCCGAACAGCATGCCGCCGGTGACGAACACGACCGAGAAGCCGAGCACGAAGAGCACAGAACCCGCCAGCATTCGGCTGCGACGCGCGGTGTCGAGGTCCTGCACACCGACCCCCGTCATGTAGGACAAGTAGCCGGGAAGCAGCGGCACGACGCACGGGGAGAAGAATGAGACCAACCCTGCGAGCACGGCGATCGGGACGGCGAGGAGCAGACTGCCGGAGGCGACGGTGTCTGTGAACCAGCCGATCACGCGCGACCGGCTTGCACGTCGTCGATGAGCCCGGACAACGTGCCGGCCGTCAGGCCGTCGGTCATGATGCGCACCGCGACGCGTCCCTTGGCGTCGAAGATCCAGGTCGTGGGAATGGCCTGCGAGGGAAGGTTGCGGCCGAAGCCCAGCAGCGTCTTGCCGTAGTAGTCGCTGATGCTCGGGTAGTTGACACCCTTGAGCCGGTTGAACGACTTGGCGGCGGCGTCGTTGTCACGCACGGCGATGCCGAGGAACTGCACGTTCTTGCTGGCGTACTCATCCGAGACCTTCGTGAGCGCCGGTGCCTCGGCCCGGCACGGCGGGCACCACGATCCCCACACGTTGACGACCAGAATCTTGCCAGCGTAGGTCGCCGACGTGATGGGCTTGCCGTCGAGGTCGTCACCCTCGAGCACCGGCGCCATCTTGCGGTCGGCAGCCTTGACCGTCACGATCGTGCCGTCGCCGCTGACGAAGCCGGTCGTCGTGCCTCGGTTGCCTGTGCCGCCGCAGGCCGCAAGCAGCGCCAGGACGGCGACTGGCACGAGAACGCGCAGGTGGGTGGGACGCGAGTGGATTGTTCTGATCATGCCCCGCCGACGAACTTCTTGCGCAACGCCTCGGGAATGAGGTCGCCGGCCGGCTCACTGTAGGTGAGCCCCATGAAGGCATCGTCCTCGAACGTCAGCGTGGTGAGGCTGGCAAGCGAGCACTGACGTTTGCGGGGGTCGTGGGCGAACCGGGCGTTCTCGTACGACCGACGCGCGGTCCAGACCGGTAGCTGGTGCGACACGATGACCGCTTCATGACCGCGCGCAGCCTCACGCGCGTCGACGACAGCAGCACGCATGCGGGCCGCGATCTCCTTGTAGGGCTCACCCCACGACGGCCGGACCGGGTTGCGCATGAGCCACCAGTTCTGGGGACGTCTCAGCGCACCGTCACCGACACCGAAGGTCTTGCCCTCGAACTTGTTGCCGGCCTCGATCACGCGGTCGTCGGTGTGGATGTCGAGCTTGAGGATGTCAGCAAGAGGACGAGCGGTCTGCTGGGCCCGCTCCAGCGGTGACGCGACGAGGTGGGTGATGTCGGCGTCCTTGAGGGAGTCGGCAACCTTGGCCGCCATCTCGTGCCCGAGATCCGACAGGTTGTATCCCGCGATGCGGCCGTAGAGGACACCCAGGGGGTTGTGGACCTCGCCGTGCCGCATCAGGTGGACGGTCGTCTTGGTGGTCATGCGGGTTCCTCCATCGATGGCGGTCTCGGTCTAGGCCGGTGCAGGCGGGGCCTGCGCTGCGGCAGCAGCACGAGCAGCGCCCGGGAGCGCCGCCGCAATTCTAGTGAGTGCCTCCTCGTCGTGCGCAGCCGAGACGAACCACGACTCGAAGGCGCTCGGCGGCAGGTAGACACCGGCGTCGAGCATGGCGTGAAAGAACGGGCGGTAGCGCCAGCTCTCCTGCGCCTGAGCGCCGGCGAAGTCGACGACGGGCTGCTCTGCACCCCAGAAGACGCTGAACATGTTGCCGGCGTTCTGCAACGAGTACGTCACACCGGCCGAGTCGAGCGCGTCGGCCACGAGTCCGCGGAGCTGGAGCGAGGCGGCATCGAGCCGGGCGTAAGCGTCGGTGTCCGCCAGCCGCAGTGTCGTCAGGCCGGCGGTCGTGGCGATCGGGTTGCCCGAGAGCGTGCCGGCCTGGTAGACGGGGCCGACCGGCGCGAGCTGCTCCATGACGTCCCGGCGACCGCCGAACGCTGCAGCCGGAAAGCCGCCGCCCATGACCTTGCCGAAGGTCACCAGGTCGGGGCTCCAGCCCTCCTGCTGGCCGTCGAGCCCCCAGTAACCGGAGCGGGTGACCCGGAACCCGGTCATGACCTCGTCACTGATGAACAGCGCACCGTCGCGCTTGCAGATGTCGGCGAGGAACCCGTTGAACCCGGGCTCCGGCGGGACGACGCCCATGTTGCCCGCGGCCGCCTCGGTGATGAGGCACGCGATCTGGTCGCCGTAGGCAGCGAAAGCCGCCTCGACCGCAGCGCGATCGTTGAAGGGCACCACGATCGTGTCGGCGGTGACGTGCGCCGGTACGCCAGGCGTACCGGGGATGCCCAGCGTCACGACACCCGAGCCAGCCTCGGCGAGCAACGCATCGACGTGGCCGTGATAGCAGCCCGCGAACTTCACGATCTTGTCGCGTCCGGTGAATCCGCGGGCGAGCCTGATGGCCGACATCGTCGCCTCGGTGCCCGACGACACGAGCCGCACCTGCTCGGCGGACGTCCGCGCCACGATCTCCTCGGCGAGCAGGACCTCGGGCTCGCTCGGCGTGCCGAACGAGGTGCCGCGCGCCACCGCTTCGGCAACGGCGGCCAGCACCTCGGGGTGGGCATGGCCGAGCAGCATCGGACCCCACGAGCCGACCAGGTCGACGTAGCGGTTGCCGTCGACGTCGGTCAGCCACGCCCCCGAGCCAGACCGCATGAACAGGGGGGTGCCACCGACGGCGCGAAAGGCCCGCACAGGTGAGTTGACCCCACCCGGCGAGACGGCGCGAGCCCGGTCGAAGAGCTCTTGGGACGCAGCGGTGAG
Source organism: Aeromicrobium sp. (assembly GCF_014378035.1). Taxonomy (GTDB): domain Bacteria; phylum Actinomycetota; class Actinomycetes; order Propionibacteriales; family Nocardioidaceae; genus Aeromicrobium. Next base: position 2,280 of record NZ_JACMOM010000061.1, on the reverse strand, counting down.
TGTCACTCCTCCATTGTCCCCAATGGACCTACAGACGCATCAGCGGCGTCACCCAGCCGTAACTTGGGGCTCTCGCCGTCGTTTTGGATATGTCGTTCTGATTGGCAGCCCACCAGGGCTGCAGTAACATCGGTTTACGGCACGAAGCATTTTAAGTTTTCTGGGAGGGAAGCCTGATGGGCGCTCGTAAACTCACGCGTGGGCAGAAGGCGAGTGCACTCGTCCCCATGGCTCTGCTCGTTCTCGCTTGGGGAGCGGCCCTCGCCCAGTCCGATCTGGCCACTGCGTCCGATGGTGTCACCGCCTCCGAGATCCCCAACGTCCCCTCCACCGCCTTCGAGCAGCCCGCGAGCGTGCAGGCCACCCCGAGCGGTATCGACCAGCGCGCCGGAGCGGCCGGCACCGTCTCCACCCTGTCGTCCAACGGCATCCCGTCGGCCGCCCTCTACGCCTACCGTCGCGCCGAGACACTCCTCGGCAAGGCCGACAAGTCGTGCCACCTCCCGTGGAATCTCGTCGCCGCGATCGGTCGGGTCGAGTCGAACCACGGACGCATCAACGGCAACGCGCTGAACGCCAAGGGCGTTGCCAAGCCCGGCATCTACGGTGTGGCGCTCGACGGTCGAGACGGTCGCGCCAAGATCTCCGACACTGACAGCGGCAGCCTCGACAAGAGCCCGATCTACGACCGCGCCGTCGGGCCCATGCAGTTCATCCCCGCCACGTGGAAAACCATCGGGGTCGACTCTGACAACGACAACAAGAAGAACGTGCAGGACATCGACGATGCAGCGACGTCAGCTGGCATCTACCTGTGCGCCGGCAGCGACGACGTGTCGAAGCGCACCGGAGCCGCAGCGGCGGTGGGACGCTACAACCACTCCAGCTCGTATGTCGACCTGGTCCTGTCGATCTCGGCGATGAACGCCAAGGGTGACTTCACCCAGTCGCCCAATGGGTTCTCCACGGCCCCGGTCCTGACGTCTGCAGCCTATGACCAGACTCTGACCCCGGCACAGCGCAACAACGCCAGGAAGGCCGAGCAGAAGGCCAACAGCAAACCGAAGACCTCCAAGAACGATGGTGGTGGCGGCAGTACTGGCACTGGCGGTGGAACCACCGGCGGCGGCACGGGTGGCGGAACCAGCGGCGGCACCGGCACCGGCACGGGCACCGGCGGCACAGGCACCGGCAGCGGTTCTGTCAGCGACGGGGTCGACGGCCTCCTCGGCGGCGCCTTGGGCGATCTGACTGGTGGCGGTACGGCCGATGGCGGCACCACCGCTGGCGGCACGACCACTGGCGGTACGACCAGTGGCGGCAGCACGTCGCTCACATCGGCCGAGGCCGAAGCCAAATGTGTGGTCGCCGGGGTCAGCACGCACATGCTTGACGCTTGCATCATGAATCTCCTGAACTAGACGGCTGCGACAAGCAGGGGCCTGCGCCGAGTTTGTGCCGTAGCGGTGAGTTGGCGCCCGCGGCCATGGCTCGTGGACGCTGATGCACCGCCGACAGGCGGGACGGGGTCAGCGGGAGAGGCGAGTGGCGAGCTCGGCAGCCCAGTAGGTCAGGACGATGTCGGCACCGGCCCGACGGATCGAGAGGATGATCTCGTCGATCGTCCGCTCCCGATCGATCCAACCGTTGGCGGCGGCAGCCTCGACCATGGCCAGCTCGCCAGAGATGTTGTACGCCGCGACGGGCACATTGACCGTCGCGCGGGCGTCGGCTATCAGGTCGAGGTAGGACAGCGCCGGCTTGACCATGACGATGTCGGCACCCTCCTCGATGTCGAGCAGCACCTCACGGATGGCTTCGCGCGCATTGGCCGGGTCCTGCTGGTAGGTCTTGCGATCGCCGACGAGCGAAGAGGCGACGGCCTCGCGGAAGGGCCCGTAGAACGCCGAGGAGTACTTCGCGGCGTAGGCGAGGATGACGGTGTCGTCGTGCCCGGCCGAGTCGAGAGCTGAACGCACGGCCCTCACCTGTCCGTCCATCATGCCGCTCGGACCGACGACATGGGCACCGGACTCAGCTTGGGCGACACCCATCTGGGCATAGATCTTGAGCGTCGCATCGTTGTCGACGCGACCCCGCGCATCGAGTACCCCGCAGTGGCCGTGGTCGGTGAACTCATCGAGGCACAGGTCTGACATGACCAGCAGGTCATCTCCCACCTCGGCGCGCGCATCGGCCAGCGCGACGTTGAGGATGCCTTGCGGGTCGAGCGCGCCCGACCCCTGGGCATCCTTGTGCCCAGGGACGCCGAACAGCATG
>NZ_JACMOM010000364.1 GCF_014378035.1 Aeromicrobium sp. | reverse complement strand
GGTTCGCACACGGTCATCTTGAGCACCTCGGCCGCGCTCGTGATGTGTCCATCCTGATCGAGCAGCTCTTCCAGGGCCTGCCCGACGACGAAACGGGTCAGCACTTCGGGCGTGTAATACGACGCGGACTGCTGGCGTTCGCGGCCGGCGAGCCGGAAGACGAAACTGCCACGCTCGTGCAACACCGGCTTCGATTCGCCGGTGATGGGGTCCTCGCGCTCGACGAAGTCCTTCTTGTCGATGCCGTCACTGCGATCGATCGGGACGACCCATGACCCCTTCGCCGAATCCCCGTCCTTCGCGACCTCGTGGAGATCGGTCGTCGCGAAGAAGCCGGTGTACGACATCAGGCCCTCATAAACAGCACCGAGCTGGTTGATGCCGAGATCGGAATAGCTGATGAAGCCGCGGTCGCGTCCCGTCTGCTCCTTGCTGAGGAGCAGGTGCGCGAGCACTTGCTGTAGTGCTTCGTCGCCGAGCCCCACTTTGTCGATATGAGCTGTCGCAGCGGGGCGGAAGAGGTCCGCGGTAAGGCTGTTGAAGGTCAATCCCTCGGGTGCGTCGGAGGCCGCGGTCGACCGGTTTCCAGGTTTCTCCGGCCGGTGCCCCCCGTCGACCAGGCGGAACAGCACACTCAGCGAATCGTGCAGATGGGTGCGATCCGCCGAGTCTCCGGAGATGTCGACGAGCACCAGCTCTCGCAGGCGGTCGAGGCTGTAGCCCTCCTCGTATTCACTCAGGCCCACCGGCACGACCTGCAGTTCGGGCGATGCCTCCGCGAACAACAGGAAAAGGATGCGGTAGAGGTATCGCAGCGCTTGCTTCGCCAGTGGCTGGGCTTCTTCGGGCGGTAGCGCGTCGAGTCCCTGCGATGCCCGTCGGCGCACGACCTCGTTGGCGATGATCTCGATCGAGGCGCGCACCCCCTCACGCAGGTCTTTGGACACACCAACGGTGTGTTTGATCGACTCCTCGAACACCGTGTCCCACCAGACCGTGCCTTCGGCGTCGGGCAGCATCGACTCGGCGGCGATGCACGCGAGCACCCGGTCGATCTCGCCGCCCTTTTTCTGATCGTTGCGATCGAGGGCGAGTTGCAGATTGATGGCGAGATAGCGACCTTCCGGCCAGCGCTGTTTGTCGGTCAGCAGGATCCACCTGCCCGCGAAGACCAGTGCGAATGCGGGGCCGTCATCGTGCGCGAAAAGGGTGGACAGCAACCGAGAGGCCGAGGAGATTGGATGCTTCTCGTCGTCGACCGGCACGTACGGCTCGGATAGCGTCGCGGCGTCCTTCTGAAGCAGGGTCTCGACCTCATCCACGGCGACGGCGTCGATGATGACCACCCGGGCGCTCTCGTGCAGGTCACGTTGGATCACCCGCGCGACGGGGCCGTCCTGATGGAGTTGGTACAGCCCCCACTCGAATCCCAGGTGGGTCTTCAAGAGCGACGAGATGGCACCGCGGGCGTCGACCGTTTCGCCGTCTTCGAGTTCAGCCGTGGCCCGCACCAGGTCTGCTCGGGCGGAGGCGAAGTAGTCCCGCGTCGACTTCTGCCCGCCGTCGCTCTGTTCGTCCCAGGCCTTTCGTCGTTGCACCACTCGCGCCTGGAAGGACTGTTTCGCGACATCCGTGTTGAAATAGTGCTCGCTGATCCATTCCTCGCCGACGATGAAGGCGTCAGAGGCCATCGGTCACACCTCTTCCTGGGGCACGACGAGGAGCAGCGGGCGCACCAACCGTTGATTTGGCTTCATCGATTCGGCGATGATTCGCTCCTCTTCCACGGTCACCCGCCGCTGTTTGAGATCGCCGCGCTGCATCAGGGCGTCAGCCTCGTGTTCCCATTGCCGCACCCGCAACGACCAGGCGTCGATGCTCGCTTCGATGCTCGCGGCCGACGCCGCGGCGAGCTGCACGAGGAGGGCTCCAGCATGCCGCACGGCCGAGGGAATCAGCGCTTGCAACCCCTCCAACCCGGCTACGGCACCGGGATTCGCCCGGTGTTCGGTGAGACCGAGCTCCGAGAGGGCGGACCGCGCACTCGGGTGTGGTTCGACGAGGACGAACTCGGGGTTGCCCGCATCCGGGATACCGGCGGTGAGGAACGACGATGCGACGACCTGGCCGCGGTTGTTGGTCAGGGTGCCGATGAGTAGCACGGTGGGATGGGGCACGTCGCCGCGCACCACGAAGACCTCGTTCCTGCCGAGCTTGGCGAGTGCGCGGTCACTGGCCCAATCGAGTACGGGATGCAGCGGGCCGAGGAAGTGGGCCTCCGGCCACAGGGACTTGCTCGATGAATCGTCGATCGCCCGCTGGAGTTCGCTCCTGCCGAGCGCCTCCGTCACGGCCAGTTTGAGATGTTCGCTGACGCGCTGATCGCGGAGGTAACTCTGCGGCAGAACCGCCAGTCGCTGAGCGAGGTCCCGTGGCGGGGTCATCTCGACGAGGCCGTGGCCCTTGTGCTCCCGCCAGTCGACCCCTCCCCCGCCCGTTGCGCCGGCGGCGGCGCCCGGCGTGACGAACACCTCGTCGAGTGCCGCGACCAGATACGCCTGGTGTGAGGGGTAGAGACCGGATGATCCGTTCGAGTCGGACACGGCGCCTTCACCTGACCCGTCACGTGAGACGGTCTCCCGCTTCTCCGCCGAAGCGAGCAGCAGGGCGAGCCAGGGGTCGTCGACATCCGCCGTGAGGCTCGCCAGCGTCGGAAGAATTTCTTCGGCGTCCACCCCGCTCGCCAGGGCCTTCGCGATGGCGTCCTCCTCGGCGGCGACATCGTATTTGCCCATCAGGGAAGCGACGTCGCCAAGCGCGGCGTGCGCCT
>NZ_JACMOM010000060.1 GCF_014378035.1 Aeromicrobium sp. | reverse complement strand
GGCCACGAACGGATCGGTCACCGTCCTGGCCAACCTTGGGGACGTGCCTGTGCCTCTCCCCGCCGACGCCGTGGTCCTCGCATCGAGCCAGCCGAGGGAGACCGGGGCGGTGCTGGGCTCGGACGAGACGGTGTGGCTGTGCGCCTGACGGCGGCTCAGTTGCACTCGCTCAAGCATGCGGTTAGGTTCGTTGGGTCCTTGTGGCCCGCGTCACTTTTCGTAGGTCGTTTCCGTTGGACCGGGTTGGGGAGCACATGACCACACGTCCGATTCGCAGAGTCGCCGCTGGCATCGCCGCGGCATTGACCATGAGCGTGCTCGCTGCCTGTGGCGGCGGCGGTGGCAAGCCGACGCTCAACTGGTACATCAACCCCGACGGGCAGGGCACGCTCAACAAGCTTGCCAAGGACTGCAGCACGGCCGACTACGACATCAAGATCCAGCTCCTACCCGCCAGCGCGACCGACCAGCGCACGCAGCTCGCCCGCCGTCTGGCCGCAAGGGACAGCTCGACAGACCTGATGAGCCTCGACCCGGTGTTCGTGCCCGAGTTCGCCAACGCCAAGTGGCTCGCACCGTTCGAGGGTGCGCTCGCCGACACCGTGCTCGACGACGACGTCCTCAAGGGCGCCGCGCAGACCGTCACGTGGGACGGCAAGGTCGTGGCGGCTCCACAGTGGGCCAATACCCAGGTGCTGTGGCACCGTCGCTCACTCGCCAAGGCGGCCGGCCTCGACATGACCAAGCCGGTCACCTGGGACCAGGTCATTGATGCGGCGGCCAAGAACAAGGCCACCGTGGGCGTCCAGGCCAACAAGTACGAGGCCTACGTCGTGTGGATCAACTCGCTCATCCAGGGCGCCGGGGGCAACATCCTCGACCCGACGACGGTCGAGAAGGGTCGCGACGCCAAGGTGACGATTGACTCGAAGGCCGGCGACGAGGCCGCGGCCGTCATCCAGAAGCTCGCCGACTCAGGCGCTGCCCAGCCCGATTTCTCCACGTCGAACGAGGGCACGAGCCTCGGGGCCATGTTCGCGAAGGACGGCCCTGGCGAGTTCATGACCAACTGGACCTTCGTCTACAAGAACTATGAGGGGCTCATCGGCAAGCCGGGTGGACCGAAGGACAAGGCGGAGCTCGCCGACCTCGGGTGGGCGCGTTACCCACAGACCGTTGCGGGCGAGCCGTCCAAGCCCCCGATCGGCGGCATCGACATCGGTGTGGGCGCCTACTCCAAGCACCCCGCCTTCGCCCAGAAGGCCGCCGTCTGCGTCACCAACGGCAAGGCGCAGACCGCCCTCGCGGTCAACGAGGGCCTGATGCCGTCACGGCAGACGGTCTACGACTCCGCCGAGCTCAAGAATGCCTACCCCGCCGACCTTCTCGCGCTCTACAGCGACAGCGTCGACACAGGAGGGCCGCGGCCCAAGAGCGCGTTCTACAGCCAGATCTCGAGCGCGGTGCAGTCGAAATGGCACTCACCCACCTCGGTCAACCCCAACAGCACGCCGGAGCAGTCTGCGGCGTTCCTCAAGGCAATCCTGAGCGGGAAGGCACTGCTGTGAACGAGCGCACGCGAATCAACCACCATCACGCCCCCCTGAGGGAGGTGTCGTGGTGACGGCGCAACTCGATACCGCGGCGAAGACCCCCAAGGCATCGAAGGCCCGGAAGCCCCCGAGCTCCGACCGGTCGCGAGCTGAGAATTCCTTGGGCCGCAAGCTGGTGGCTCCGGCCATCGTCCTGATGCTGGTCGTCACCGCCTTCCCCATGCTGCGGGCCCTCTACCTGTCACTGTTCAGCTACACCCTCACGGCACCCGACGACCGCACGTTCGTGGGCCTCGCCAATTACGGGACGGCCCTCGGCGACTCGCTGTTCTGGCGCGACACCGCCAACACCGTGATGATCATGGTGGTCACCGTGTTCGTCGAGCTGGTCATCGGTTTCGCCTTCGCGATGGTCATGCACAAGGTGATCTTCGCCCGGGGGATCATTCGCACCTCGATCCTGATCCCTTACGGCGTCATCACGGTGGTCTCCGGATTCGCGTGGCAGTTCGCCTTCTCCAACACGAACGGGTTCATCAACAGCTGGCTGCCGTTCGTGGGCAACGACTTCAACTGGTTCGCGCAGTACCCCTCGTCGATCGCCGCGATCATGGCGTCCGAGATCTGGAAGACGACGCCCTTCATGTCGCTGCTGCTGCTGGCCGGGCTTGCCCAGGTGTCCGAGGACATGCTCGAGGCCGCCAAGGTCGACGGCGCGACGTGGTGGCAACGTCTGTACAAGGTCATCCTCCCCAACATGCGGGCCGCCATCATGGTCGCTGTGCTGTTCCGCGCCCTTGACGCCTACCGGATCTTCGACAACATCTTCGTGATGACGGCTGGGGCCAACGGGACGGAGTCGATCTCGTTCCTGACCTACCGACAAGTCATCGAGCAGTTCCAGCTCGGCATCGGCTCGGCACTGTCGGTCCTGCTCTTCCTCTCAGTGATCCTGGTGGCATTCGTGATCGTCAAGCTGTTCAAGGTCGACCTGTCGGCCGCCCGGCAGGAGGGCTGACATGACGCACCTGAAAAGCCGTGCCGGCATGGCGGTCGGGTGCTCCCTGATCCTGCTCTGGTGCCTGCTGCCGGTGGCCTGGATCATCTCGCTGTCGTTCAAGTCGCAGGAGGCAGTCACCGTCGGGAGCCCGGGCTTCTTTCCCGCCAGCGGGACGGGTGCGGGCTGGCAGAACTACCGCGACGTGCTGCAGGACGACCAGTTCCGACGCTCGATCTTCAACTCGATCGGTATTTCCCTGATCGCGACGATCCTGTCGGTGATCTTTGCGACGCTCGCGGCGTACGCCATTGCCCGGCTGGAGTTCGTGGGCAAGAAGTTCGTGCTCACCACGGCCCTGGTCATCGCGATGTTCCCGGTCGTCTCACTGGTGGGGCCGCTGTTCGACATGTGGCGCACCTTCGGCATCTACGACACCTGGCCGGGGCTGATCATCCCCTACATGTCGTTCACCCTGCCGTTGGCGATCTGGACCCTGTCGGCGTTCTTCCGCGAGATCCCGTGGGAGATGGAGCAGGCAGCTCAGGTCGATGGTGCGACATCGTGGCAGGCGTTCCGCAAGGTCATCGTGCCCCTGGCCGCCCCCGGTGTGTTCACCGCGGCGATCCTGACGTTCTTCTTCGCGTGGAACGACTTCGTCTTCGGCATCTCGCTCACATCGACGGAGAACGCTCGACCCATTCCTGCAGCCCTGTCGTTCTTCGTCGGGGCCGATCCGTTCAACCGGCCAGCATCGCTGCTGGCCGCGGGCGCCGTGGTGGCCACGGTCCCGATCGTCGTCCTCGTCCTGTTTTTCCAGCGCAAGATCGTCGCCGGCCTCACCGCCGGCGCAGTGAAGGGTTGATCCCATGGCAGCCATCGAGATGAAGAACATCGTCAAGGAGTACGGAGACGGTTTCCTCGCCGTCGATGACATCAGCATCAATGTCGCCGATGGTGAGTTCATGATCTTGGTCGGGCCGTCCGGGTGCGGCAAGTCGACCCTGTTGCGGATGATCGTCGGGCTGGAGGACATCACGTCCGGCGACATGCTGATCGGCGGTGATCGGGTCAACGACCTGGCACCTCGCGACCGCAACCTCTCGATGGTGTTCCAGAACTACGCGCTCTACCCCCACCTCACCGTCTACGAGAACATCGCCTTCCCGCTCCGGCTGGCCAAGTGGAGTGAGAAGGAGATCGACGAGAAGGTCCGCGCGGCCAGCAAGACCCTCGACCTCGACGAGCACCTGCAGCGCAAGCCGGCTCATCTCTCCGGCGGGCAGCGCCAGCGCGTCGCGATGGGACGGGCCATCGTGCGCGACGCCCGCGCGTTCCTGTTCGACGAGCCGCTGTCGAACCTCGACGCCAAGCTCCGCGGTCAGATGCGCACCGAGATCGCGCGTCTGCAGAAGCGCCTCGGCATCACCACGGTCTACGTGACGCACGACCAGACCGAGGCCATGACCCTGGGCGACCGGGTGGCCGTCATGAAGCGTGGCGTGCTGCAGCAGCTCGCGACGCCGCGCGAGCTGTACGAACAGCCCGTCAACCTCTTCGTCGCCGGCTTCATCGGCTCGCCGCCGATGAACTTCCTGCCGGCCACGGTCGAAGGCAACGAGGTCACCCTGCCGTTCGGCACGTTCCCGATTCCTGCCGCCAAGGCGGAGAGGGCCGCAGGCAAGGGCTTGCTGATGGCCGGCATCCGGCCCGAGCACTTCGAGGACGTCTCGGTCATCGAGGCCGGCAAGGTCGACTCGGCGCAGACGTTCAAGGCACACATCGACGTCCGCGAGTGGCTGGGTGACCAGCAGTACGCCTACGTCCCCTACGAGGCCGAGGCGAAGGTGCAGGACCAGCTCAAGGAGCTTGCGCGGGAGGCCGACGGCGATTCACTGCGCACCCAGCTGATCGTGTCGCTGGACTCGGCCAGCGAGGTGAAGGAGGACGACGACGCCACGTTGTTCATCGACACCGACAAGATGCATTTGTTCGACCCGTCGAGCGGGGACAACCTCACGGTCGGTCTCTGAGCGGGACCGGCGTCAGCGCCGCTTCTTGCCCTTGCGACCGACGGCTTCGAGGACCTCGGCGTTCCACTCGTGCTCGCGGATCAACCTGTACCTCTCGCAGGCCACCCGCAGGTAGGCCTCGGTCGGACGTTCGCCCTCACCGCGTACGCCGGCCTCCTCGATCATGTTGACGACGGGCTCAAACTCCTCGGCGTACCAGCGCGCGGCCATGGTCACCTTGTCCATGTAGGCGCCCTCGGCGTGCATCGTGCGCGCCGCCCACGCCTCGACAGTCTCGGCGATGACCCCGTAGTCGGGAGGATTGTCGACGGCGACCGCCGCCCGGGCGTCACCCATGAACGGAACACGCTGCAGCATGAGCCGTCGCCAGAACTTGAGCTCGAGATCGGTGCGGGCATCGATGCCGACCGGGGCGAGGAAGGTGTCGATCGCCGTCACCCGCGCCTCGATCAGATCGACGCCGAGGCTTCGGGCGACCGAGACCCGGTGGTGGCCGTCACGCACGAAGTAGTACTCGCCGATCTGATAGACGTCGATCGGCGGGATGACCTCACCGGTCCGGCTGGCGCGTGCGAGCCGCTCCCAGCGCTGTCGGTTGATGACGGAGGTCGGCCGGAACCGCCGATCGAAGTCACGCACCTTGTCGACCGACCCCACGATGGCGTCCAGCGAGATGACCCTGGTCCCGAGGTAGTTCTCGGCGCGCCTCCCCAGCGCCTCGTCCACTTCGTCGAACGACACCGACTGGACCACGTCCGCAGTGTCGTTGCGCAGCCGCGCGGCGAGGCTCGACAGGACCTGGTGACGCCGGGCTCGCATGAAGTCGCTCTCGGCATCGACGCGTGGGGATCCCGAGCTGCTGACCATGTCAGGCCCGCCGTCCGGCGCCGGCTGCCGTGGACGTGTCAGCGTGCGGCGCGACTTCGATCAGCTGCCACGGGATCACGTTGCGGACCGTCGTGGGTCCGACCTGCCGGTCGGGCTTGTGCATGCCGTAGGGGTGGATGTGACCGTGCAGGTGCCACCTCGGTTGCAAGGTCTCGAGGACGCCGTGCAGCGCCGAGATCCCGACGTGGCTCGGGTCGGGCTCATCGCCGAGTCCCAGGGGTGGCGCGTGGGTCAGGAGCAGGTCGACGGGACCCATCCTGCGGGCGCTCCGCAGGAGCTTGCGGGCGCGGCGGGCGTACTGCTTCTGGGTGTACTGGTGGGCGCCAGAGTTGTAGCGCACGCTCCCGCCGAGACCGGCAATGCGCAGACCGCCGACGACGAGCACCTGCCCGTCGAGATTGACGAAGCCGCGTGGCCCGGAGGCAGTGCCAACCCCTGTCTGCGGATCATGGTTGCCGGGGACGTACGCCGCCGGCGCATCGACCGCCGATGCGAGCGACTCCAGGTGGTCCCACGGCAGGTCGCCGGCCGCGAGCAGGACGTCGACGCGCAGGTCGTGGAGCAGTGCGTCGTTGAGGGCAGGCGCAACGTCGCCAGCCACCGCCAGCACGCGCACCATCCGACCACCGTCCATCGCGCCAGCCTAGTCCCGGGGTGCGAAGGTCACACTCCCGCTGACCGTGGCCCGCAGCGCTACCCTCGGTGCATGCTGCGCATCCTTCTCGTCGAGGACGACGACGACATTCGCGCAGGTCTGAGCCGGGCACTGACCAACCAAGGCGTCACGGTGGCCGCCGTGGCTCGCGGTGCAGACGCGCTGGGGCGTCTGGCCGAGTTCGCCCCCGATGCGGTGATCCTCGACCTCGGCCTGCCCGACCTCGACGGGTCCGACGTCCTTGCGATGATCCGCTCGCTCGGCCAGGTCCCGGTGCTCGTGGCCACCGCGCGCGACGACGAGCGCGAGATCGTCCGACTCCTCGACGCGGGTGCCGACGACTACCTCGTCAAGCCCTACTCGGCGGCGCAGGTGCTCGCCCGCGTGCGGGCCGTCCTCCGCCGCGGTGGGCCCGGCGCCGAGAAGGAGTCCGCCACCGTGACGGTCGCCGACCTCGTGATCGACCCCCAGGGGCGCGAGGTCGAGCTGGCCGGGGAGCGCATCGTCCTGACCCGCAAGGAGTTCGACCTCCTGCTCTACCTCGCGCGGCGCGTCGGTGAAGTGGTGTCCAAGCACGACCTGCTCGCAGACGTGTGGAACCTCCCGTGGGGCGGGGGCGATCGCACCGTCGACGTCCACGTGTCGTGGCTGCGTCGCAAGCTCGGCGAGACGGCTGCGGAGCCGAGGTTCCTGCACAGCGTCCGCGGGGTCGGCCTGAAGATGGTCGACCCGACATGACGCTGCGTCGGCGGATCCTGCTGCTCGCCACGGGACTCACGGCCCTCGTGCTGGTGCTGTTCGCGGTGCCGCTGGCCATCGCCCTGAAGCAGTCGACGTCCGACCGGGTCGTCCGCGAGTCGGAGTACGTCACGCAGGGCGTCGCCGACTTCTTGAGCACCTACTCGTACACCAAGACGCAGACCTCCAAGTACGTCGATCGAGTCAACAGCCGCACAGACACCGCCGTCACGGTGTTCCTTCCGAGCGGCGCCTCGGTCGGTGCGGCGTTGCCCGGCGGCGTGAAGAGTCCGACGAAGATGGACGGCTCGGGCGCGAACAATGCGGGCGACGGCGACGGCGACCGAGACAACCTCGGCAAGGTGTCGGAGCCTCAGGTGCGACGTGCCACCGACGGCTGGGTCATCGAGATCCAATCCACGAGCCCCTCCGGCCGCGCACTGGTGCTCGGCTACATCAACGACAAGTCGGTCAACCGCGAGCTCTACGGCCGGTGGGGCCTCGTCGCCGGAGGTGCGCTGCTCCTTCTTGTCCTGTCGGCCGGCGGCGCCGAGATCGTGTCACGTCGACTGACCCGACCCCTCGTCGCCACCGCCACCACGGCGGCCGAGCTGGGAGCGGGCCGGCTCGACGCGCGTGCCCCGGTCGACGGAGCTCCTGAGATCGCGCAGGTCGCGACGGCGCTCAACCTGCTCGCCGACCGCATCGAGACCTTGCTGGCGTCCGAGCGCGAGACCATCGCCGACCTGTCCCACCGACTCCGGACCCCGATGACGGCGATCCGGCTCGACGTCGAGGCGCTGCCCGACTCCGAGCGCGTCCGCGACCTGGGCCGCCACGTCGCGGCCCTCGAGCGCACGCTCACAGCAGTCATCCAGCACTCACGCCTGCCCCAGCGCGAACGCGACCAGCACCGGTGCGACGCTCGTGAGGTCCTGCTGGACCGCGTGATCTTCTGGACGCCCCTGGCGGAGGACCAGAGTCGTCAGGTCGACGTCGAGCGCCCCGACGACGCCGTCGAGGTCGGGTGCACCGCGGAAGAGCTCTCAGCTGCCATCGACGCGCTGATCGAGAACGTGATCGCCCACACCCCGGAGGGCACCCCGCTCAGCGTCGTGCTCGTGCGAACCGACTCCGGGGCCCAGATCGACGTCATCGATCGCGGACCCGGGATACCGCTCGGCGCCACCCGGCGCGGCCGCAGCGACCGTGGGTCGAGCGGCCTCGGACTCGACATCGCGCGAAGCTGCGCCGAGTCGACCGGCGGGCGGCTCGACGTCCTGTCGAACGACGACGGCACGAACACCGTTCGACTCGACCTTCACGCTCCTCACAGCAATATTTGAGGTTCATTTGACCTCGTGCTGAGGCAAGCGTGATGCGGAGCCGACAACACTCGAGTCATGAACAAATCAGCACTCACCTCACGCACCTCCCTCGTGCAGAGGTCACGCAGGCACTTCGCCGCCTTCGCCGCGACCGGCGTCGTCCTGGCAGGTGGGCTCGCAGGCCTCACCGCTCATGCCGATCCCTCCTCGGCGTCGACCACGGGCTCGACACCCAGCTCGACACCGTCCGGGGCGACACCAACGGGGACGACACCGTCCGGGACGACACCGTCCGGGACGACACCGTCCGGGACGACACCGTCCGGGGTG
>NZ_JACMOM010000363.1 GCF_014378035.1 Aeromicrobium sp. | reverse complement strand
TCGGGCCAGCCGTCTCTGATGCAGAGGTGGGGGAGAGGAACCGGGGCAGCGCCCGCCCTATCGCCATCCGTTTCATCCAGATCAGGGTCGCAACGTAGGCCGAGAGCAGCGCAGTCAGGATGAGTTGGCCGAACGGGCTTTGGTACGGCTCGACGTACGTCCCGGAGACGCCCAGGATGACCAACACGCAAACGCTGATGATCGTCACCAAACGGGCTGTTGCCCTTGGCTTGGCGCGGTCCGCCTCGACCTGACGCCGAGCTCGCACGTCGGTGGCTACCGACTCGGCAAGCCCTTCGAGCACGCTTGCGAGGCCTGCACCTCGTCGTCGTGCGCCGAGGATCAAGTTGGCAGCCACCAGGTCGCCGGTCGCATCATCGAGCTCGTCGGCGAAGGCCCGCAACGCGTCCTCGGTGACCCACCGGGCTCGAAGGCGCGCGACCAATCTCGTGACTTCCGGAGCGATCGCTACAGGCGTCGATCGAAGCGTGGCGACCAACGCTTGTTCCAGGCCGACCCCGACTGTGAGGACCCCTGACAAGGAGCGGGTCCATTCCTCCATCCCTTCGAGTCGTTCGATCTGCGCCGAAGCTGATGAGGAGGACAGCAGTACGGGTAGCCCGACGAAGGCGACAGGGACGACGACGAGCGACAGTACCCACCCGGTGACGAGCAGCACGACGATTCCTGCTCCGAACCCAGACAGGAGTAGGACTTGGAACTGTCTGGTCATCGGCCGACGCAGCCGCTGGGTGGGTCGAGTCGGCGCGACCTCGACGGGCCGAAGGCCGAGGATGAGAGCCAGTACCCCACCGACAAGGAGGGCTCCGGCAATTGCCGGTACGAGCACGATCACGACCTCACCTGCTGCTGTGCCAGATACTCAGCCAAGTCGAAGCCGTGGGCGGCCAGTGCGCGGTAGGAGTCCGGCAGCACGGCCGGCGTGGCCACTCCATCGAGGTCAGGAGCGAAGACGTGCGTGGTCGCGTAGCCGATCTCGCGTTCGCCAGTGTCGAGTGCGATGATCTCGGCGACCCGACGACGCCGGCGTGATGTCTCTCCGTCACGTTCGGTGCGCAGGTCGAGGTGAACTATGAGGTCGATCGTCGCGGCGAGCTTGCTGGTGGCCAGCTCATGGGTCACGTGTGACCCGGCCTCCATCGCACAGGTGACCAGCTTGCGAACAGCCGCGATGGCGTCGGCGGCGTGGGTGGTCGAGATGGAGCCGGTGCCGGACTCCATCGCCTTGATCATTGCCCAGACCTCCTTGCCTCGAACCTCTCCGACGATTTGTCGTGAGAGGTTGAAGCGGAAGGAGTCGACTAAGGCCTCGTCGAGGGTGAACTCGCCCGCTTGTCGTCCGTCGGGGCCCCGTTCGCCAGACCCTGGGCGGGCTTCCCAGGGGTGGACGATCCGATGCCGGTCACGCAACTCGTGGAGATGCAGTTCGTACTCGGTCTCGAACGTGCCGATAGCTTCAAACGGGTCGATCTCTGCGCAGAGGGCTCGCACCAGAGTCGTCTTGCCGGCCCCCTGGCCGCCAGAGACGATGATGCTCTTTCGCGCGCGGACGGCCGCCCGTAGGAAGGACGCGGTGACAGGCGTCAACATCTGCCGGGCGACCAAGTCTTCCAGGGTGACCTCCATCAGACGGTGACGGCGAATGACCACCGACGGGCGTGGGGTGACCCAAGCAGCGGCCGCGAGCCGGGAACCGCCATCAAGGCGCAGGTGGAGTCGTGGCTGTGCCTCGGAGAAGCCGCGGGCGTTGACCTCGCTCCGCGAGGCAAGGAAGACCAGGAAGTCGATCAGTTCCTCGTCCGATCCAGCGACACTCGGGCCGTCGACCAAGGACCCGTCGGTGAGCTCGAGCAGGACGTTGTCGTGGCCGGCGATGATGATGTTCTCGACACGGTCGTCATCCACCAAGGGCTGGAGGCGTCCCAGCCTGAAGAGCGAGTCGAAGACGGCGCGCGCGAGTGCGTCCTGCTCGGCCACGGGTAGTGCCGTCGCACCCGCGTTCGCCCGGTCCGCGAGGTTGGACTCGATCAGATCGAGAACGATCGAACGCCCAAGTTCTTCCTGTGCTGTCTTGTTGAGCCGAGCCCGGTCTGCAGCAACGGCCTGGCTGAGTTGCTCCGAAGCCCGGGCCCGCAGGGCTGCGACAAGCGTCCAGTCGACCTCCCGGTTTGGTAATGAAACCGTGGCTATGCCGCGGGGGAGAGTCTCGACGCGAGTCGGTGGGTCGCGGTGTGTCTCGAGCGGAGATGACGTACTGAACAGCGGCAGCTCTGCGAGCCTCGTCGCGGTGCCGGGCATGCTCTCTGTGAGTTCTGGTGTAATGACTGTGCGCCTTCGAGAAGCTCATTGCGTCGATGAGTGATCGTCGAGTGGATCGAGGCAATAGCGGCGTGAAGGCTCCGAGTGAGCGGGCCAGTGTCGAAGCGCCGAGGGACGGAGGCACCTCGAGAGAACACGGCCGCGGTCCCCGGCTCGACCGCGAGAGCCGCCACCACCGGAAGGTTCACGACCGTCGATACTTCGCGGGCGCTGTACGGCTGGCTGTCGCCGACGAGCAGCAGCGCCGACTGGTGCCAGTCCAGCGGGGGACGCTGGAAGAGATCGACCCACGAGCGCATAGCTGACAGAGCGGGCAGCGTGGTCCTGCTGACGAGCAGGGCGAGGTCGGCAGTTTCGAGCAAGGTCTCCGGCGAGCCAGAGAGACCGAGCCTGCCCATGTCAACGATGACGTCCTGACCGGCGGACTCCAACTCAGCAAGAGATTCCGCTAGCGGCGACCAGAGGTCAGTCACCGCACCCGACTGGGTGTGAGAGCGGGTGCCGGCCACGAACGATGCGTTGGTCCCGTCAATCGGCTGGGCGACATCG
>NZ_JACMOM010000362.1 GCF_014378035.1 Aeromicrobium sp. | reverse complement strand
GGATGTCGCCGGCGTCGCCCCGGCCTACGTCGTCACAGCCGGCTTCGACCCCCTCATCGACGAGGGCAAGGCCTACGCCGACAAGCTCCGCGATGCCGGTGTGCAGGTCGAGTACGTGTGCGAGGAGGGGCTGATCCACTCCTTCGCCAACATGGTGTCTCTCGGCAGATCGGCACCACGGGCAATGCGCCGCGCCGCCGCCGCCCTGCAACGAGGGCTCTCCTGACCACTGCCCTAGGAAAGTGACTCGCGAGCTGGGGTGGGGGAGTAGAGGGTGTCTCGTGCATGGTCCGTGAAGCCCAGGGTGCGGTAGACCTTCAGCGCCGGGGCGTTGTCGGCCTCGACATAGAGGTCGACGATCTCGAGGCCCTGCTCGTAGAGGTGGCGGAGCCCCCTGGCTGTCAGTGCCGTGCCGAGCCCGCCACCCTGGGCGGTGGGGTCGATGCCCACGACGTAGACCTCGCCGATCCCGTTCTCGACCTTGGTCCAGTGGAACCCGATGACGCGGCCGTCGCGCTCGGCCACGAAGAGGCCCAGCGGGTCGAACCACCCCGAGGACAAGCGGCGGTCGAAGTCGGCCCGGTCCATCGCTCCCTGCTCGGGATGGTTGGCGAACGCGCGCCCGTTGACGGCGACGATCGCGTCGGCATCGTCGGGGGAGAAGCTGCGCAACGTCACTCCGTCCGGCACCTGCTCGCGGGCCGGGGGCCCGTCGAAGGTCAGCCGCAACGCGAGCAGTGTGCGGCCGGCGGCGAGTCCGGTCGCTCCGGCGAGGCCCTGCGCGGCAGGCAGGTCGCCGTGCGCCCAGAACTCCGTCTCACCGTCGGCCACCAGCTCGTCGACGATCCGGCGCCCGTGACCGGTCCGCCTGTGGTCAGGATGGACGACCAGTTCGACGGGCGAGACGCCGGAGGCGTACGCGACGGCGATCATCGATCCGGCGTCATCGGTGTGCTGCACGAGCACCCTGGGTCGGACGCGGTCACGAAGTGCGAGCAGGCTCGCCTCGTTCAACGGCGCGACATGGTCGACGGCGGTGGCGATCTCCGCGAGCTCGGTGATGCTCGACGCGGGACGGGCGCTCATCGGGTGGTCAGCGCCCGAACCTGCGCCGAGACCTCGGCGGCAATCGCCCGCGCGAACGCATCGGGCGGGTCGCCGACGGGTTCGGGGACGATGTGCTGGACGGTGCCGTTCTGGTAGAGATCGATAGCGCCGACGTGCTGGGCATCAGCCATCTCCGCCGCGTGGTCGAGGTCGCCGTGGACGATGGCGCTCGCACCTTCGGGCGGCAGGGGCGACAGCCAGGCGTTCTCGGCAGCGATGACGACGTCGGCCGGCAGCAGCGCGAGCGCGCCCCCGCCGCACCCCTGCCCGAGGAGCACCGACACCGTCGGCACCCGCATCGTGGACATCCAGCTGATGCAGCGCGCGATCTCACCGGCGATGGCCCCCTCCTCGGCCTCCGGCGAGAGCTCAGCGCCGGGAGTGTCGATGAAGGAGACCAGGGGGAGCCTGAGCTCGTTGGCGAGCCGCATGCCCCGCCGGGCCTCACGAAGGGCGGCCGGACCCATTGGCTTGGCCCGGGTCTGCTTGGTGCGGTCCTGGCCGATCACGACGCACGGTTGACCGTCGAGCCGGGCGAGGGCGACGATCATGGCGCTGTCGCGCTCGCCCTTCTCGGTGCCCTGCAGGCGCACGGTCGCGTCACTGCCGTACCGGAGCACCTCGCGCACCCCGGCCCGGCGGGGCCCGCGGGTGATCTGGATCGAGTCCCACGCTGAGCGGACGCGGTGCACGTCGCTGGTCCGCCGCTCGCGGATCTGAGGCGTGGGCGCGTCGATCAGCAGGCCGAGGGCCCGGTCGATCAGCATGGGCAGCTCGTCGGGCAGCACGACGGCATCGATGATGCCGCGATCGGCGAGGTTCTCGGCGGTCTGGACGTTGGGCGGGAACGGCTTGCCCTCGAGCAGCTCGTACACCTTGGGTCCGAGGAAGCCGATCAGGGCACCGGGCTCGGCGATCGTGATGTGGGCCAGCGACCCCCATGACGCGAAGACGCCGCCCGTCGTGGGGTGTCGCAGGTAGACGAGGTAGGGCAACCCGGCCGCCCGGTGGTCCATCAGCGCGCGGGAGATGTCGACCATGTGGACGAATGCCGGCGTGCCCTCCTGCATGCGTGTGCCGCCCGACGCGGTGGTGGCGAGCACGGGAATGCCTTCCGCCGTGGCGCGTCGCACTGCCGCCACGATCCGAAGGGCGGCCTCGCGGCCGATCGATCCGGCCAGGAAGCGAAACTCGTTGACCAGCACGGCGACGGGGCGACCGCGCATGAGCCCGCGACCCGTGAGCACCGACTCGTCGGTCCCGGCCCGCTCGGTCGCCGCGATCAGCTCCTGCTGGTAGGTGGGGTCGAGCCCGGAGCGGTCGACGGGGGAGTCCCACGACTCGAACGATCCGTCGTCGAGGACGAGGTCGAGCAGCTGGTGCGCGGTGAGGCGGTCACTCATCGGTTCTCCCTGGGGTCTGTCTCGTCGATGCTGTCTCGCTGAGCCATTGTCGAATTGCGCCGCCGTCCTCGTCGAGCACCGGCGGCGAGTCGTGCACCGTGCTGGTCATCTCGCGTCCACCGGTGTCGAAGAATCGTAGAGGCGGACCCGGCAGGGTCAACGTACCGAGTGTCGTGTGCTCGACGTCGATCAGCAGGCCCTGGCTCGCTGTCTGCTCCCACGCGTAGACCTCGTCCATCGAGCGAACCTTGCCGGCCGGGATGCCGACCTCGTCCAGCCTGATGAGCAGGTCGGCCGCCTTCCAGCTGGCGAAGACCTCCTCGACGAGGTTGACGACACGCTCACGGTTGCCCACCCGCTCGGGGTTGGTGGCGATGCCGGGTGTCGCCGGGTCGAGGCCGAACCCGGCGCAGAAGTCGTGCCACAGCCCCTCGCTGCCGACGGCGATCTGCACGGCGCCGTCGGCGCAGCGGAAGAGTCCATAGGGGGAGATCGAGGGATGGTGGTTTCCCTGTGCCCGCCCGACCTCGCCGGCGACGGTCCATCGGGTGCCCTGGAACCCGTGCACGCCCACGGTTGCCGCGAGCAGCGACGTGCGCACGACAGTGCCCCGGCCGGTCTCGTCGCGCTCGTGCAGCGCCGCGAGCACCCCGTACGCGCCGTACATCCCTGCGAGGATGTCCGAGATCGGCGTCCCGAGCTTCTGCGGGTCGTCCGGCGCCGAGCCGGTGATCGACATCAGCCCGGCCTCGCCCTGCACGATCTGGTCGTAGCCTGCGCGTCCACCCTCGGGGCCATCGTGGCCGAAGCCGGTGATCGACAGGATGATCAGCCTGGGGTGACGTTCCTGCGGCGACTCGATGCTCAGCCCGAGCCGTTCGAGGACGCCGGTGCGGAAGTTCTCGACGAGCACGTCCGCCCGCGCGACCAGGTCGAGGAAGATGTCGCGGTCACCCCCGACGTCCTTGTCGCGCAGGTCGAGGGCGATCGACTCCTTGTTGCGGTTGGTCGACAAGAAATAGGTCGACTCCCGCGCCGAGTCGTCGTCGACACCCGCTTCGGCACGCGATCCCGCATGGCCGTCGTCACCCGGCCAGCGAAACGGCGGACCCCACCCCCGGGTGTCGTCACCGCGGCCGGGCGCCTCGACCTTGATGATCCGCGCGCCGAGGTCACCCAGCATCATCGTGGCGTGCGGTCCGGCAAGCGCCCGTGACAGGTCGACCACGAGAAGGTCGTCGAGTGGTCCGCTGCGGGTCGTCACGAGCCCCACCCCGGAAGGACGAGCGCGGCCCACACGAGCAGCGGGCCCACGGCGACCACGATCACGCTGTAGGTCAGGATCTGCTTGTAGTAGACCTGTTCACCGATGGTGTCCGGCCGGTTGGCGAGCATCAGCGCGCCGTTGGTCGAGAACGGGCTCACGTCGACGATCGTCGAGGAGATCGCCAGCGCGGCCACGAGCGCGACGGCGCTGATGCCGTGCTCGGCGATGATCGGCAGGGCAATGGGGATGATGATCGGCAGCAGTGCCGTCGACGAGGCGAAGGCGGAGACGATGCCGCCGACGTAGCAAAGGATCAGCGCACCGACGATGGCGGCGCCGAGGCCGGCGGCCCATTTACCGACGAACTCGGGGGAGCCTGCCTCGGTGAGGATCGCGGCGTACGTGCTGACCCCGGCGACCAGCAGGACCGTCGGCCAGGCGATCTGGTTGACGGCGCCCTTGTGCTCGTGGGGAGCAAGCATCGCGAGGACGACGGCGGCGGTGATCGACACGAAGCCGATGTTCTTGTCGAACGCCAACGCGACGACAGCGACGCCGACGAAGGCGAAAAGCGTCAGGATCTGGTCGGTGCGCACCCGCCGGGGGTTGGTGCCCGGAGATCCGTGCGTGCCGGTGGGCGCCGAGGTGCCGTAGCCGCGGGCGGTCACCTGCGCACCGCCCGTGTGGAGGCTGTCGACGAGCTCGTCGGAGTTGGCGACGATGCGCTGGGACATGAGCTGACGTCCGCCGAGCAGCACGAACAGGATGCTCGCCATGATGAGGTTGACGGCGAGGCTCGACAGGAAGAGCGTCATCTCGCCGACCTCGAGGCCGTTGTCCCGCATCACGGAGTTGGTGATCGTCCCGTAGATGCTGATGGGGGAGAAGCCGCCGCCCTGGGCGCCGTGCACCACGAACATGCCCATCATGAGTGGGTTGATCTTGTACTTCCCGGCGAAGCCGAGCGCGATCGGGCCGATGATGGCGCACGCTGCAGGGCTGGCCGCGCCGATGCCGGTGAGCAACGCCGTCACCGCGAACATGACCCAGGGGATCAGCGCGACCCGGCCGCCGACCGCCCTGACAGCCTGCGTGACGATGAGGTCGACCGTCCCGTTGTTGCGTGCGATGGCGAAGAGGTAGGTGACCCCGATCAGCGTGAGGATCAAGTCGCCGCTCACGCCCGCAAGGATCTCCTTGTCATCGAGGTTCAGCGAGTACGTGCCAACCAGCCACGCGGCGACGTAGGCGAGTGCGCCCATGTTGATCGGCAGTGCCGTCCCGATCGCGAACAACGCCACGAGGGCGATGATTGCTACCCATTCCGGTCCCATAGAAGTCCTTTGATGATGGTTGCGCCTCGCCGCTTCCAGCGGTGTGATGCGCGTCACGGTGATTGGATCAGTGGCCTAGCCAATAGGCAACCAGACCAATTGTCAATACGCTGGTACGCATGGACATGGACGACGCAGGGCAGGCCGACGAGAGGCCGACCATGGGGCTGCAGCCACTCAGCCGTCCACGGCTCTACGAGCAGGTGGCGGGCCAGATCACCAGCTGGGTCGCCGAGAACGGACTGAAGCCAGGCGACCGGCTGCTTCCCGAGCGTGAGCTCGCCGCGAGGCTCGGCGTCAGCCGCGCCACGGTGAGCCAGGCGTTGGTCGCGCTGGAGGTCATTGGCGTCGTGGCGGTGCGGCACGGCGACGGTGCCATCCTCACCGACGTCACCGGCCGGCAGCGAGTCCTGGAGGCGTTGCGCGAGCATGCCAAGCGGCTCCCCGACATCATCGATGCGCGCGACGCCCTTGAGACCAAGATCGCGGCCCTCGCCGGCGAACGTCGTACCGATGAGGACATGCAGGACATCGACAGCGCTCTCGAGGTCATGGACAAGGACATCGGGTCGGGAGGGCGCGGCGTCGAGGGCGACGAGCTCTTCCACGGTGCCGTGACGAAAGCGGCTCACTCGTCACTGCTCGCGACCATGATGGGCGAGATCAGTGAGCTGATCCTCGAGACGCGGATCGAGTCGCTGTCGCAGCCCGGACGCCCGCGCGACTCACTGACAGCACATCGCCTCATTGCCGAGGCCATCCGTGCCGGAGATCCCGCAGCAGCAGCCGCAGCGATGCACAGCCACGTCGAGATGGTCAGCGACGTCGCCGTCCTGCGCGGCTGACGGCACGGATGGGTCCGCTGGAGCAGCTCGCCGTGGTCGCTGCCGGTCTGGGGGCGGGTTTTGTGATGTCCGCGATCGGTGTGGCCTCCCTCGTGAGCTTTCCCGTGCTCATCGCTCTCGGCCTGCCGCCCGTCGTGGCCAACACCTCGAACACGGTGGGCCTCATCCCGGCAGGGCTCAGTGGGTCGTTCGGCTACCGCAGGGAGCTGTCGACCCACCCACGCCTGACGATCGCGGTGCTGCTCACGGGTGCCGCCGGCTCGATCGCCGGAGCCTTCCTGCTGCTGCGGCTCCCCGCCGGCGTCTTCGACGCTCTGGTGCCGTGGCTGATCCTGTTCGCCTGCACACTGGTCGGTCTCCAGCCGCGCATCTCGGCGTGGCTCCGGATCAAGCGGGAGGGCCACGAGCTCGGGTCGTCGAGAACGCGGATGACGCGAGGCATCGCCACGCTCACGACCTTCGCGGGCGTGTACGGGGGCTACTTCGGCGCCGGCCAGGGCGTCGTGGTGGTGGCAATCCTCGCACTGGGTCTCGATCTCGAGCTCAAGGTCGTCAATGCTCTGAAGACCCTGGCGGTGCTGTCGGCCAATGTCGTCGCTGGAGTCATCTTCATCGCGATCGCCGACCTCGACTGGGCCGTCGTCGGGCTGCTCGGTGCCGGGTCGGTGATCGGCGGCTACGTCGGCTCGCGGGTCGGCCGAGTACTGCCGCCGGGGTTGTTCCGCTCGCTCGTCGTGACGGCGGGAGTCACCGCGGCCGCGGTCATGTTGTTCAGCAGGTGAAGGTCACGCCGAGGTGTCGGCGGAGTCGCGAGCGGGTTCGGCCTTCGTGGCGACGAAGCGGTAGCCGACGTTGCGCACGGTGCCGATGAGCGTCTCGTTGTCGGTGCCGAGCTTGGCGCGCAGGCGTCGCACGTGGACGTCGACCGTGCGGGTGCCGCCGAAGTAGTCGTAGCCCCAGACCTCCTGGAGAAGCTGCTGCCGGGTGAAGACCCGGCCCGGGTGCTGCGCAAGGAACTTCAGGAGCTCGAACTCCTTGAACGTGAGGTCGAGCGTGCGGTTCTCGAGCTTCGCGGTGTACGTCGTGTCGTCGACCACGAGCCCGCTCGAAGAAATCAGGTGGCTGTCGTTGTCGCCATTGAGCCCAGCGGCGACGCGCCCGATGCCGAGCCGGAGCCGGGCTTCGAGCTCAGCCGGTCCGGCAGTGGTGAGGATGACGTCGTCCATGCCCCAGTCGGCCGCGGCGACCACCAGGCCACCTTCGGTGAGGATCAGGATGAGGGGACACTCGATCCCGGTCGTGCGGATGACGCGCGTCAGGCTCCGCACCTGCGCGAGGTCGTGGCGCCCGTCGACGAGGACCGCGTCGCACGGCGGCGCGTCGAGCAGTGCGCTGGCCTCGGCCGGCAAGATCTTGACGTGGTGCGGCAACAGCGCCAGTGCGGGCAGCACCTCGACCGAGGACTGCGTGCTCTTGGTGAGGAGAAGCAGGTGGGACATGTGTCGACCTCCGTGCTGCGTGGTGTGACCATCAAGACGTTGCACCAAATGCGAAAAGGCCATGGTGAGTCACCGTGGCCTCGTCGCATGGTCGACAATACGACATGTGTCCGGTCAATCACCATCATCCGAAGAGAATGAGAACGACGTCACAGTCGACTCCGAACACCCCGGGGTGACGGTGAACTACTGGGCGTCGGCTCGCGCCGCCGCGGGTCTGGCACGCGAAATCGTCCCCGCAGACGACCTCGCCACCCTGCTCGCGGAGATCAGCCGGAGGCACCGCGACAGCGATCGATTCGACGACGTGATAGCGACCTGCTCGATCCTGGTCGGCGACACGCCCGTGGGGGCCCGGCCGCACGACGAGGTCACGCTGCACCCAGGTGACACGGTCGAGCTCCTGCCGCCGTTCGCGGGAGGTTGAGCGCCGAAGGCTGCACGCCACCCCACGGTGGATGACATCATGCGGGGGTGCCACGCCTCGAATCCACCCTGCTGTCGCTGGCGCTCGCCGGCGTCATCACTCTCGCCGCCTACACCGACCCGGTGCTCGTGGCCGCGGGCGTCCTGATTGCCCAGGCACAGATCGCCTCTGCGCCGAGGCCGGCCGATCCGCAGGGTCGATCGATCAGCGCCCCGCGATTCGCAGCGGCGGCCAGTGCCGGCGTCGTCGCCACGGCCCTCACGCTGGCACCTCATCTTCTCGACGGCGCAGGCAGCTCGTCGCTCAACATCGTGGGCTCGGTCGACACCGGGATGCTCGGCGGCATCATCCCGGCCATCGCTGTGGGGCTGTTCGTCGCCCTCGTCTCGCAGATGCTGCGAACCGACGGACGTCCGCACCTCGTGTCGTCGACCGGATACGCCGTGGCGCTGGGCGTGTTCGCTGCGCTTTGCGTGGGGTGGATCGGTGCCGCGCAGTCGATCGGCGGCGCGGCGTCCGTTGCCGTGGGCGCGGCGGGGCTCGCCGGTGGGCTGCTGGTGTGGCTCCTGCCGATCGACCGCTTCGTCTGCGGGTCGCTCGCGATCGTGGCCGGCGGCGCGGCGGGTGCGGCGGTGGCGCTGAGCGTCGACTCGGTCCTGACGGGGGTCTTCGGGGTTGCCATCGGATCCGGTACAGCGTTGTTCGCTGTCCTCGGTCAGATCCTCGGCGGGGCCTGGTCGCAGGGGCGCACCCACGCCGCTGCCGGCTGGGGCTTCCCCGGGGCGATGTCGATCGCGCTGGCAGCACCGATCGTCTTCGTCGGTGGACAGCTCGTCGGCGCGCCCGGCCTGTGATGCCGCGACGTACGCTGGGATCATGACTGGTCTGTGGGTGCTTCTGTTCGCGCTCGGGTTCTCCGGGTGCGCAGCATGGGGCATCCGTCGCACCAACGGTGCCTTCCGGGACGGCGCGCGCGCCGACGATCGCGAGCGTCTTTCTGCCGTCGACATCGGCGCCGAGCTGGGCGAACGAGCGACGCTCGTGCAGTTCTCGAGTGCGTTCTGCGCCCCGTGCCGCGCCACGCGAGTCCTGCTGACCGACATCGCCAAGACGGTCGACGGGGTCGCGACGATCGACATCGATGCCGAAGAGAACCTCGACCTCGTGCGCCGGCTCCACATCATGCGGACGCCCACAGTGCTCGTCCTCGATGCCGCCGGGACGGTCAGCACACGCGCGTCGGGCCTCCCACGGCGCGAGCAAGTGCTCGCGGCCCTCGGCAATGCCGTCGGCGAGCGGCAATAATTCCCTCCGATAACGGCGTCGGCTCCACCATGTGGGACGAGTGTCCACATCGTGGGACTTGGGAGTGAAAACTCCGGACGGGGTCCCTATTCTGGAGACATGTTCCAGACGACATACCTGACGCGGCGCCGGGCAGTGGACAACTGCCGTACGCGCTCCTCGCTGTGTCGCACGCGCTGACTTTTCTGCCCGTCAGTCCCCGCACATCCCGGCCGTGCCGGATCGTGCCGAAACCCAGCGCTGGAGAATCATGTCTGCATCCGAACAGGTCGATCCACGCGGCCTTCGCGTCGCCGCCACCATCACCGCGGCGGTGCTCGCTCTTGTGCTCGTCACGCCCGCGCCGGTCAACGTCATCCTGCTGGCCGCCCAGGTGGCGGTCTTCGCGGTGGCGGCGCTGGTCGGGCTGAGGCGGTCGCCCTACGCGATCTTCTTCGCGAAGGTCGTCCGTCCCCGTGTCGGTGCGCCGCCGTCGTTCGAGGATGCGCGCCCGCCCCGCTTCGCCCAGATGGTGGGGCTCGGGTTCACCACGGTCGCGCTGGTGGCCTTTCTCCTGGGAGCGACTACCGCTGGTCTGGTCGCCACAGCGTTCGCGCTCGTGGCGGCCCTGCTCAACGCATCCATCGGCCTGTGCCTCGGGTGCGAGCTCTACCTGGCGGTCCGCCGGCTTGCGCCGGTCGACGCCTGACAACGTCCTGCTCTTCCATTCTCACCAACCCACGCCCATGAGGGCACACAACGGAGGTACAGCATGAGCCGTGAATCCGCGCTCGTCACCGCAGACTGGGTCCAGGAAAACCTGGCCGACCCGAAGATCGTCCTCGTCGAGGTCGACGAGGACACCGAGGCGTACGACAAGGGGCACATCCCCGGGGCCATCAAGCTCGACTGGAAGAAGGATCTCCAGGACGGCGTCCGCCACGACTTCGTGGGCAAGGACAAGCTCGAGGCGTTGCTGTCGGCCAAGGGCATCGGCAACGACGACACCGTGGTGTTCTACGGCGGCAACAACAACTGGTTCGCCGCTTACGCCTACTGGTACCTCGCCTACTACGGCCACGACAACATCCGTCTGCTCGACGGTGGTCGCAAGAAGTGGGAGCTCGACAGCCGCGAGCTGACGGCCGATGTCACCGCACGCACGGCGACGACCTACACGGCCAAGGAGCCCAACGAGGCCATCCGCGCCTACCGCGACGAGGTCATCGAGGCGATCGGCACCAAGAACCTCATCGACGTCCGCAGCCCCGACGAGTTCGCGGGACGCCTGCTTGCACCGGCGCACCTCCCACAGGAGGCGGCGCAGGTCGGAGGACACATCCCGACCGCGGGCCACGTGCCGTGGAGCAAGGCCGCGAACGACGACGGCACGTTCCGCAGCGACGACGAGCTGAAGGCGCTCTACGCGGGCGCCGGGTTGGACGAGGGCAAGGACACCATCGCCTACTGCCGTATCGGTGAGCGCAGCTCGCACACGTGGTTCGTCCTGCACGAGATCCTCGGCTACAAGAACGTCAAGAACTATGACGGTTCGTGGAGTGAATACGGTTCGCTGCGAGCAGTGCCGGTTGCCCTCGGTGACGAAGCGGGCGTGGCCTGATGTGCGGCGCGATCAAGGGCGGTCCCAGCCTCGAAGGTGTGGACGTCAAGAACCAGGCCGTCATTCAGGGCATCGTGACCCTCGACGACCAGCCGGTGGGCAATGCCTACGTGCGGCTGCTCGACCGCAGCGGTGAGTTCACCGCCGAGGTTCCGACCTCGGCGACCGGACAGTTCCGTTTCTTTGCCGGCCCGGGCGAATGGACCCTGCGCACCCTCGCGCCGCGGGCGGAGTCGGTCGACCGTCAGGTCGCCGAAATCGGCACGGTCGTCGACATAGCGATCAAGATCGATTCGGCACTCGCCAACATCTGAGAACGCTGGTTGAGGAGGCCGCTTGCGGCCATCTTGAAACCGCGAGGCACCACGAAGAACCACGACAACGGCGGTGCATCCCCTTGGGGGTGCACCGCCGTTGTGTTTGTCGTTGTGAACCCAGGGGCATTACCGGAGCCGGGCCAGCCCGTTGTCAGGTTGATCGCCGAGGCAACGTCTATCCGACCTCTCAGGTGGTTGAGGTGCGGGGCGTAGCGGAGCCTTGAAACCACGCACCGTCGCTTACCGGCCGCTGACAGCGTCCGAGAGCCTCCGGTCGCTAGACTGTGGCCCACTGTTCCCCCAGCCCCGAAGGTTGCTCCGCGTGACGAAGAGTCTCAAGATCACGGCGATTGTCTTGTTCGTGTTCGTGGACCTCGTCGCCGCGGCGTTTGCCATCAGGCACGTCAACCAACGGCCGCCCTCGCAAGACTCCTCACTGTCCGTCCCGACTGAGACCCCTTCGGCGACCATGTCAACGTCTGCAGATCCCAAGACGGAAGATCCCACGGGTCTGGTGGTCACCGGCAATATCATGGCTCGCTTCATACGAGGCTCCTGTGACGACCCCTCCGCGCCGAGCCTGGAACTGTCGATCGACCAGGCCGCGAACTTCAAGGAGATCGCCCTCCCGCTCGCGGAGAAGTCCGACGCCAACGGCGATCGCTCGGCTGCGGTGACGTCCATACGTGCGGTCACACTCACGACGCCCGCCGAAATGTCGATCGTCGGCACCGATGCCAATTGCAAGAGTTTTAGCTACGCGACCGAAAACGGCGGTGAGGATTGGAAGCGCACCGACACCGGTGACGAATGGTATGTCGATGGCGACAACGTCCTGACACCGCAAGGCCCGGCCGTTGCCGATTGCGAAGTGTTGTCGGTATGGCCGATCAGTGATCGGAACGCCAGGGTCGGCTGTAAGGACGGTCAGGTCCGCGGTACCGATGACGCGGGCGACACCTGGGTGGGCCTCGGTGCGCTCGACGGATTGAGTGCGGTCTCGTTCTCGACCATCCGCGACGGCTTCGGTATCGCGAAGGCTGATGGTTGCGCGTCACGCGTCTATGCGACCGGGAGCGCGGGCGGCAACTGGGAACCGTTGGGTTGTATCAGCGACACCAAGACAGCAGTGGCCATCGGCGGTGCGCCAGTTCTCCTCGGCGCACTGGTGGACGGCGATGTCTACGTCAGTACCGATCAGGGCGAGAGCTGGAACAAGCCCTAGTACGAATCGTGTCGGGTGCCCACGCGGGGTTCAACGGGATGGATCGCTGCATCAATGTCGGGATCGACCCGAGGCTTTGCGAAAGGGTCCACGGTCGACTCGTGCTTCACATCGTGGCGTCTCGGCTTGGTGTTCTTGCCGCCGGATTTGGACCGTCCGGCCTCAGGGGCATAGCCGTAGCCATAACCGTATCCATAGCCTGAGCGTCCGCGCTTCGGTATGGGTGACATGTTGATGACCGTGCCGATGAGGCGAGCGCCG
>NZ_JACMOM010000361.1 GCF_014378035.1 Aeromicrobium sp. | reverse complement strand
GGGCGCACCGCCGGCTGCTGCTGCGTAACGGTGACCAGCTCGGCCCGAAGGCCCTGACCCGGCTTACGACCGTGTTCACCACCGACGACCCCACCAACGAGATCGGCGCGGCCTGGGCGTGCAAGGAGCTCCTGCGCCAGCTGCTCGCCGGGCACGGCCCGACCCGGTACAGCCGGCACGAGACCGCCCACCGGCGGACCCGGTTCCTCACCGCTTGCGTCACCGCGGACCTGCCCGAGGCGACCCGCCTGGCGGGCACGATCGAGCGGTGGTGGCCCGAGATCGAAGCCTTCCTGCAGCTCGGCGGCACGAACGCCCGGACCGAGGGCTACAACCGGGTGATCAAGCAGATCAAGCGGGTCGCGTGCGGTTTCAGGAACCAGAGCAACTACGAACGACGCAACATGTTGCACAGCGCGTCCCTCCGGGCCGCGTGAACCATCAGCAGTCAAGATCCATGAGCGCCACCCCGCTCAAGTGCGAAGAGCCCTCAATGCGACCCGGGTCGACCGACCTCGAGCAGAAGGCGCGCGTAAGGCGTCGGTGTGAACATGTGGTAAGCCCTATCTCCGCCGTTGGCGCACTTGTGACCCTTGCGATTCGAACCAGGGTCCGGCTCGGACGGTGACGTGCGGGGATCCGCAGTTACGTTGTGAGCGCCTTGAGTACCCGGTCGGCGATGGCGCGATGTCCGGCGTCATTCGGATGAAAACCGTCAGCTGGTCCTTGGAACGTCGGTGAGCCAGCGGCAGCGTGCAACGATGTTTTCGTGTAGAGGTCACGCAACCCCCGGTAAGCACCGCGAGCCCTGATGCATTCATCCTCGATAATCACGTCGTAACTGCCGCTGGTCTGCCACACCCCGAGGCAGACGAGCGCAGCGGCGGGCGACGTGAGGCGTATACGTTCTAGCAGTTTTGCATATTGAACCCGAAAATTGATTAATGACGTTCGAGCCCCAACGTCGTTAGTCCCGAGTTCAACCACGGCCAGATGCAGCCCGGAGGGCACGTCAGTGATCGATGCCACCGTCGTCAAACTGGCGCCGGCTCTTGAGGCTCCGATCGCCTCGACGTGTCCGCCGCTGTCTGTCAAAGCTCGGATGACCTCTGACTGAAACCCGTTCTCCTCCACGGAGGCGAAGTACGCGCCGGTGAGACTGTCCCCGACGAACAGGACGCGCATCGGCGCGTTATTCGGCCTCACCAGTCTGACGGTGTCCAGCTCAGCTGGCTGTGACGGCGCGGCCGCGACAGGCAGTGGCACGAGTGCTCGAACCGCCTGCTCTGGTGGCGAGGGCACATCTGATTTTTGCAACAGGCTGAACGCGATCAGTGCGACGACAGCCGCCAACGCAACGCTGAACATGTACTGCTCGCCATTTCGCCACGGGTGGCGCCTTTTCCAAATCATCACTTAGTGTGTCATACGGCAAGACCGGCGGTACGGTCGCCAATCACGGTGTGCTTTCGCGGGTGAACCTGCGTGAGGTGGTGCGTGGTCAGTAACAGGCAAACCGCGGGGTTCGCTGGGCAATGCGGTCAACGGGTCGGCCGCGTCCGCCTCGACCGATCGAACGAAGGTTTTGATGTTAGATCAACGAGAGGATGTCAACGGCCAAGCTCTGGTCCCCGCTGGTGGCCAGCGAAAGTGGCTCATCACAGTTGACGGTGTAGTTGGGGTCTGAAGCCGCCGTGTAGGCCGACGCGTCGGATGAGCACGATGGCGTCACGTTCGCTGACGACGCTTGGTGGGTGAAAGAGAACCCCGGCCGGTTGGAGCTCGGCGGGGTTCGTGGTCGTGCTGTCGTGTTGGTCGTCAGTCTGTCGTGACCTCCGTGACGGCGGCGCAGGCGGAGGCTTCGTCGACGATGCCCTTGTTGGTCGCGAATGCGGCGATGAGGGCTTGGATCGCGAGGTTGTTCACGGCGCGGGGCAGGCCGCGGCTGACTTGATGGATCCAGAACTCCTGACATAGGGGCCGGGTAGGTCTCGTAAATAGCATTCGCGCGCCGCAGCTCACGGTTGTCCCGCTCCAGCTGCTTGATCGTCTCTGCCTCCGTCGTGCTGGTACCGGGACGCGCGCCAGCGTCGATCTCGGCCTGAGTCACCCAGCCTCGGAGCGTCTCGGGGTTGATCCCCAACTGCTCACCGATCCGCACGCACGCGCTCGGGCGGCTAGCGGGGTCCTGGCGCGCATCGACCGTCATGCGGATCGCTCGCTCCCGAAACTCCTCAGGGTCCTTCCGTGGTGCTGCCATCGTTGATCCTCCGTGGCTTGATGGTCTCCATCAAACCCGGCACGAGACAAGGGACC
This sequence comes from Aeromicrobium sp., assembly GCF_014378035.1. Taxonomy (GTDB): domain Bacteria; phylum Actinomycetota; class Actinomycetes; order Propionibacteriales; family Nocardioidaceae; genus Aeromicrobium. Next base: position 8,080 of record NZ_JACMOM010000361.1, on the reverse strand, counting down.
AGGGCGCCGAGATGGCCGCACACCGGACCTTCACGATCGCGACCGGTATCCCGGTCTACTTCTGCGACCCGCACTCACCGTGGCAGCGCGGCTCGAATGAGAACACCAACGGGCTGCTCCGGCAGTACCTGCCCAAGGGCACCGACCTGTCGCGCGTCACCGCCACCGAGCTGGCCGCGATCGTGCAGAGCCTCAACGACCGGCCCCGCAAGACGCTGGACTACATGACACCATCGGAGAGGCTCGCGCAGGTCGTTGCGCTCACCACTTGAAGCCCGCCCATCCCAACTGAACGGTGTTGGGGCCAATTCACCGCTGGCGAACCAGCCCCAGTTCCCGCGACACGTGGCCGGGGAACACCTCGGTTGCTCTGCTGTTGCCTAGCCGACGGCGGACTACCTCGGCGAACACGTCACGTTGGTCGGTGGTGACGCGCAGATCGCCCTGTTCCAAGTCCTTGTCGGCAAGCCCGGGCCAACGTCCGTAGACCCGTCCCCCGCGCACCCCGCCGCCGAGCAGCAGCATGGCGTTCCCGAGTCCGTGATCAACGCCGCCGCTGGCGTTCTGGGCGACGCGCCGACCGAACTCCGACGCGGTTATGATCGTCGTGGTTCGAAACAATGGGCCGAGATCGCGGGCGAAGGCTGCTAAGGCTGCGCCAAATCGTGCCACCTGTTCAGCCATCGGCCCGCCGGAGGCTGACCCCATGCCGGTGTGGGTGTCCCAGCCGCCGGAGTCCACGCAAGCGACCTCCAAACCGACGTCGGCACGGGCCAGTTGGGCCACCTGACGTAGCGCCTGTCCCAGTTCACCCGCCGGGTAGTCCACACCCGGGCGCGGCGCATAGGCCCGCTGTTGGGTGGGCGCGAGGCACTTGAGGACGTCCATCGTCGCCAGTCCAGAGACACTAACCGTCCCGGCAACCCCGGTGTGCATCTGGCGCAGCGCGCGCTCGACCGCGGCCTGGTGGTTCTTGGGAACGCGGATCCGGACGGCGTCGACCGTCGGGAACGTGAGGTCGGGGGCTGGGCCCTGCAGTGACTGCGGGACCTGGCCTCCGATGGCGACGGCGGGAAAAGCGTGGGCGCGCTGGGGCCTCGTTGTCAGATGCCGATCGATCCACCCTGTCGAGACCGAGCTGCTGGCGTTCACGCCACGATCGAGAGCTTCGGTCGCGGTGAAGTGTGACCGGCTCCCGTCCTGGTCGCCGACCGCCTGGACGATTGCCAGACTCTGGGCCTGCCAGAACGGCAGGAGGGGAGCGAGCCGCGGGTGCAGGCCGAAGAATCGGTCGAGCGGAAGGGCTTCGCCCTTGCGCACGCCAATACCTGGTCGTGCCTTGGTGTAGGCGTGGTCAGCCAGTGGCGGCACCAGGCTCAAACCGTCGGCGCCACCGCGCAAGGTGACCACCACGAGCAGGTCGGTGGCGGGAGCTCCCGGTGCTGCGAATGCCATCGAGGCCCCGGCGAGCTCGAGCAATCCCGCCCCGGCCAGCGTGGCCGCCCCAGCCAAGAATCGCCGCCTGTTGACCGCAACCGTGGCACCGCAGCACGGCTCTTGGATGGTCATCGCACTGCCATGTCGGGGGAGCTCAACACTAACGCTGCGAGCGCTGGTACGAGCTTGAGAGCCTGAGCGCCGTAAAGTGGAGTGTTCGACCTGCAGTCGATCGCGAGCAGCAGCGGATCGCGGAGCCCGCGTCGTGGCGGTGCGCCGAGCAGCAGCACGGCAACCCGGTCGACGAGGGAGCCCCCGTCACGTGGCAGCGGTGTGCCCAGGAACGCCTCCGCGTCGAACTTCTGTAGACCGGGCACTTCACTGCGGACCAGGCGTTGGGCGACATTCCAGCGGGCAAGCAGGGTGCCCGTTGAGGCCCAAGCTCCGACGACATCCGGATAGCCGTCGGGCGGATGCCAGTCGAACGGCACGTGACCGAGTTCGTGCAGCACTGCGACGAGCGGGTTTGCGCCAGTCGGACTGTTCGCCAGGTCGTGGTGGAGACCAAGCCCGCGGATCGCTGCTGTCAGCCATTCGAGCGGCCGCCGACTCTTGCGGCCTGCGCTGGCGGCAAACGTCGGGTCCGCCACGATGTGGCGTACAACGGGGACAACGCCGGTTCCGGAGCGCAGGTAGACCCGCGCCGCACTGGAAACCAGACCGGTGGACGGAGTGTCGCTGACCAGGCGGCGTACGAGCTTCTCGGCGAGCCGGGTCGCGGTGGCCGGGTGAATAGCCAGGTAGGCCAGCAAGGAGTCACCGACCTGCATCCCGTCGGCCGGATCGTCGTTCTGGGCGCTCCAGCCCAGCACGCGGACCGGACCTACATGGTGCCATTCTGGCCGGTAGGTAAACACTCCGGTTGTGTCATCCACGCTGCGACCCGTGAGGACCAGGGCGGTATTCAGCACGTCCTGCTGGCTGAAACCAGACTCGACCCCGACGGTGTGCAGCTCAAGAAGCTCGCGGGCGTAGTTCTCATTGGGGTGGCCCTTCTGAGAGCTCGCCCCGTCGAGGTAACGCAGCATGGCGGGGCTCCGCGCACTCGCGATTAGGAGGTCGTTGAAGCGGCCTAGGGCGTGCGGGCGCACAACCTCGCGGTCGTCGACGAGTTTGAGCCCTCTCACCTGCGGCGCGTTCGCGTAGATAGACAGGTGGTTGCTCCAGAACTCCACGAGCAACTCGGCGACCTGCCGGTCTCCCCAGGCGGCGCGGGTGAAGGTTGCTGCCTGGAGGTCCTGCACCGGGTTGCGCTGGCCGGTCTCGTGGATCAGTAGCGCTGCGGGTAGCCCCAGCGTGAGGTAAGTCGCTGACACGAGATCCGAGGTGGCGTCCGACTTCTGTCCGAGCTGATCGTTCAGCCAGATCCGCGCGCCGACGCGCTGCACGTGCTCGATGAGCTCCGGCGTCGGTCCGTAGGTAAGGCGTCGCAGGAGGTGCAGAACGGAGCTGGGGTCTCGGCCGATCTCGGCTCCGGGGGTTGCGTCAGGAGCGGTGCTGGTCGCCTCGGCTCGCTTCCACGCAATGGTGCTGCCCGCTACAGCAGCCACGGTGAGCACGGCGCGTCTGGAAGGCAGCGTGGCGTCATGCTTCACAAACGGTGATGTGCTCGACATCTAAGTCCCCTCAAGAAGGAAAGGCTTTACGGCAACTGCTCGTCGGGTGCGTCCGGAGCGAAACGGCCGGTGCCCGGCTTCTGCTGGGCCACTCGAGCTTCCAGTCGTTCCAGTGCGTCTTGGATGTGCCCGAGAGCCGTGGACTGCTCGCGAGCCAGGACGTCCAAGCGCAACTGCATGCGGCCCAACGCGCCTAGCACGGCGGCCGACTGACCACGGGCGACCTCGGCATCGTCGTAGTCCGACGGCGCGAATTCTGGCGATTCGGGACTGCGAGGGCGAACCCGTCGAGCTGGCGCTAAGGGCTGCTGATCTCTCCCACCACGCTGTGGACCGGTCACGTGCTGTTCTCCTGCTTCTTCGGAACGCGCTTGCGAGGCTTGGCCGGAGCGGGGCGCTTCAGGCTGGCAGGTGTGGGCTTGGTCGGCCTTGGCTTGACGAGTGCGGGCTTGGTGGGTGCCGGCTCGGTGGGTGTGGGCACGGTGGGTGTGAGCTGGGTGGGCTCGGCCGCCACGACGGTCGCCTGGCGTTCGCGCCGGTCCGACTGCAGGACGCGGACCACCCGCTCGCGAAGGTCGCGGCCCCGCGCACCGGACCGGCTCAGCACGTCCTCCAAGACGCGGGCAAACTCCTGCGCCCGGAAATATTCGTGCTGCTCGTCCCTGACAGTGAGCTTCTCGGCCTCCCGCCGAAGCTGCTCGGTCAGCTGACCGACGGCTCGGTCAGAGCGCTCGATCAACCGCTGGATTCGGGCCTCGATTCGCAGGCCTTGACGCTCATCGTTCTGGCGTTGCTCCACACCGAGCTGGTCCAGGGCCCCCAGGAACTCGGTGGCCTCAGTGGACAGTTCCCTGGTGCTTTCCGTGATGATTGATGACAAGGCGTTCCCGGCAAACTCGATGCCCGCGAGCGTAGCGTCGGAGACAGCGATCATGCCTTGCTGAGCACGGGTCAGCCGGCGGTGAACCGTGGCGGCATTTCGGTCGAAGGATCCCTGGGCGACGGCAACTGCACTGCTGAGGCCGGCGGTGAGTTCCGTCGCTGCCAGTTCTACGCGCGCCGCCAGGAATTGGCTTGCCAGCTCGCTGCGGATCGTTACATCAGCTCCAGCAATCTCCAGCTGCGCTGCTCCTGCGGTGCACGCGGCCTGGGTGGTGACCGCCACTGCGTCCCCGGCGGACTCAAGCAGGTCTCGGGTCCGGGCGACGTGCTCCTCGAGCATCGAGAGCGCGACGCCGGCTCCGCGGGTGAACTGCGCTGATGCCTCAGTCATGCTGTCGACGGTGGCTTGGACGCTCGCTTCGAGGGCGTTGACTGCCGTCGAGGTCTGAATCAGGACCGCGGCCCCGACGGCGTCAATCTGCGCGATGATGCTGGTGCCGGAGGTCTCGATGGCTTGGGCGACCCGCATGGCCGTGGCGTCCAGTCGCAGCTCACTGGCTGCGGTGCTGGCCGCGAGTTGGCCGCCTATGCGCATGCCTTCGAGCTCGAGCTGCTCCCGGAGGCCGGCCGTGGATGTTGTTGCCGTCTCGAGGGCTGCGCGAGTGAGCTGTGCTTCGAGGGCAACTACCCGGGCGGCCACCTCCTCGGTGAGCGCGCCCGTGACCTGGCGGACCACCGTCGTACCTGTCTGACGGAGGTTGACCGCTGCCGATTCGAGGTCGGCGATCAAGACGCGAACCTCACGACTGGGCTCGACAGCGACCGTTGCCAACTGGGTGGCGTGACGCCGAACGGCCGCGGCCGCGGTGTGCAGCGAATGCAGCGTTTCCCCCTGACCGTCGGCCAGTTGCGCGGTCAGCGCCTCGACGAGGTGGCGCCCCTGAGCGCCTTGGTCGGACACGATCGACTCAAGAGAGCGCAGCAGGCGGGCCAACTGCTCCGGTGACTCTGCGTCGTGCGTCGTGATAGGCGCCAGTGCGGATTCTGGCGGTGGCTCTGGCTGCATGGCCTCGTTTCCGGGTTCGTCGCGATGCCAGCCACGATGCGGTGGCCCATGGTCTGCCGGCCCCACCTCACCACACCTGCCGCAGATTAAGGCAGACTGGGGCGATGGCGAGCGGTTATTGGGCGTACGGCCTGCTCGTGGCTGCGGTCCTGCTTCCCGCCCTGGGGGCATTGCTTCTCGTTGTCTCGATGTCGGGTCCGGTGCGTGCGGTGGTCGCCCGGTTGCGCGGTGCGGAGGACGACACCGTGGTCTGCCGTTGCGAAGCGTGCGGTAAGCGTTGGGGGGCCGGCGAGCGTCGGCTGAGCCTGATCGGGCTGGTGGTGCGCCATGCGGTCCGGCGGGCGGCGTCGCGGCTGGAGCGTACAACGCCGTATTGGGCCTTTCCCCAGGGGAAGGGTCGTTGCCCCAGCTGCCTGTCCCGTCGGGCCCGGGGCTCCGGCGAGGCTCCGCTGCCTTCGATCAGTGATCGTCCGCTCTGGCCAGCCCTTCTGGGCGCGGCCACGGTGGCGCTTGGTGTCGTGTTGCTGGGTGCGGCTGCGTTGGGTCCGGCCGGCACGAGTGTCTGAGGGCGTTGCTGGCACTGCTGTTCGTGCCACTATCTGACGTGGCTGCCATCTCGTTCACTGCCCGAAGGTGGGTAGTCAGGACAGCAATTCTCCTGTTGTTCGCGACGGTCATCGCGGTCTGGCTCGGCCTTTCCGGTTTGTCGGCGCAGCGCCACCTGCAGGCCGCCCGGGCTGCTCTGGACACGGCGCGACAGGCGCTGCTCGATGGTCGCCCGCAGGAAGCACGGGCCGCGGTCGTCCGGGCAGGAAAGGACACCGCCCGAGCTCGCGCACTGACCGACGACCCGGTGTGGAAGGCGACCGCGGCCCTGCCCTACGTCGGCGTGACGCTCAAGGCGGTGCGCGCTGTGGTCGCAGGTGCTGACGACCTGTCCCGGGTGGTGTTGCCCGGAGCTGTGGCGGCAGCCGAATCGCTGAGCCCACAGACCCTACGCCGAGCCGATGGCTCGTTTGATCTCGCCCGGATCAAGGCGGCAGCCCCGGAGGTCCACGCCAGCGCGTTGGCCGCGCAGGGCGTGCGGGACCGGCTCGGCCGGCCGGCCGGCCCCGTTGTGGGGGCCGTGGCCACGGCTCAGCGACAGCTGGCAGCCCAGGTCGATCAGGTGGTCGATCTCCTCGGGTCCGCCGACAGGACGCTCAAGCTGGCTCCCGCCTTGCTCGGGTCCGACCGCGCACGCCGCTATCTCGTGCTGGTGCAGCAAAGCGCCGAAAGTCGCGGTACTGGCGGTCTGATTGGTGGCTTCGCCGTCATTGAGGCAGAGGCCGGGCAGCTTCGGACGGTGGATCAGGGCAGCAACGCCGATCTGGAGAACGGTGCCGTCGCGGTACCCCCAGGCGTGCCGGCGTCCTACGTCGACCTCTACGGCGGTGACGGCGCCTTGGAGCTTTGGCAGAACGTCAATCTCAGCCCCGACCTGCCGACGGTCGCCAGGGTCGTCGAAGCGCTCTGGCAGGCGCAGGGGGGGAAGCCACTGGACGGGGTCATCGCGTTGGATTCGGTCGCGCTCGCGTCGATCTTGCGCGGGACCTCACCGCTGGTTGTCGGTGACCTCACCGTCGCGCCCGACCGGCTGGTCGAGTTCCTGGCCGTGGAGCAGTATCGAGGCGTCTCGGGCAATCGGGACAGGGGTGTGCGGAAGGATCTGCTGAGCGATTTCGCTGTCGCTGCGGCGGCGACCCTCAGCAGCCCAGGCAGCGACACCAGGGCGCTAGTGCGGGGATTGGCGGAGGCGGTCACTTCCGGGCATCTGCGGATGACGAGCCGGGACTCGTTGTTGCAACCAGGCCTACGTGCGGCCGAGGTCGACGGGGCGCTGCCCGGCGGCGCTGGGCCGCTGGCCTTCCCGGTAGTCAGCAACGCGACGGGCGGCAAGCTGGACTACTTCTTGGACCGGAGCGTTGTCTATCTCGCAGGGCCGTGTCAAGGCGTACGACGGCCCAGCTCGATCAGCGTTCGCCTGACCAACCAGGCGCCTGCCGAGGGTCTTCCGCCCTACATGACGGTCCGCAACGTCGATGGCGTGAGCACCGAGTCAACGGACTCCGGGGTGGTGCTCCGGGTCTACGGGACGCCAGGGTCCAGGTTGATCAGGGCGACGTTGGATGGCCGCCCTCTCACGATGGACGCGGTCGGCTCGGCTCCGTACTTGTCGTACGGAGTCGAAGCTGGCATTCCGCAGTGGTTTCTAACGTTGGATCTACCTCGCGGAAAGCCGCGGCAGCTTGTCCTGCAGCTCGCGGAGCCCACCGTGCCAGGCCAGGCCCGCATCCCGGTGCAACCGTTGAGCAGACCGCTTGGCGTGCGGGTCGCTGTACCGGCCTGCTGAGTTGTTCCGGAGAAAGGTCTAAGAGGCGCGGCGGCGGCTGGCGGCGATGGTCGCGCCCCCGACAGCCACCAGAACGACGCCTAAGGCGCCCACGATGGCCGCATCGGTGCCAGTCCGCGGAAGTGTGACCCCAAAGATCGGGCCACGGCTCCCCGCGTCGCCGGTGGTACCACCCAACCCGGAACCGCCACCTGGAGCAACGACCCCGGGCGCCACAACGGTGATTGCCGTGCCCAGACTGAGCGGCGCCCCGTCGACACCGGTGCCGCTGGCGACCAACCGGTGCGCGCCGGGCGCCGTGCCGACGGGGATGGTGATGAGTGTCTGGAAGAAGGTGAATCGGTCAACGTTGGCCTTCCCCAAGACCACAGGCTTGGAGTACAACGTGATGGTGACGGACGTCCCTGGGGCGTATCCCTCGCCGTGGAAGCGGAACCCCTGGCCGACCTCGACCGTGGTCTCCGACGCTCCAACTCCTGCGCTCGCGCACTGGCCAGGGGGATAGCGCGCATCGCGGGGCTGGTCACAGTTGGTTCCGGGCCCCCCGGTGTGCCCGGCCGCGTGATGGGCCGAGGCCGTCCCTTGAATGCCTACAACCAGAAGGCTACTGAAGCCAAGGATGATGGC
>NZ_JACMOM010000360.1 GCF_014378035.1 Aeromicrobium sp. | reverse complement strand
GAGCTCGTGCGGCTCGAGGCCGAGCCGCGTCAGCGGGTGTGGCGCGTCGAGGCACGAGCGAAGCTCTTCGGCGACGGTTCGCAGGGTCTCGGGTGACAGGCGCTCGGCACCGCCAGCCTGCGCCGCCAGGTCCACGAGGCCAGAGACGAGCGCGCGCCAGTGCGGCGACTTCGGGTCGATGGTCATGAGCCACCCATCGGCCGGCGACGACTGGGGTTGCGTTAATTCGTCGGCTCCGCGGGCGGGGGCACCGATTCGGCGGGCTGCGTTCCCGGCGTGATGAGGGTATCTGGCATGAGGACCACCTGAGTCGAGACGGCCGGGCCACGCCCGCAACCATCGATCCGGATGAATGCCCGGGGATGCCACGACGCCTGGTACTGGTTCGCGGTGACGTTCACCCCCGCGACGTGCGTCGTGATCTCGTACTGTTCGGCCCCGTTGGCCGCCCTCAAAAGCTCCGTACGAATGGCCGCGCCGATCCCGCGGGAGGGGATCAGCGTCTCGAGGAACGCCCAGTCCGCCGGCCGTGTGACCGTAAAGGGGCCGATCTCGAGCTCGCACATGTCGCCGCCACGTCGCTGATCGCCGGCGCCTCGGACATCAAACATCATGTACTTCCCGAATGCGCTGGCCATCGCACCACACCGGTAGTGCTCCTCGAGCCTGCTTGTATCCGGTCCACTCTCGTCCCGGATGGTGTTGTCGAGGTATGGGAGGCACAGGGAACGAAGTGATCGCTTGAACTCGACAGAATCGACGAAAAAGACGGGCTCTCGACGGTTGCAGCCCGCGAATGTGACCACCAGGACGAGAATCTTCGCACCCCCGTGGATCATTTCGCCCTCAGGTTGCCAAGTGACGCGTGGCCAACGGTCTGTTGAAGGTCATGCAACGCGGCGACCATCTCGCCCTGCGATGCGCCGTGAACCTCGCCCGCCTGCACGAGGTCGATCTGGTGCGCGGTCATCGGCTGGCCGGAAGCATACACCTGCGCGGCCGCGTACTCCCGCCCGACCAGCGAAGTGAGCTGAGCTCCCGAGTCAGGGCCAACCCCGAACGCGAACAGGGCTCCATAAAAATCACCTGCCTGCCGGTCGTTGACTCGATAGTAGAGATTGAGGCCGCAGGTTGCGAGCGAGAGGTTTGCCTTCCGAAAGTACTCGAGCGACTTCGGCTCGATCCCGGCCATCGCCATGAAAATCATTCTTGGATCACGGCTCAGCGACTGAGATTCGACGTCGACATGGACCTCGACGACACCCTCCGCAACGGCGCCAAACACCCGCCCCATCTTTGCGTCGCGTTCCGTACGATGACCCGTCTCCGTCGACTCCTTCGACTGCCAGGGGTCAACGGCGTTACCCAGCGCGGACGTCGCCTTCAAGTTCTGCCATTCGCGCATCGTGGCCTCGAGCTCGAGCGGGAAGGCACTGTTGTATAGATCACCATTGACTAGCACCGCCAAGTGATTGAGTGCATCGAGGTCAGCCTGCGCGAGCGCAGACACGACATCCTTGAAGGCGAGCTGCCGCGCTCTATCCTGGCGTTTGATACCGGCGACCTGCGCCTCGTGAAACGCTGCCAGCGCGGACTTGTCGATTGTCGGCGTCACGGCTGACTTTCCTGCCTCCAGACCCTTCTTGAAGACGTCCTTCATGCCCGCCTTCGTGGCCTCCACGGCGAACTCGCGCATGAGCGGGGACCGGCTCGCGATGTTCTTCTGAATCTCTACCATCTCCACCTTGCTCATCTCCTTGATACTGTTCCCGACGAGCGAGCGTGCGGCCCGGGATTCGAGCGCGCTCATGACAGCGCCCGACGCGAGCTTCGCGAGGCCCGCGGACACCGACGAGATGACCAGGTCGAGAAACATGTTTATCAAGACGCTGCTCACGCTCGAATCTGGCGCCGAGATCATCTGCATCGCCGCATCGGCCGCTCGGACCTGCTCCGAGGCGAGCTGACCGATGCCGAAACCTATCTTTTCGATAGCGACTTCAGGACTTGCTGAAGAGTCGGCAACTTTGGCGACATCCTGCGCATACAACGCACTATTGGTGTCGATGACCTGTTTGAACACTTCTTCCGGGTCCACGGTGCCGGTGTAGGGGCGCTTGATGTTGCCGAGGCCGACCGCGCGCCGCAGCTCGTTCTCGCCGTCGAAGGTCTCGGCGAGGGTCCGGTTCCACGGCAGCATCGGGGTCT
>NZ_JACMOM010000359.1 GCF_014378035.1 Aeromicrobium sp. | reverse complement strand
GTTCGGGACGGCACACTTCAGGCATGGACAACCTCACGAATGAGTCAACGATTGGCCGACTCCTCGAGGAGATCTCCTGGCAAAAGGCAGTGCGATACCGACAAGGTGGGCGTGGCATCGAAGATGTGCTCACCGCTGAGGTGTTCATGCCGCTCGACTACTTGCCGCGAGACCTGTTTCTCGGTGAAGTCTTTCGGCGTGGCCACGGCGCGGACCGCGCCCGGGCGGCGGTTGTAGCGGAGATCGAGGATGCCCAGTTCACACTCCTCCCCGATGAGGTACTGGTAGGGCCGAATGCCGTCAAAGTGCAGCCTGATGGCTATCTGTCGACGCCATCGACGCTCGTGCTGATGGAAGCCAAGCGAATCCGTAGGTCCTCCTTTCAAACCAAGCAACTGGCGCGCGAGCTGGTAGCGCTCTATCAAGAATCAAATGGCCGCACACCGCTGCTGTTACTCGTACTTGGCGCACCTCCGCCGGTCTTGGTCGACACTCTCGGACGCATCGAACCGGCCCGGGCTATTTCGCTGACCATCGACGAGGTCATCGAGGAGACTGGGGCGACCCAAATGACCGAGGACGAGCTCCCGACCGACCTCGAGGACACCATTTCCTGGATCACCTGGACCGAAATTCGCGAACTGGTGATGGACCAAGCCGCTAGCCTGCCCGATCTTCCGCATGGGCTCGACGGGACGATGCGGCGGCTCGCTGCTGCCGTCACGAGCGCAGTGGACTGGCACACATGATCGACTACTCAGGATTGGCAAGGTGCGGAGTTCCACCCGAGCCGGAGTCGAGATACCGGTGCGCCAACTTTCTTGATGTGCGGCGGGGTGTCGCGGGCGTGCGCTAGTCCACCGCGATTTGCTGCCCCTGTTGGCGCCGCTACCAGTGCAGAGACTCCTGACTGGCGGAACTCGTCGGTTCCACTTCGGGTCGGTGCTCAGCGTCCGTGCACGGCCACTCGCGTCAGGAGGTCCACAACGCGGCGACAGCCGACCGGTGATGAGGTGACCTAGTCAGCGGATGCTGAGAGGGCGTGGGCCCTAAGGGTTGCCTGCTGAACAACTCGTGTCGCCGCGCCGATTGGGGCCGCGACTCGTTCTCGCTCGCAGCGCGGCAACGTGCCTGCGAGTATCAATGCTCGGCCGTCCACGACTCGGTGGAGGCGCCGCTTGGCATGTCGCTGAATCGCCATGCTTATGACGGTCAGGAGCCAAGATGGTCCGACTGGGCCATCCCGGAGTGCCAACCGGCGGATGACGCGCAGTCATGCCGTGGCGAGGTGATGCAACCGAGACGCTCGCGCTCGATCAGAGGTTCCGTCCGCACGCGGGCCGGCCGGGGGTCCACATTGCGCCGCGAAGAGCGTAGGTTGTGGCGTGCATCACAAGTGAAGCGTTGCTGGCCCGTGTCGCCGATGCGAGCCGCTGAGTGTCGGGGGGCACAGGAATGAAGAAGATCGTGAGCGTGGCAGTGATCGCCGGGCCGTTGGTGGCCGGGTGCCTGGTGGCCAGCAGCGTGCTGGCAAGCGACACAGGTGCGGCCGACGAACGGGCATTGGCGTCGGACCGTGGCGCAGCCAGTCAGCCTGTCGAGAAGCGGGTTGACCGGCTACTGGCGCAGATGACGACCACGGAAAAGCTTCAACAGGTGCAGCTGCTCTCCGACGGTCAGATCACCGATGCGGACGCCAAGGCCGGGGTCGGAGGCGTCTTCAGCCTGACCGACCCGGCCAAGATCGACCACTTTCAGCGGATCGCGATGACCACGTCGCGGCTGCACATCCCAATCCTCTTCGCTTACGACACGATCCACGGTTACCGCACGATCTTCCCCGTGCCCCTGGGTGCCGCCAGCTCGTTCGACCCCGGCGTGGCGCGGGCCGACGCCGAGATCGGTGCCCGCGAGTCGACGACGGTCGGCATCAAGCAGATCTACAGCCCGATGGTCGACGTCTCCCACGAGCCGCGCTGGGGCCGGATCGTCGAGGGGAACGGCGAGGATCCCTACCTCGGTTCCGCGTTCGCCGCGGCCCGGGTGAAGGGTGCGCAGGGCGACGACTACAGCAAGCCTGGCCGTGCGGTCACCAGCGTCAAGCACTTCGTGGCGTACGGCAACCCCGAGGGGGGCCGTGACTACGGCACCACCGACCTGTCGGAGCAGACGCTGCGCAACCTCTACCTGCCGCCGTTCAAGGCAGCGGTAGAGGCCGGGGCCGATACGGTGATGTGCTCGTTCAACGCCATCAACGGCGTGCCCGGCTGCGCCAACGAATACACGGAAACCCAGATCCTCAAGAAGGAGTGGGGCTTCGACGGGTTCATCGAGAGCGATTACACAGCGGTCGCCGAGACCCGCGCCTGCCCGGCGAAGAAGCCCGATGAGGGCTCGTGTGGTCACGGCACGGCTGCCGACGGACCCGACGCAGGGGCCAAGGCGTTGATGGCCGGCACCGACTCGGAGATGGTCAGCACCAACATCCGCGACTACGGCAAGCAGCTGCTCGCCGACGGCCGCATCTCCAGGAAGCGTCTCGACGATGCCGTACGTCGCATCCTGCGAGCCAAGTTCCGGGCCGGCCTCTTCGAGCGCCCGTACGTCGACCAGGCGAAGGCCGTCGACCCAGCGAGCTTCCTCACGGCAGCCGACCGCAAGGCGGCGCGCACCGCCGCGAGCCGTTCGATGGTGCTGCTGCAGAACAAGGGCCAGACCCTCCCGCTCGATGCGGCAAAGAAGACCGCGGTGATCGGACCGCTCGGTGACAGCGGGCACGACATGCTCGGAGCCTGGTGGGGCAAGGGCGAGGATGCCGATGCGGTCAGCGTGCTCAAAGGCATCACCGACGGGTCTTCGGCGACCACGACGTACGCCCAGGGCTGCGCACTCAGTAACAAGGAGCCGGCAGACTACGACCCCGCCGACGACTGCCCGTCCGACGCCGGCTTCGCCACGGCTGTGGCCGCTGCGAAGTCCGCTGACCAGGTGGACCTCGCCGTCGGGGGGACCCGCGTGATGAGCGGGGAGGCAACATCCCGATCGACCATCGACCTGCCGGGCATGCAGCAGGAGCTCAACGACGCGATCGCGGCGACCGGCAAGCCGTTCGTGGTCGTGCTCATCAACGGTCGCCCGCTGACCCTGTCCAAGGTGGTCGGCAGCGCGCCGGCCGTGCTGGAGGCGTGGGCCCCCGGCGTCGAGGCAGGCAACGGTGTCGCTGACGTCGTCTTCGGCAAGGTCAACCCGGGCGGCAAGCTCCCGGTGTCCTTCCCCCAGCGCCTCGGCCAGGTTCCGATCTACTACAACCACGAGCCGACGGGCCGGCCGTGCGACGTCACGCAGAAGTACAACTCTCGCTACCGCGACCTCCGCAGCTGCGACCCGCTGTTCCCGTTCGGCTTCGGGCTGAGCTACACGAAGTTCAAGGTCTCCGACCTCACGCTGGACAAGACCGCCGTCTCCCGCAAGGGCAGCGTGGCCGCGTCGATGACGGTCACCAACACCGGCGACGTCGCCGGCGACGACGTCGCCCAGCTCTACATCCACGACCCGGTCGCGAGCATCTCGCAGCCGGTACGCCGCCTGCGGGGCTTCGAGCGGGTGACGCTAGAGCCGGGCAAGTCGACCACGGTGCGATTCACCCTTGATGCGAGCGACTTCGGCTTCTACGACAACCGCGGGAAGTTCGTGGTCGAGCCTGGGGCGATCCAGGTGTACGCCGGCGACGACTCGACGGCGACGCTCACCAAGACATTCGAGGTGAAGCGCTGAGCCGGGCCCACAGGGGGTGTGTTTCGCGTTCCTGTTCGAGCAGGTATCGGCTGACGCACGTCATTCCGGCTCTCCTCTGTTGTCAAGAAGCCCGTGCGTGTGTCGTTGAAACCAGCCACCGTATTGATCAGGCATGGTCCTCGACGAGAGCGGCGTCAAGCGGGTTTCCCAGAGTAGGACGGACATCAAGGTGTCCAAGACTGTCCTCGACGGAGCGCAGACCGCTTGTTACGGCGTCGGGTATGGCACCAGCGACGCAGCCTCCCAGCCACTCGATCACGGTGCCGGTCTGGTGTTCCAGATCAATGACGGCCCCCGGCCGATCTCCGGATGAGTCGTCGTTGTTCAGCACGGTCCCGCCTTATCGGAAGATCTCACTGCGATCCTCGCCTCAGTCACCCTGGACTGACTTAAACGGGCTTGCAGTGATGTCATCGGGTGGTCATCCGATAGTGACTTCGGGCGGATCGCCGCGCGTCAATCCGCCGCAAAATCATTTATGTAGAGGCCACCTGGTGGGATCCCACTAGGGCCTGCAGTCGGGTGGGCGCGGCTCGAACAGGTAGTCAGCGCCCTTCGGGTCTACGCGATCGATCATGACGAACCGTGGGGCCACGACTAGGACCGTGGGCACACCAAACACTCACGGGCCAGACGCGCGAATGCGTCTTACCAACTCGATTCCCGCCGACTCTCGCACGTACCTCTTGAACCTCATCCGCGAATGCCGCGCCGTACTGGATGATCTTGGAATCTACGGCGAGGCGCGATATCGGTCGGTGTCTCTGGAACTCGGAGGCGCACTCACAGCGACGGCTGAGGTAATCGAAGCCGGAGGAGATAGTGCGGGTGCTGCAAGACTGCGCGATGCCGTCAAGAAGTTCTTGAGCGACCTGCTGCGCACGTACGCCAAGACCCAAGGCCTCGGAATGCTCGAAACGGCGGGCGGCAGCCTCAAAGACGCCGCTCTTGGAGTGGACCCCAGCGAGGATTAGGTACTACGCAGCCGCGGGTTCGCTGAATCAGCGTCCTTCCACCGCGTACTGGCCGTGGGACGCCGTTCCGCCCGTTCGGGGAAGGTTTGTGGCGACGACAATGTAGTTGTCGACGCTTCCGGTTCGAGTCAGGGAGGTACGGCGCGATACGTGGGAGTCGATCTTGATCGCCAATGCCTTGGTTTTACCCGCCTCGGTCAGGCGCGCCACTCTCCGGCGAGAAGCGCGTAGACGTACTCGTCCTGCCAGCCGTGCCGTTTACGTGTGGTCGGCGCAACCCGCGGTCGCGTACAAGTCGGCCGGACGAAAGTGACAAAGCTCCGAGACTCTCCACACACCACGTCCTCACGATCGACAACCTATCGCCGCCGATTTTGACCCACCGGGATCGGTGCCGGAAGCCGATCGGCGATTGGGACGGTCACAGCCACCGCAAAGCCGACACGCAACTACGGGTTGTCCGCGTCTTGGGGGTTGCTCGTGCCGAGACTCACGCATGGGAAGTGTCGGCTGACAGCGTCATCAGCCCATCCTGTCGAGATCGTCGGCCGGCGCCGCGATAACCCCCGGTCCACCGTGAGGCGGGGCAGGGGTGATCGCTACCGTGGGGTTAGCCGACCTTCACGTCGTACCGGTCGGCCATCATCACCTTGTTCCATACGGCGACGAAGTCGCGCACGAAGCGTGCGTGACCGTCGCTTCCGGCATACACCTCCGTGACGGCGCGCAGCTGCTGGTTGGAGCCGAAAAGCAGGTCGTTGCGCGTGGCCCGGTAGACCGTCCTGCCGCTCACGCGGTCGTCGAGGGTGAACGACATCCCAGCCTCGTCGTGCTTGCTCCACTCGTAGTCCATGCTCGTCACCGTCGTGAAGAAGTCAGTACTGAGCTCACCGACGCGGTCGGTGAAGACGCCGACGGTGGACCCGTCGTGGTTGCATCCCAACACGCGTAGGCCGCCGGTGAGGGCGACCCACTCCGGGGCAGAGAGACCCAGCAGCGCGGCCTTGTCGAGGAACAACTGCTCCGGCGCGACGGTTGGGGCGACCTTGGTGTACTTGTCCATCACGTAGTTGCGGAACCCGTCGACGACCGGCGCCAGCCACTCGAAGGTGGGGACGTCGGTCTGCTCGTCGGTGGCGACGACCCGGCCGGGCGTGAAGGGCACCTCGACCTCCTCGCGGGAGGCCATGGCGGCCTGCTCGACCGCGACGCAGCCACCGAGCACGATGAGGTCGGGGAGGCTGACCTTCTCAGGCCCGGACTGGTTGAAGTCGTCCATGACGCCGCGCAGGGCGGCGACCACGTCGACGGTGCGGCGGTTAACCGCCCAGTCCTTCTGCGGCGCCAGCGCCAGCCGGGCACCGTTGGCGCCGCCGCGCTTGTCGGAGTCGCGGTAGGTCACGGCGGAGGAGAATGCCGTGAAAGCGAGGTCGGAGACCGACAGGCCGGCGTTCAGGATCGCCTGCTTGAGACGAACCACCCCCGCGTCGCCGACGACCTCGTGGTCGAGCACGGGCAGCGGGTCCTGCCAAGGCAGGTCCTCCGCGGCGACCTCGGGGCCGAGGTAACGCGACTTGGGACCCATGTCGCGGTGGGTCAGCTTGTACCAAGCCTTGGAGAACGCCTGCGTGAAGTAGTCGAAGTCCTCGAGGAACCTCAGGCAGACATCGCGGTAGACCGGGTCGACCTTCAGCGCGATGTCGCTGGTCATCATCATCAGTGGGTGCTCGACGCCCTCGAGGTGCGCGTCGGGAGTCGTCGGCGCGTTCGCGTCGACCGGCTTCCACTGCAGCGCGCCAGCCGGGCTCTCGGTCTTCTCCCACTCGAAGGCGAACAGGTTCTCGAGGTAGGCGTTGTCCCACTGGGTGGGGTGGGGCGTCCAGGACCCCTCGATGCCGTTGGTCATCGTGTACTCCGCGAACCCCTTGCCCTGGGGGTTCTTCCAGCCCAGGCCCATGGCCTCCATGGGAGCGATCTCCGGTGGGGGCCCGACCTGGTCGGCCGAAACCTGGCCGTGGCTCTTGCCGAACGCGTGGCCGCCAGCGATGAGCGCGACCGTCTCCTCGTCATTCATCGCCATCCGGCCGAAGGTGATGCGGATGTCGACCGCCGACGCGGCCGGGTCGCCGTTGGCGTTGGGGCCCTCGGGGTTGACGTAGATCAGCGCTTGGTGCGAGGCGGCCAGCGGCTGCTCGAGCTCGTAGTCCTCGTCGCCGGGCTCACCGCGCCACCGCTTGCTGCGCATGACCATGGCGTCGTAGGAATCGGGGTTGCTGTTCTCGATGTACTCCGCGCCCCAGTACGTCGCGTCGTCGGCTTCCCACGCGTCGCGCCGGCCGCCGCCGAAACCGAACGTCGGGAAGTTCATGATCTCCAGCGCGCAGTTGCCGGTGAGGATCATCAAGTCGGCCCACGAGAGGGCGTTGCCGTACTTCTGCTTGATCGGCCAGATCAAGCGGCGCGACTTATCGGTGTTGCCGTTGTCCCACCAGCTGTTGATCGGCGCGAACCGCTGCAGTGCCTGGCCCGCGCCGCCGCGACCGTCGGCGATACGGTACGTGCCCGCTGCGTGCCAGGCCATGCGGATCATCTGCGGCGCGTAGTTGCCGTAGTCCGAGGGCCACCACGAGACCGAGGTCGTGAGGAGCGACTTGATGTCGGCCTTCAGCTCATCGAGGTCGATCGTGGCGAACGCGGCCGGGTAGTCGAAGTCCGCCAGGGGATTGGCCGCCGCGCCGTCGCGGTGCAGCTGCTCGACCCGGAGCCGGTCGGGGTACCAGTCCGAGAGGGTCGGCTTCGAGGTGTGTGCGCCGCCGAGGGTGTTTCCGCCGAAGGGGCACACCCCTTGGAGGACATCGGAGTACTCGGTGTAATCGTTCATGATGCTGTGGCCTTCCGGTAGGTGGAAAACGGCGGTAACGCTGGGTGCTGAACCACCCCGACGTTTCCACCAGACACTCGGGTCTGACGTGCCGCCGGAGTGCTCGGAGCGGCGTCGGTGGTCGAACCAGTCAACCCATGCGGCAGTAGCTACCTCGACGTCTTTCGATCGTACGCCAGGGACCGTGGGCCGTGATCGGCTCAGTTCGTACCGAGCCCGCCCGCGAGGCCGGTTCGGACCACACCGAACGGCCCATGGCCATGAACGCGTAGGGAATCTCCTCGCCGGCGGTCTCGAGGTCAGCGAACCCGCTCATCCTGACGAGCTGCACGCCGTGGGCCAGGTCGTGGTGCGTTCGCCGAGCTGCCGGTGCCGACGCCCCACGTGCATTCCGGTGACCCGGTGGCCGAAGCGGACCCGGCCCACCAACGTCCGGTTGCCGAGTGCCGTGTGGTTCCGCCCCGGGCTCGGGATCGGCGCGACGGCGCGCAGTCGGGTCTCCTCCGGCACCAGACTGGTAGGTCCTGGGTCCGGGTCGTGAGCATCGTCAACCGCCTGCCCGTCACCAGACGGGGGCAGAGCCCGTCGCTCGCGGGCCTGGCCGTCGGATAGGTCCTGGCGGACTGGGTCAACGGCCGGGTTCGGGACACAGTGTTCTACGACCTGCTGCAGATGACCCGCGAGGAGCGTCGAGGTCGAGACCGCTGCCGAGGTGTGGGCGGCAACAACACGACTCGCCGACGCCGCCCTGGCCACCTTCGCCGAGGACGATCCCATCTGCTGCTGGGCGCGCCAAGACAAGGTGTGAGGCCACGAGGTCGGCCACGAACTGTTGGAGGTCTACACCCTCACCGCGGACTCCCCGACCTACGGCCGCGACGACGCAACTACGTCTATTAGCGCTGGGTGTTCGTCACTGCGGCATCGGCGGGCTCGCAGTGCTGCTCGTGGCCGGATGGTTCCTGACGTCTCTCGGGGGCTGAGGGCACGGATGCGGGCAACCGCAGACACGCGCAATCAATTAGTGCCTCCGCCTCCCGGCGGAGGATCGCTCACCGCGCGGTCCTGGTTCTTGAGCTCGCTCTCTGGGTCCGTCGCGATGGCCTCACCTCGACCGACCTTGCTGTGGCGGTATCCGTAGGCCCCGTAGACGACCGCACCGATGAGGAACCAGACGGCGAACCGCAGCCACGTCTCCCACATCAGCTGGCTGGTCAGCCAGAGCGAGAACCCGATACCGAGCAATGGCACCACGGGCATGAACGGGACCCGGAACGTGCGAGGCAGGTCGGGTGAGCGATAGCGCAGAACGATGACCGCTGCGCAGACCACGACGAAGGCCAGCAGGATGCCGATGTTGGTCAGCTCGGCCGCCGTACCGATAGAGACGAACCCGGCGATCGCGGCGGAGATGATCCCGACGATCCACACCGGGCGGTTCGGCGAGTGATGCTTGTTCGTGGTCGCGAAC
>NZ_JACMOM010000358.1 GCF_014378035.1 Aeromicrobium sp. | reverse complement strand
GCGCGATGGAGAGCGCCTGCCTGGCCCAGGTCGGAGACGCGCCAGCGAGGCCGCACGTCGGCGTCACGACCAAGCGGTCTGCGTAGACGTCCTCGTCGAAGCCGAAGTGGCTGAAGAACGTCTCGATGCGTCCGGCAAGGGCGGCGTCGGTGACGCCCGGGGTGTCGGTGGACGGTACGACACCGAACCAGAGGTCGACGCCTCTCTCGAACGTCTCGGCCCACACGTCGTCGGGGCGCACGAGTGAGAGGTCGAACGAGATCGACGTGAATCCGGCTCCGGTGAGCAGCTCGACGGGCACGTCCGGGGCACATGAGTGAACCGCGGCCCTGGCGCCAGCGCCGGTGATCGCGGTGACGACCGTGCTCAACAGCTCATCGGCTTCCGGTGGGTGGACGCTGCGGTGTCGCGAGAACCCGCTGGCCGTCGGGATGCCGCCGGTCATCACTGCGACGATCGAGGGCTCGTCGACCTGCACCACGAGGTCGGCGTGCGGGAAACGCCTACGGGCGTCGCTGATGTGCGTTCGTAGACCCTCGGCGAGCGACTCACTGATCTCGCGGCGCGCCCCGTGGTCGGCGAGCACCTTGTCACCGCGGGGACGTTCGACCGTCGCCGCCAGGGTCAGCGGGCCGGTGACCTGCAGCTTGAGAAGGCCGGCGTGCGAGCCTGCCAGCTCTTCGGCGACGTCGAGATCCTGGGCGAGGAGCGACCGAGCCCGTCGGAGGTCTGACCCCTCCCCTACGCCGATGCGCCACCCGTCGGGCTGCAGGTCGGCGTCGAGGCCGTCGAGCACCGCCAGGGTGCGCCCGGTCATGCTGGCGTGGACGCCGCGGGCCGGCAGCTCGGGCACGTGCACGAAGTCGCCGACCTCGCCCATCACCAGTCTCAGCGACTCGGCGAAGTCAGTGCCGGGCATCGAGCCGATACCGGTGGCGAGTGCCATGAAGATCCCTTCGTCAGACAACGTGCTGGGCGGTGGAGGTAGCGTCCAGCTCTCTGGCTGGGCCGTGAGTCAGCGTCCAAGGATGGCGATGAGGTGGACGCTAACCCACCGCCACACGGGTGGTGGCCGAGATGGTGGCCGAACCGACGACGCGGGTGCCGTCGTAGATGACGCAGGCCTGACCGGGGGCGATGCCACTGGCGGCGTCATGCAGCTCGACGCGCACGTGCGGACCGTCGGCGGTCAGCCGGGCACGATGCTCGTCGCCGTGCGCCCTCAGCTGCACCGTGCAGTCGAGCGACCCGAACGGCGCAGCGCCGCACCACAGGGGCTTGATGGCCTCGAGGTGGCCGACAGCGAGACGTTCGCGCGAGCCGACAGTGACGGTGCCGCTGACCGGCTCGATGTCGAGGACGAATCGCGGCTTGCCGTCATCGGCCGGTATGCCCAGCCGCAGGCCTCGACGCTGGCCGATCGTGAACGCGTAGGCGCCCTCGTGCTCGCGCAGGACGGTGCCGTCCTCGTCGACGACGGTGCCCGGCTTTGGCCCGAGCTTCTCGGCGAGCCAACCCGCGTTGTCGCCGTCGGGAATGAAGCAGATGTCGTGGCTGTCGGGCTTCTGCGCGACCTGGATGTGCCGGCGCGCGGCCTCGTCACGAATGACGTCCTTGGTGGTGTCGCCGAGTGGGAACAGCGAGTGCGCGAGCTGCGTCTGGGTGAGCACGCCGAGGACGTAGGACTGGTCCTTTCCCATGTCGACCGCTCGATGCATCTCGATGGTGCCGTCACGCTCGTCGGTGCGCAGCTGTGCGTAGTGACCCGTGACCACCGCGTCGAACCCCAACGCCAGAGCACGGTCGAGCACCGCGGCGAACTTGATCTTTTCGTTGCAGCGCAGGCACGGGTTCGGGGTGCGGCCAGCGGTGTACTCGGCGATGAAGTCATCGACGACCGAGTCGGCGAACTCCTCGCTCATGTCCCAGACGTAGAACGGGATGCCGAGCGCGTCGGCAGCGCGGCGGGCGTCGCCGGCGTCCTCGATCGAGCAGCATCCGCGGGCACCTGATCGGTAGGACCGCGGGTTGCGGCTGAGCGCGAGGTGAACCCCCGTCACGTCATGGCCGGCGTCGACGGCGCGCGCGGCGGCCACGGCCGAGTCGACCCCGCCGGACATCGCGGCGATGACTCTCATGACGCCTTCCGGACGAGGTTGGCACGCATTGCTCGCTGGTGGACGGCGGGCAGCGCCTCGAGGAGCCGATCGACGTCCGCCTCTGTGGAGGTGTGCCCGAGACTGAAACGCAACGACCCGCGCGCGGCTACCTCGTCGTAGCCCATCGCGAGCAGCACGTGGCTCGGCTGAGGTACCCCGGCGGCACAGGCTGACCCGGTGGAGCACTCGATGCCTTGCGTGTCGAGCAGCATCAGCATCGCGTCGCCCTCGCATCCTGGGAACGTCACGTGGGCGATGTTCGGCAGCCGGTGGTCGGGGCCCGCCAGCGGGTCACCGTTGACGACGGCATCGGGGACGACCCGCACGATGCCCTCGACAAGCCGGCGGCGCAAGCGCCCGATGCGGGCCACGGTCTCCAGCTGGCGTCCGAGCGTCACGTCGACGGCCGCGGCGGATGCGGCGATGAGCGCCACACCGATCGTGCCGGAGCGCAGGTCGCGCTCCTGCCCGCCGCCGTGCAGCAGTGGCGTGGCGTCGATCTCGCGCCGGATGAGCAGTGCGCCGACGCCGACCGGGCCGCCGAGCTTGTGCGCCGTGATGGTCATGGCATCGAGCTGGCTGCCGGCGAAGTTGAGCGGCAGGTAGCCCGCTGCCTGCACGGCGTCGCTGTGCACAGGGATGCCGTGTTTGCGGGCGATGGCGACCACGTCGGCGATCGGCTGGATCGTGCCCATCTCGTTGTTGGCCCACATCGTCGTGATGGCCGCGACCGTCGACGGATCGGACTCGACGCTCGCGCGCAGGTCGTCGACCACGATGCGGCCGGCGGCGTCGACCGGTGTCATGTCGATCTGGGCGCCTTCATGATCGGCGAGCCAGCTGACCGGGTCGAGCAGGGCGTGGTGCTCGATCGAGCTGAACAGGAGTCTGTTGCGGGCCGGGTCCTGGGCCAGGCGCGACCAGTAAAGTCCCTTGATCGCGAGATTGTTGGCCTCGGTACCACCGGAGCAGAACACCACTTCGCTGGGACGTGCGCCGAACCTCTCGGCGATCAGCTCGCGGGCCTCCTCGACCGTGCGCCGGGCGGCACGGCCCGATGCGTGCAGAGACGACGCGTTGCCGGTGAAGGTCAGCTCGTGTGCCATCACGGCGATCGCTTCGGGGACCATCGGCGTGGTTGCCGCGTGGTCGAGGTAGACGGTCTCGTGGGGTGAGCGCATGACCCTCCTAGGGTAGACGCATCGGCGAAAGCGGTGCTGGCGCACATGGACGACCGTGGCTCATCGGCACCGTCGGCGGCCAGATCGAGGACACGGGTCACGACGGTGGGGTGCCGACGCTGTCGGCAGTGAGGGTCAGCCGCACCCAGCGCATCGCGGCAACACTCGCGTCGAGGCGATCGCGTCCATCAGGTCAGGCGGGAGTGCCGCGGCCGCTGACCGACGCCACTGCACGGATCAGGTCGTCGACGGTGGTGTCGAGGTCGTGGGTGCTGGTCGTGCGACCGAACGTGAAGCGCACGGCGGTCTGGGCGGTTGCGGCGTCGATGCCCATCGCGGTGAGGACGTGCGACGGCTCGTCGCTCCCGGCGGCGCACGCCGAGCCGCTGGAGCACACGGTGCCTCGCGACTCGAGCTCGAGCAGGATGGCCTCGCCGCTCGTGCCGGGGAAGACGAACGACCCGCTGCCGGGCAACCGGTGCTGACGGTGGCCCGTGAGCACCGATCCGGGCACCTGCGCCAGGACCCTGCCGATGAAGGCGTCCCGCCTGGCGACGGTGTCGTCGTTCGAGCCGCCCGCCAGCCGCAGGGCTGCGGCGAAGCCCACCGCAGCAGCGACGTTCTCGGTGCCCGAGCGTCGGCCCGACTCCTGGCCGCCGCCGTGGATCAGCGGCTCGAACGGGGTGCGGCGCCGAAGGTAGAGGATGCCGACGCCCTTGGGAGCGCCGATCTTGTGGCCCGAGATGCTCATGGCCTGCACCCCCAGACGTCCGACGTCGAGCCCGAGCCAGCTGGCCGACTGCACGGCGTCGGTGTGGAATGGGACGCCGCGCGCTGCTGCCAGACGGGACAAGGTCTCGATCTGCTGGATCGTGCCGACCTCGTTGTTGGCGTGCTGGATGCTCACGAGCGTCGTGTCATCACGCAATGCTGCTTCCAGGGCCGCGGGCGCAACCATGCCGTCGTGGTCGACGCCGAGCACGGTGACCTCGAAGCCGAGCCGGCCGAGGAACTCCGCCGACTCCAGCACTGCCGGGTGCTCGATGGCCGACACGATGACGTGGCGGCCGCGGGGTGATGCCAGCGCGACGCCCTTCACCGCCGAGTTGTCCGACTCTGTGCCGCCCGAGGTGAAGATGATCTCTGACGATCGCGCTCCGAGGGCCTGGGCCACGTCCGTGCGGGCCTGCGCGAGGGCCCGGGCGGCCAGCTCGCCGACCTCGTGGTGGCTCGACGGGTTGCCGAACTCTGAGCCGAGGTAGGGCCACATCGCCTCGAGCACGTCACGCCTGACGGGTGTGGTCGCGGCTTCGTCGAGGTAGATCACGGGTCAGCTCACGGTGATGTCGAGGCCGAGATCGAGCGCACGGACGCTGTGAGTCAGCGCTCCCACCGAGATGATGTCGACGCCGGTCTGGGCGACGTCGCGGATCGTCTCGAGCGTGATGCCCCCGCTGGCCTCGACGAGCGCACGGCCGTCGATCTTCGCCACACCCGTGCGCAGGTCCTCGAGGCTGAAGTTGTCGAGCATGATCGTGCCGGCGGCGCCGGAGTCGAGGACGGCGTCGAGCTGTTCGAGCCGGTCGACCTCGACCTCGATGTGGGTCGTGTGCGGCAAGTCTGCCTTGGCCCGCTTCAGTGCTGCGGTGATGTCGGGGATGACGGCGAGGTGGTTGTCCTTCGCCATGACCGCATCGGAGAGCGAGTAGCGGTGGTTGTGCCCACCACCACAGCGCACGGCGTGCCGTTCGAGCGCCCGCAGCCCCGGCGTCGTCTTGCGGGTGTCGACGACCCGTGCCGTGGTCTCGGCGACAGCATCGACGTACGTCGCGGTCAGGGTGGCGATGCCGGTCATGCGTTGGACGAGGTTGAGGGCGACGCGCTCGGCCTGCAGCACCGCGCGGGCCGGGCCGACCACCGTGGCCAGGACTGCGCCCGCACCGAAGTGCTCGCCGTCGGACACGTGCAGGGTCACCTCGACGTCGGGGTCGAGTGTCGTCATCGCTGCCACGAACACCTCGGCACCGGCCAGGACTCCCGGCTCACGGGCCACCAGCTCTGCGTGGGCGATCGCGGTCGCCGGAACGAGGGTCTGCGACGTCAGGTCGCCGAACGGAGCATCCTCATCCAGCGCCATGTCGACGACACGCTGGATCTGCCGCCGCTCAAGCATCCCCGCACCCCGCTCGGGAGCCGCTCTTTGACGTGCGGGGAGTCGCGAGTGTCATGGGGTGGGCCTGACGCTGGAGTGCTTGGCCTGGGCGGGGTCACTCTGTGGGAAATCTGTCCGGTAGTGGCCTCCCCGCGACTCGCGCCGGGCCAGCGCGCTCGCCACGACGGCACGCGCGACGACCAGCAGGTTGGCGTCCTCCGCCGACTTCGCATCGATCACGGCGGGCGCCTTCGAACGCCTCAGCGTGGTGACGGCACGGTCGAGGTCGGGGCCGTTGCGCGCGAGCCCGGCCGCATCCCACATCAGCTGCTGCAGGTCGCTGCGGTTGACGTCGTCGGCGTCCGGGTCATCGTCGAGGGCGAGGTCGACCGGCGCCATCCAGTCGTCGACGAGCTCGACCACGGGCGGCGGGTCAGTGATGCCTTCGATGACGCGGGTGCCGTAGACGGCGCCCTCGAGCAGCGAGTTGGAGGCCAGCCGGTTGGCGCCGTGAAGCCCGTTGCAGGCCACCTCACCGATCGCGAAGAGCCGCGGGACCGAGGTGCGGCCCCACTCATCGGTGCGGATGCCGCCCATGTAGTAGTGGGCCGCGGGCGTCACCGGGACGGGGGTCAGACCCCAGTCGAAGCCTTGGGCGCGGCACGCCGCGTCGATGTTGGGGAACCGTTCCGCCAGGAATTCGGCGCCGAGAGCCGTGGCGTCGAGGCGCACGGGGATGCCGGGCTGCCTGACCATCTGCGCGGCGATGCCACGTGCGACCACGTCGCGCGGTGCCAGCTCGGCGTCGGGGTGCACGTCGAGCATGAATCGCCGGCCGTCGGCGTCGATGAGAGTTGCGCCCTCGCCACGCACGGCCTCGGAGATGAGGAAGTTGCCCGGCGCGTCGAGCGATGTGGGATGGAACTGGTAGAACTCGAGGTCGGCCGCGACCGCGCCGGCACGCAGTGCCATGCCGAGCCCGTCGGCGGTGGCAATCTCCGGGTTGGTCGTGTGCGGGAACAGCTGGCCCGCTCCCCCGGTGGCCAGGATGACGGCATCGGCTCGCAGCTCTTCGCCGCCCAGCAGCCGCACACCGACGGCAGAACCGTCGTCAAGGACGAGGTCGACGACGGTGGTCTGCTCACGCACCGTGACGGCACTGTGGTGGATGCGGTCGATCAGCGCGTACGCAATGCCCGCACCGGTCGCGTCACCACCGGCATGCAGGATGCGGGCGTGCGAGTGCGCCGCCTCCAGCCCGTGGGCCAGCTGATCGCCGTGGCGGTCGAACTTCACCCCGCGCTCGATCATCTCCTCGATCACCGCAGGCCCCTCGGCGCACAGGATCGCGACGGTGTGCTCATCGCTGAGCCCTGCCCCCGCGGCCAGCGTGTCGGCCACGTGTGACTCGACGCTGTCGTCGTCGGTCGTCACGACGGCGACACCGCCCTGCGCATAGCGCGTGTTGCTCTCGGCGAGGTCCGCCTTCGTGAGGAGCGTGACGTCATACGTGCCGACGGCTTCGAGGGCGGCGGTCATGCCGGCCACGCCGCTGCCGACGATGATGATGTGGCGCCTGCTGTCCATGGTGTGAATCCCTTATCTCGGGAGCGCCGCGAGCATGCGCTCGAGCGCGACCTTGGCCTCGATGGCGACGTCGTCGGGGACGACGATCTCGTTGCGGACCTCACCGGCGACGAGCCCGTCGAGCGTCCAGGCGAGGTAGCCGGGGTGGATGCGGTACATCGTGGAGCACGGGCACACCACGGGGTCGAGGCAGAAGATCGTGCGGTCGGAAAACTCTGCTGCGAGCCGGTTGACCATGTTGACCTCGGTACCGATCGCGATGACGTCGCCGGGCTGCGAGGCGATCACAAACTTGCGGATGGCATCGGTGGAGCCCGCCGCGTCGGCTGCGTCGACCACCGGCATCGGGCTCTCGGGGTGCACGATGACCTTCACCCCGGGGAAGTCGGCCCGCGCCTTGTCGATCTGGGCGACGCTGAACCGTTTGTGCACCGAGCAGAACCCGTGCCACAGGATGACCTTCGCGTCGTCGAGCTCGGCCTCGGTGCTGCCACCGCGGGGCTTGCGGGGGTTCCACATCGGCATCTGCTCAAGCGGGATGCCCATGGCCTTGGCGGTGTTGCGGCCAAGGTGCTGGTCGGGAAAGAACAGCACTCTCTGCCCGCGCTCAAAGGCCCATTCGAGCACCGTCGCGGCGTTCGACGAGGTGCACACGATGCCGCCGTGCCTGCCGCAGAAGGCCTTGAGTGCGGCCGAGGAGTTCATGTAGGTGACGGGGATGACGGGCTGCCTGCCATCGGCGTCGAGGGACGTTCCGTAGATCTCGGTGAGCTCCTCCCAGCACGCCTCGACCGAGTCCTCGTCGGCCATGTCGGCCATCGAGCACCCGGCCGCGAGGTTGGGCAGGATCACCCGCTGCTCGGGACGAGCCAGGATGTCGGCGGTCTCGGCCATGAAGTGCACGCCGCAGAACACGATGGTCTCGGCGTCGGGCTTGGTCAGGGCGGCGTTCGCGAGCTGGAACGAGTCGCCCACGAAGTCGGCGTACTGGACGACCTCGTCACGCTGGTAGAAGTGACCGAGAATGACCAATCGGCTGCCGAGGGACTCTTTGGCCGCGCGGATACGGGCGTGCAGCTCGTCGTCGCTCATGCGCTGGTACTCGGCTGGCAGCTGCCCGGGCCGCACCACCGGATCGGGAATGACGTCGTCCTCGGAGGCACCGGGACCGTAGCCGGGGAACACGTCGAACTCCCACGGTCCCTTGGCAAGCTCGACGTCGCAGGTCTCGGCGGGCGCCGCGACGATCGTGTCGTTGATGGAGGTCATCTTCGCTCCTCATGGTGGGTGAGTGGGCCGTGGTCGGCAAGCTGTAGATCGGTGGAGTGTCGGTAGAGCGCCGGGGGTCGGTGACTCGTGCCGGTGACGCACCGGCCGGTGGGCTCGATCGCTCCGCTGCCCAGGACCTGGCGGCGGAAGTTGGCCGGGTCGAGCGGCTTGCGCAACACCGCTTCGTGCACCTCCCGGAGGTCGGTGAGAGTGAAGGTCTCACCGAGGAATGCCTGTGCGATGAGGCTGTACTCCATCTTGGTGCGCAGGCGCCACAGCGCGTACTCCACGACACGAGAATGATCGAACGCCAGCGGCGAGAGGTCGTCGGCGACGAACCACTCGACGTTGTCGCCGTCGATCGCAGCAGCGGCCTCATCAGCCTGCACCAGCGCCCAATAGACGATCGACACGACTCGGTCGTGGTGCCTCTCGTCGGTCGAGCCGACGTGCGAGCGGTCGACCGCGCCGAAGGCGTAGAGCTGCTCGAGGTAGTTGGGGGTGAGCCCGGTGGTGCGCAGGAGTGTGTGGCTCGCCGACGCTGCGAGGTCCTCATCGGCCTCCAGCGGTCCGCCGGGCAACGCCCAGTGCCCTTGATAGGGCTCGCGGATGCGACGAACCAGGGGCAGCCAGAGTGTCATCAGGCCGCTGCTGGGGTGCGGACGCAGCGCGAAGATCACGGTCGAGACAGCGAGCGAGACCCGCTGGTCGATCGAGGAATCGATGGTCATGCCACGCCTCCCTACTTCAGGTAGCCATGACTCTAACCCAGCCTTAAAGTCGCCGCAACCCTAAGTCCGGCGGTGGCGCTGGGCTGTGGTGGCGGGAGTTCTTCGCTGCCCGTCAGCGGAAGTCGCGGCCTTGGTGGCGGGCGGGGACGGGGTTGGCTGCCTCGGGGTAGACGCTTTCGATGCGCTCGAGCTTGTCGGCGACAAGGTTGGTGACCCCGTCGTAGCGCTCGAGCTTGCCGCGGATGATCATGCCCGCGGCGTTGCGGCCGACCTGGCGGTAGCGCTTCCACAGCGCTTGCGAGCACACGACGTTGAGCATCCCGGTCTCGTCCTCGAGGTTGAGGAAGGTGACGCCGTCAGCCGTGGCGGGGCGCTGCCGGTGGGTGATCAGCCCGGCCACCTTGACCCGGCGGCCGGGCTCTGCGTCCTGCAACCCGGCGACGGAGTAGATGCCCTCGGACTGCAGCAAGGGGCGCAGGTGCTCGACGGGGTGGATCTGCGGTGAGATGCGGGTGGACCACAGGTCGGCCATGGTCAGCTCGACATCGCTCATGCCCGGCAGCGTCGGTGGGGCGGACTGCACCGCGGTGCCCTCGAGCTGGTCGGTGTTCTCGACGTAGCCGGCGTTCCACAGCGCCTGACGCCGCGACAGCCCGAACGCGTCGAAGGCTCCCGCCGTCGCCAGCGACTCCATCTGCGCGACCGTCAGGCCGGCCCGCCGCGACACGTCGGACATGTCGGTGAAGGGCCGATGCTCCCGCTCGGCCACGATGCGCTCGGCAACCTCCGTGCCGAGACCCTGCACCTCGTCGAGCCCCAGACGCACGGCGAAGCCGCCGTCGCGGCGGTGCTCGGGAGTGGGGTCTGGCGTGCCGCGCACGAATGGAGTCGGCGACGGCTGTTCACGCTCGAGGCAGGAGTCGAGGCCCGTGGAACCGGAGCCATGGCCGTCGAGCAGCTCGAGGTCGGCCTGGGCGCGCGAGTGCATGATGTCGGGGCGCAGCACCGAGACCCCGTGCCGACGCGCATCTGTGACGAGCGACTGCGGCGAGTAGAAACCCATGGGCTGGTTGCGCAGCAGCGCGGCGAGGAAGGCGCCCGGGTAGTGCAGCTTGAACCATGAGCTGGCATAGACGAGCAGTGCGAAGCTGAGGGCGTGGCTCTCGGCGAAGCCGAAGTTGGCGAAGGACTGGATCTTGAGGTAGATCGCCGCAGACTCCTCCTCGTCGAGACCGTGGCGCTTCATGCCCTCGAAGAGCCGCCCACGCAACGACTCGATGCGTTCGATGCCGCGCTTGGACCCCATGGCGCGGCGCAGGAGGTCAGCCTCGTCACCGGTGCAATCACCGATCGCGATGGCCATCTGCATGAGCTGCTCCTGGAAGAGCGGGACGCCCTTGGTGCGTTCGAGCACCTTCTCCAGGATGGGGTGCGGGTAGGTGACCTCCTCCTTGCCAGTGGCGCGACGGATGTAGGGGTGCACCGCCCCACCCTGGATGGGCCCCGGCCGGATGAGCGCAATCTCGATGGCGAGGTCGTAGTACTGGCGCGGCTGCAGCCGCGGGAGCGTGCCGATCTGGGCCCGGCTCTCGACCTGGAAGACGCCGATCGAGTCGGCCCGGCACAGCATGTCGTAGACGGCCGGCTCATCGCCGGGGATGGTGTGCAGCTCCCACTGCTCCCCCACGCGCTCCGCGACGATCTCCATCGTGTGGTTGAGGGCACCGAGCATGCCAAGGCCCAGCAGGTCGAACTTGACGAGCCCCATCCACTCGCAGGCGTCCTTGTCCCACTGCAGGACCGTGCGCCCCTCCATACGTCCGCGTTCGATGGGGCACACCTCGCCGATGGGGCGTTCGGTGAGGATCATGCCACCGGAGTGGATGCCCAGGTGGCGTGGCGCCTTGAGCAGCTGGGTCGCCAGTGCGACGACCGGCGGCGGGATGCCGGCGGAGTCCTCGACAGAGATGGCGCTCCACGCATCGATCTGCTTGGACCAGGCATCCTGCTGGCCGGTGGAGTGGCCCAGCGCCTTGGCGGCGTCGCGGATCGCGGATCGCGGCCGATAGCTGATGACGTTGGCGACCTGGGCGGCGTTGTGCCGGCCGTAGGTGTCGTAGACCCACTGGATCACCTCCTCACGACGTGCGGAGTCGAAATCGACGTCGATGTCGGGCTCCTCCTCACGGGTCGTGGCGAGGAAACGCTCGAACGGCAGGTTGTACTTGATCGAGTCGACGGCGGTGATGCCCAATGCGTAGCAGAGCGCGGAGTTGGCCGAGGAGCCTCGGCCCTGGCACAGGATCTTGCGCCTCTTGGCCTCGTGCACGATGTCACGAACGATGAGGAAGTAGCCCGGGAAGTCCTTCTCCTCGATGACCTTCAGCTCGCGCTCGATGCGCAGGCGCGCCTCCTCGGGGTTGTGGGCGTAGCGATCGCGGATGCCCTGCTCGGCGAGCTCACGGAGATGACTCATCGCCGTGTGGCCCTCGGGGATGCCCTGACGCGGCAGCCGAGGGGCGGCGGCTCGCAGGTCGAAGGCGAGCTCGTCGGCGATCTGCACGGTGCGTCCGACCGCTCCGGGATGTCGCGAGAAGCGGGCCATCATCTCGACACCCGACCGTAGGTGCGCTGCCCCCGACACCGGTAGCCAGCCGTCCATGTCGGCCAGGCTGCGGCGTGCGCGGACGGCCGCCGTCGCCGCCGCGAGGCGACGCTGCGATGGCGTTGCGTAGTGCACGTTGTTGGTCGCGACGGTGGGCAACCCGTGATCGGCAGCGAGAGCGGCCAGCGCGTCGTTGCCGACGCTGTCGGTGGGGAAGCCGTGGTCGGTCAGCTCGACGACCACGTTGTCGAGGCCGAACATCCCGGTGAGCCTGTCGAGCGCGGCCGCCGCTGCCTCGCGGCCACCTGCGGCCAGGCCCTGGCGGACGATCCCCTTGCGGCAGCCGGTCAGGACGAGCCAGTGCCCACGACCGCGCTCGGCCAGCTCGTCGAGGTCGTAGACCGGGCGACCCTTCTCGTCGCCGCGCAAGTGCGCGTCGGTCATGGCCGCGGCGAGCCGGTGGTAGCCCTCGACCCCCCGCGCCAGCACGAGGAGGTGACTGCCCTCGGGGTCGGCCACCCCGTTCTGCGGTCGGCCGAGGCCGAGGGAGAGCTCGGCGCCGAAGATCGTGCGGAGCCGTTGATCGGCATACTTCTGCGCGATCTCGGCAAACAGCGGGGCGCCGTAGAAACCGTCGTGGTCGGTCAGGGCAAGTCCGTGGAGGCCGAGGGTGATGGCCTCCTCGACGAGCGCATCGGGGCCGCTCGCACCGTCGAGAAAGCTGAAGTTGCTGTGGCAGTGCAGCTCGGCGTAGGGCACGACCGGCCCCGCAGGACGCGTGACCTGGTCCTTCGGGTCGGTCTGGGGACGTTTGCGCGACCAGCCGGGTGCATCGCCGCCGTCGGGCTCGCGCTTGCCGGAGAGCCGACGTTCAAGCTCGGCCCACGAGACATCGGGGTTGTTCCAGCCCATCAGTCACCCCCCGATCGGGACATCAGGAGGTGGGGACTAGTCATAGCGAGCCTCGGTCCACCAATGGGCGTCGTCGACCAGCATGAGCCAGGCGCTGCCGTCGACGCCGACCACCTGGAAGCGGGCGACACGGTGGGCAGATGCCTCGTCCCACCACTGCTCGTCGACCGGCCACGGACCCGCCCACGAGGCGATGGGTTTCCACTGGCCCGGGGTGGTCTGGAAACGGGCTGGCTCGGATGTCACCGCGCCCCGGTCGGTGAGGCGCACCGGCTGGCCCTCGGCACCCACGACCATGGCCTGCTGTGGCTCCGCGAACACCGTCGCCGGGGCAGGCGGTGGCAGGCTGCCCGGCCACGGGAGGCCGGGCGGGCGGCGAGACACCACCCGTTCGCCCCACGGCACGAGCAGCGTGCGCTCCCGCGGGCCACGACCTCCCTGGACCGATGCGGACACGACCGACTCGTGACCGACGATGCTCTGCACTCGCGCCACCCCTCGCTCGACGCGGTCGTCGGGTCCGCCCCCGAACAGGCTGTCGGCGTGGTCGCCGAGCGGCTCGGTGACTTCGGGGATCAGGCGCACGGCGTCGACCGGGGCGCGGATGGCTCCGTCGACCTGCAGCTGCCACCGGACCCGGTCGATGAGGTCGGTGGCCCCGAACCAACGCGGATGCATCCAGCGGCGTGACGTCGCCAGTGAGCCATCTGCATCGACCTCGACCAGCACCGTGGTGCACACCAGCCCGTAGGCGGCGAGGTCGGCGACGAAGGCCTCGGCCGTGGTGCGCAGGCTGAACGCGATGGGCTCGACCAGCTCGAGCGGCGGCTCCAGCAGCAGGGTGGCCTCGAACTCCGGCGGGACCTGCCGACGGCTGATGGGCTGAGGATCCTGCCCGCGGGCAAGCCGGTGCAGGAGACCACCGTGCGTGCCGAAGCGGGTGTGGACGTCGGCCGGGGGCAGTGCGGCGAAGTCGCCGAGGGTCAGCAGCCCCATGCGCCGCAGCAGCCCGACGAGTGGGGCGTCGTCGAGGGCGTCGATGGGCAGGTCACGCAGGAACTGGGCCGAGCTGCCCGCGGCAACGACGAGGCTGTCCTGTGCCAGCGCCCGGCGGGCGGCCTGTTCGGCGGCGAAGAGCCCGTCGGCGATGCCGGTGCGGACGTCCCACACCCCGAGCGCGACCAGCCGCTCGGCGATGACCGCCGCGGCCTCTGCCTCACCGCCGTAGAAACGGCTCGGCACCCGGATGGCGCAGAGACCGGGACGTAGTGGCGCAACCCCCGGGCTCAGCTCCTCGATGGCGGTGAGCACGGACTCGAAGGCACGCGCATCGGCGTCGGGGTTGTGATCGCACAGAACCAGGTCTGGGCACCGCGACTGGGCATCGCGACGTCGCATGCCTCGGCGCACCCCCTCGGCTCGCGCGGCCTGCGAGCACGCCAGCACGTGGCCCTTGTGGAGCACCGCGCCCGGGGCCGAGGAGGGCAGCTCGGCCGACACGATCGGCCAGTCGGGCGCCCACAGGACCATGGTTCGGGGGGATGCCGTGCTGGACGAGGTTGTGCTGGGTGAAGAAGCGCCGGATGAAGACGTGCTGGAACTCATCTAGCTCACGCTCCGCAGCCGGACGGGTTGTCCCTCGCAAGCGGGAGGTGCCTCCACCTCGACCCGGCGGATGGCCAGGTCGACATCGGGGAGCCACAGCCGACCACTGCGAGCCGGAGCAGTGCCTCGGTGCACGTCGACCATGGCTCGGCGCGCCTGCAGATGGCCATGCCCGTGACCGACCCCGACCCATTCGACATCGCGCATGGTCACCCTGGCATCGCAGCGGGGCCAGTCGCCCCACGCGATCAGGATGCTGCCACGCTGACGCAGTCGGGCGCTGATGCGGCTGAGGTCCTTGGCCCCGACAGGTGTGGCCGGCGGGACCACCACGACGACGCCGAGGACGTCGATCAGCGCAGCGGTGACCTCGAGCCAGGCCTCACCCGGGTCGGGCACCAGGATCGTGCGCCGCAGCTCGACGCCGGCGGCCGCCGCGGCTTCGAGACCGAGCTCGGACGAACCCACGACGGCGCACCACGCACCATCGGCCGACGGGCCGGCCATGAGGGCGATCGCGAGGCTCGCCGACGACACCGCATAGCTCGACCCGGTCTGCAGCTGCAGCAGCCCGGCCAACGCCGGATGGGTCGGCACCGGCTGAGCGGCTGGGCGGCCCTGCATCTGGTTGACGCGTTCGCGCAGCTCGCTCAGCGTGGGGGCGGGTGCGACAGTCATCCATCCATGATCGAACACATGTTCGATGGAGTCAATCGGCTGGGCGATCTGTCCCAACCCGTAGGACGAGCGTCAAGAACCCGGCGCCCTCACGAACCCATGCCCTCAGGAACCCAGTGTCAACGACCCGCCGGGGATGGCGTTGAGCAGACGACGGGTGTACTCCTCGCGCGGGCTGTCGAACACCTGCGACACCGTCGCCGTCTCGACGACCTTGCCGTCCTGCATGACCACCACGTCGTCGGCGATCTGGCGCACCACGGCGAGGTCGTGCGTGATGAACAGGTAGCTGAGCCCGAGCTCGGCCTGCAGGTCGTTGAGCAACGTCAGGATCTGGGCCTGCACCAGCACGTCGAGCGCCGAGACAGCCTCGTCGCAGATGACGACCTCCGGCTCCAGCGCGAGCGCCCGGGCGACGGCGACGCGCTGGCGCTGCCCACCCGAGAGCTCGGACGGGAAACGCCGCATGACCGAGGTCGGGAGCGACACCTTCTCGAGGAGGTCGCGGACCTTCGCCTCACGTTCCTTGGTCGTGCCGACCTTGTGCGTGTGCAGCGGCTCCTCGATCGACTGGTAGATCGAGTAGAGCGGATCGAGCGAGGCGTACGGGTTCTGGAAGACCGGCTGCATCTGACGTCGCAGCCTGAGCCGATCTGCACCCTTGAGCGATCGGATGTCGACCCCGTCGAACAGGACGCGGCCCTCGGTGGCCGGGAGCAGGTCGAGCACCATGCGCGCCACCGTGGACTTGCCCGACCCGGACTCGCCGACGATCGCCATGG
This sequence comes from Aeromicrobium sp., assembly GCF_014378035.1. Lineage (GTDB taxonomy): Bacteria > Actinomycetota > Actinomycetes > Propionibacteriales > Nocardioidaceae > Aeromicrobium. The sequence continues at coordinate 5,184 of NZ_JACMOM010000358.1, read as the reverse complement.
TCGTGCCGCGACGCAACGTGAACGACACATCGTCGACCGCAGCGAAGTCGATCGACGAGCCCGGTCGGGCGCCGCGGAGCTTGAAGATCTTGGTGAGATTCTCCGCGACGATGATGTCTGCTCTGCCCTTGCCGATCTCGGAGTCGCTGCGAGCGACCTCCTCGGCCATCTCTGCCGCCGTCTTCACCGCCCTCTCGCGCACCTCTGCGCGCGCGTGCTGTGACGACATCCGCCGCGACGCCAGCGACGGTGCCGATGCCACAAGACGCTTGGTGTACGGGTGCTGGGGGTCCTGGAGGATCTCCAACGCCGGGCCCGACTCGACGATCTGGCCCTTGTACATGACCACCAGGTGGTTGGCACGCTCGGCCGCAAGGCCGAGGTCGTGCGTGATGAGCAGGACCGCGACACCGAGGTCCTTGGTCAGCTGGTCGAGGTGGTCGAGGATCTGCTTCTGCACCGTGACGTCGAGCGCCGAGGTGGGCTCGTCAGCGATGAGCAGCTTGGGCCGGGCGGCGAGACCGATGGCGATCAGCGCGCGTTGGCGCATGCCGCCGGAGAACTCGTGCGGGTACTGCCGGGCGCGCCGCTCCGCATCGGGGAGGCCGGCCTCCTCCAACAGCTCGATGACCCGCTTGTCGGCGTCCTTGCCCTTGGCGACGCCGTTGGCGACCAAGGTCTCCTTGATCTGGAAGCCGATGCGCCACAGCGGGTTCAGGTTGGACATCGGGTCCTGCGGCACCAGGCCGATCGACGAACCGCGCAGCGCGACGATGGCGTCCTTCTTGACGTGCGAGATGTCCTTGCCCTCGAAGAGGATCTCCCCGCCGGTGATCCGGCCGGTGCCGGGGAGCAGCCCGATGATCGCGTGGGCGGTCGTGGACTTGCCGGAACCCGATTCCCCGACGATGGCGACGGTCTGCCCCGGGTACACCGTGAGGCTGGCGCCGCGAACTGCCGGGATGAGCGTCTTCTCAGACGTGAAGGCGACGTCGAGGTCGCGGATCTCCAGGAGTGGTACGGGCGCTCCTGTGGGTGTCGTGCTCATTGCTTCCTCGCCTTCGGGTCGAGCGCCTCGCGGACAGCCTCACCCAGCAGGATGAATCCGAGCACCGTCAGGGCAAGTGCCGTTGCCGGCACCCACATGACGATGAGGTGCTGCCCGGAGCGCACCTGGTTCTGTGCGGCTGAGAGGTCGTTGCCCCACGACACGACGTTGGTGGGCAGCCCCAGCCCGAGGAACGACAGCGACGTCTCGGCGACGATGAACACGCCGAGGGAGATCGTTGCCGTCACGATGACCGGCGCCAACGCGTTGGGCACGATGTGTCGCACCAGGTTCTTGAGCCGCGATGCCCCGATGGCGGTGGCCGCGTCGACGAACTCCAGGTTCTTGACCTCGAGGACGGCTCCGCGCATCTGACGGGTGATCTGCGGCCACGCGAAGATGGCGAGCGCGAGCACAACGATGATGACCGACGCCCAGAACCCGCGGTCGGGCTGGATGTTGTTGATGACCGAGATGATCACGATCGCCGCGAGCAGCAGGGGGATCGAGAAGAAGATGTCGGCGACGCGGGAAAGGATCGCGTCGAGCCAGCCGCCGAAGAAGCCCGCGAGCGCACCCGTCACGATGCCGACCAACGTCACCAGAATGGTTGTCAGCACCCCGACCGCCACTGAGGCTCGAGCGCCATAAAGGGTACGGGCCCAGACGTCTCCGCCCTGCTGCGTGAAGCCGAAGGGATGTCCCTCACTGGGCTTGCCGAAGCTGAGCCCAAGGTCGCTGTAGTTCGGGTCGGCGTTGGTGAAGAGTCCCGGGAGGGCAATCACGACACCGATCAGCAGGATGATCACGGCAGAGATCCAGAAGAGTGGGGCCTTGCGGAGTCGTTTCCACGCCTCCTTCCACTGACTCTCGGGGGCGGCATCGATCGTGACGGCGTCGACGGCCTGCAGTGGAGTCTCGGCGAGGGGAGCGACGAAACGTTCCTGGCCGGGCAGCGAGGTCTCAGGCATAACGAATCCTTGGATCGAGGACGGCGTAGAGCAAGTCGATCAGCAGGCTCATGATCACGTAGACCAGGACGATGAGAGTCACGATGGCCACGACCGTAGGGTTGTCTCCCTTGTTGATCGACCGGTACGCGAGGTTGCCGATGCCCGGCACGTTGAAGATGCCCTCGGTGATGATGGCGCCAGCCATCAGGGCGCCGAGGTTGACGCCGAGGTAGGTGACCACCGGAATGAGCGAGTTGCGCAGCACGTGCCTGACCACGACCTGCCCTTCTGGCAGACCCTTGGCGCGGGCTGTGCGAACGAAGTCGGCACCCATCGACTCGGCGACCGAGGTGCGGGTGAGGCGAAGGACGAAGGCAAGATCGACGATGCCCAGCACGACGGCGGGCAGGATCAGCTTGCCGGCCGACCAGTCGCCGCCGACCGTCGGCGGGGCCCAGCCCAGCTTGACCCCGATGACGAGCTGGAAGACGAAGCCGACCACGAAGATCGGGACGGAGAGCACCACGAGCGACAGCACGAGCAGCGAGGAGTCGAAGAAGCCGTTGCGGCGCAGGCCGGCGATCGTGCCGAGCACGATGCCGAAGACCAGCTCGAACGCGAGGGCCATCAGCGCCAAAGTGACAGTGACCGGGAACGTGTCCCTGATCTGCGAGATGACCGACTGGCCGTCGAACGACGTGCCGAGGTCGAGGGTCACGACCCCTTTGAGGAAGTAGAGCCACTGCACCAGAAAGGGCTTGTCGAGGTGGTACTGCGCCTCGATCTGGGCCTTGACGGCGTCTGAGACGGGCTTGTCACCGAAGAGACCCAGAACCGGGTCACCGGGCCGAAGGAAGACCAGTGCGTAGATGAGGAGCGTGGCTCCGAGGATGACGGGAATGGTCTGGAGCAGCCGCCGGCCGATGTACCACCACATGGTGCCTCCTGGATTACGGCGTCATGGATCGCACGACGCGCGGTCCCACCATAGGTCGCTGGGGGCAGCAGGTGTGCTGCCCCCAGCGAACGTACGGTGCGCGGACTACTTCGAGAGGTTGTAGTACTCCGGCTTCTGCTGCCAGGTGAAGACGAATCCCTTGATGTCGGGGTTCGTGACGGCCGTGGCGTTCTGGTACCACAGCGGGATGGCCGGCAGATCCTTCATGAGGATTGCCTGCGCATCACCAATCAGCTTGTAGCGCGCGTCGCCATCGGCTGCGGACGCTTCAGAGACGGTCTTGTCGAACGTCTTGTTGCTGTAGTCACCGTCGTTGGAACCGGCGCCGGTCGCGTAGATCGGTCCGAGGTAGTTGAGCATCGACGGGTAGTCGGCCTGCCAACCTGTACGGAATGCAACCTTGATGGTGCGATCGGTCACGTCCTTGCGCAGTGCGTCGAACGTCGCGTACGGCTTTGCCGACGAGTCGATGCCCAAGGTGTTCTTGATCTGGTTGGTCGCGGCCTCGGCGAACTCCTTGTTGCCGGCACCGTCGTTGTTGTAGGCCAGCTGGAACTTGCCGGACCACTTGGACATGGCGTCTGCCTTGGCCCAGAGGTCCTTGGCCTTGGTGGCGTCGAACTTCAACACCTCGTTGCCGGCGACCTCTCCGGTCCAGCCGTCGAGCACTGGGGAGGTGAAGTCGGTGGCAGGCGTGCGTGACTTGTTGAAGATCTTGTCCGTGATCTGCTCACGGTTGATCGACATCGAGATCGCCGCACGACGAAGCTCACCCTCAGGGCCCTTGAAGTGCGCGAGCCGCTCCGGAATGGTGAAGGAGGAGAAGTTCGATCCGGGCTCGTTGTACGCCTTGACACCGCTCTCCGTCTCGAACGTGGTCAGCGCGCTCGGCGGGACCTGGTCGAGCACATCGAGGTTGCCGGCCTGCACGTCGGTGTAGGCGGAGTCGGCCGAGTTGCTGAACTTGAAGGTCAGCCCCCCGTTCTTCGGCTTGTGGACTCCCGTGTAGGTCTTGCTGGGGACCATGGCGATCTGCTTGTTGCGCTCCCAGCCCTTCTTGGTGAGCTGGTACGGGCCGTTGCCGACCGGGTGCTCTCCGTAGGCCTTGGTGATCTTGCCGCTTGAGTCGAACGCCTTGTCGGGCAACGGGTAGTAGGCGGAGTAGCCCAGACGCAGCGGGAAGTCGGACTCAGGTGCCTTGAGCTTGATCGTGAACGTCTTGTCGTCGACGACCTTCAGGCCGGACATCTCCTTGGCGCCGTCGGTCGTGTTGCCGACGTCGTCAGTGCCCTCGATCGGGTAGAAGAAGTAGTTGTTGAGCTGCTTGTTGGCAGCAACCGAACCGTAGTTCCAGGCCTTGACGAACGACTGGGCGGTGACTGGGGTGCCGTCCTCGAACTTCGTGTCCTTGAGCTTGATGGTCCAGAGGAGGTTGTCGTCGGACTTGATGGAATCTGCAACTTCGTTCTCGACCGACCCGTCAGCCTTGTAGGCCACAAGACCCGCGAACAGGTTCTGGATCGGATCGCCGCCACCCACCTCGTTGGTCGCCGTGGGGATCAACGGGTTCTGTGGGTTGGTGCCGTAGACGGTGATGACGGAACTGCTGCTGCCGCCGCTGTTTCCGTCGCTGCCGCCGCCGCAGGCTGCCAGGGTAAGGCTGCCGGCCGCGATCAACGCCACACCCGCAAGGCGGGTACGCCGAGAGAGTCGCATGGATTCCTCCTGTGTTTGACATGTGCACGCTGGCGCGCGCTCCCTATGACTATCACCAGTGCGGTGTCACCGGACAGCATTGTGGCGCTGCTTAATCAAAGTGTTACCAAACTCAGATATCGATCGGTGGGCTGCAAGTCAATAGTTACAGCGAGTCATCTCAGGTGGTCACGTCGGAATCACGAGATTGGTCAGCCTGGTCCGTTGGCCCGACCTCCTGACGGGCTGCCGCTCCCCAGCGTCCCGGTCATCGGTGTCTGAGCCGTACGGCGAGCCGGGCTGGTCCTCAGCCTTCGCGAGCGGGCGATTCCGCGCCGCTGGTCATGCGCACGATGAATCCTGCGGGGACGGCGCATGCTGCGACGTGGGCGCAGACCTTGCTGCTCGCGTGCCGCACCTTCGTCAGCGTGTCGCCATCACGTGTCGTTGCCTCTTGATGACGTGCGACGGGAGGCCAAAGCCTTGGCCGCGGGCCGCCGGCAGCCCGGACCCGCCCCCCGGCCTCCTGG
>NZ_JACMOM010000357.1 GCF_014378035.1 Aeromicrobium sp. | reverse complement strand
TCGCAGGAATCGCACTCGGAGCGGCGACCGTCGTCGGCATCATCGTCTGGTTCGGTGCCTCCGCCGTCGCTAAGAACCGTTAGTTTCGATCAACCCGGTTCGGCTCGTTCACAGGAACCGCACGGCAGGTTTTGGTACCCGGCGCAATTCGGAGCAAACTAGACCCATGACTCACCCGGCTGCCGGAGAGGCAGTAACCAGCGTCCAGCCCACCCATCCCACCGATTCCGAGGGACCCGCGGCCTCGCCGCAAGGGTTCGCCCTCTTTACCGTTCTGCGAAAAGACCCGCACAACCCCGACGACCTCGACGGTCGCGACGTACCACACGCCGTGAATGAGCTCGACGACGTCGTGGCCCTCATCGAAGCCGAAGGCGTCACCGTGCGCGGCTTCTACGACGTCTCCGGTCTCAAGGCCGATGCCGACGTCATGATCTGGACCCACGCGCCTGAGGCCGAGACCCTGCAGTGGGCCAACCGCGAGCTGCGCCGCAGCCGCCTGCTCAAGAGCCTGCTGCCGACGTGGAACGCCATGGGAGTGCACCGCGACGCTGAGTTCAACAAGAGCCACGTGCCGGCATTCTTGAGCGGCGTCGCGCCGAAGGCTTGGATGACCATTTACCCCTTCGTGCGCAGCTTTGAATGGTACCTGCTGCCCGACGAAGACCGCAGCCGGATGCTCGCCGACCACGGCCGCAAGGGCGCCGCCTACCGCGGTGCAATCGCCAACACCGTCTCCGCCTTCGCCCTCGGGGACTACGAGTGGCTGCTGCCGATCGAGAGCGACGAGCTCACCGAGCTCGTCGACCTGATGCGCGGCCTGCGCGACACTGAAGCCCGCCGCCACGTGCGCGAGGAGATCCCGTTCTATACCGGACGCCGCATCTCCACCGCCGAGCTGGTCGAGGTGCTTCAGTAATGACCGCTTACGACGCAGTGCTGCTGGCCGGTTTCGGCGGACCCGAAGGCCAGGACGACGTGATCCCATTCCTCCGCAACGTGACCGGAGGCCGCGGCATCCCCGAGGAACGCCTCGAAGAGGTCGCCACGCACTATCGCCACTTCGGCGGCATCAGCCCGATCAACGACCAGAACCGCGTGCTCAAGGCGGCACTGCAGGTGGAGCTCGACCGGCGCGGCATCGACCTGCCGGTCATCTGGGGCAATCGCAACTGGGCGCCCTACCTGAAGGACACGATCAGCGAAGCCCACGACAAGGGTCGGGATCGCCTCCTCGCGATCGCCACGAGTGCCTACAGCTCCTACAGTGGATGCCGCCAGTACCGCGAAGACTTCGCCAAGGCCCTCAGCGACACCGGTCTGACGAACGTCGTGCACATCGACAAGATCCGCCAGTTCTTCGACCACCCTGGTTTCGTGACCCCGTTCATCACCGGCGTGACCCAGGGACTGGCTGACGTCGTGGCAGCTGTCCCCGGCATAAACGTCGACACCGAGGTCGAGATCCTGTTCTCGACCCACTCCATCCCGATGACCGATGCGAACAAGAGTGGCCCGCCCGAGCGCGGCTTCAGCGAGGGCGGTGCCTACGAGGCCCAGCACCGCGCCGTTGCCCAGGTCGTCATGGACTCCCTCGTGGAACCGGACGATTCCTCGGTGCCGCTCAAGACGCAGTGGCAGCTTGTCTACCAGTCCCGCAGCGGCCCGCCCAGCATGCCGTGGCTCGAACCCGACATCAACGACGCGATCGCCCTGCTGCCGGCCCGCGGTATCCGTGCCGTCGTCATCGTTCCGCTCGGTTTCGTGAGCGACCACATGGAGGTCATGTGGGACCTCGACAACGAAGCGATGGAGACGAGCGAGAAGTTCGGCATCACGGCGGTGCGTGTGCCGACCCCCGGTGTGTCGCCCGACTTCGGCAGCGGCCTGGTCGACCTGATCGAGGAACGCCTGAACGACACCCCGGTGGAAGACCGCCCGGCCGAGACCACTCTCGGA
>NZ_JACMOM010000356.1 GCF_014378035.1 Aeromicrobium sp. | reverse complement strand
CAGCAGGTACCCGATGATGTCCTCTTGCGCGTCTCGCAGCGCGGTCACCGACACAATCGCCGGGAACCGGCTGCCGTCCTTACGGACGTAGGTCAGCTCGTAGCTGTCCTCGATGCCGCGTTTGGCCTTAAAGACCAGCGCCTCAAAACCCGGCGCGATCGCGGTGTCCAGCTCCACGCTGAGCTCCGCCGCCCGCTTGATGAGCTCCTCGGGGTCCGAGATGTCCGCGGGGGTGATCCGGTCCACCACGTCGACCGCGTCATAGCCCAGCATCGCCTCGGCGCCCACGTTGAAGATCTGGATGACCCCAGCCGCGTCAGTGGCCATCTGCCAGAAGTACGCGCTCTTGACAATGGCGTCCGACAGGGCGCCGCGGGCCTTGGCCGCGGTGTTGTCGGTCCCGATCAGCAGGTACCCGATGATGTCCTCTTGCGCGTCTCGCAGCGCGGTCACCGAGACGATGGCCGGGAAGCGGCTGCCGTCCTTGCGGACGTAGGTCAGCTCGTAGCTGTCCTCGATGCCGCGTTTGGCCTTGAAGACCAGCGCCTCAAAACCCGGCGCGATCGCGGTGTCCAGCTCCACGCTGAGCTCCGCCGCCCGCTTGATGAGCTCCTCGGGGTCGGAGATGTCCGCGGGGGTGATCCGGTCCACCACGTCGACCGCGTCATAGCCCAGCATCGCCTCCGCGCCCACGTTGAAGATCTGGATGACACCGGCCGCGTCAGTGGCCATCTGCCAGAAGTACGCGCTGCTGAAGATCGCTTCCATCAAGGCGCTACGGGCCTTGATCTGCTCGAAACTGTGCTCTGCAACAACCGCCCTGCCAGCCCCGACGCCCGCCTCGGGAGAAGTAGCCGTCCGCGGACTCCTCACGCCCATCTCCACGAGCACAGCAAGCAGACCGCAGGACCCGATGCGTTGGTTCGTGGCAATGTGGTCGTGGGCACGTCCGGCACAGCCTCCAGCAGACTCTCGGACTTACGTGTCTTCAAAGACATCCTGGTCCCCTTAGAACCGCATTAGTCAGCGCGCAACTTCTGGTAAGAGGTCAAGAAACGACTCTACGTCGGGCAGCGCCTCACCAGATAAGGATTACCTAAACTGGACAAATCGACCGTTCGCTCGTCCCACAACCGGAACGGTCAACGGAGCATGCAGCCGCTCGGCACAACCGCTGAGCTCGTCTCGTAGCCGGATCGGTGACCGGTCACCGATCAGCTCACGAATAGACGGGCGATGCTCAAGTGGAATCCAGCTTTTTGGCAGCGGTGATTAACTGAGCCTTTGACAGCAGCTGTTCACAGACCCAAAGGACGCCTTGGTCGACGCGGAGTCCGAGTCCGCGCACGAGATCGCCAGCGCCCTCCGGGTGGCCGCGTATCAGCCCTTCGGGTGACGGAGAACGCAACACCGAGCGGTGGTGGGCGACGGCCGTTAGGTACTGCCCAGCGGCGTTGCGCAACGGTCCGAACGCAGCGTCGGCTATGCGAGCTTTGGTCTCATTGGGCCAGAACGGTTCCCTCTCACAGACATAGATGTCGACATCGACGGCGTACGTCTGCTCAGGTGGCCGGACTACCGGAGCGACAGCGTTGCCCTTGGGAACCGTTGGTGTCGGGGCCGACGGCACGCCTCGGTGGAACATCACCCACGGGTGGCGGATTCGCGCGACGTGGAGAGCGCGCCCGTTGGCCAGAGGTCGCCCAGGGAACCGGGCTGGCAACGTGTCGGAGTGAGCGACGGCGACGCCCCCAGCCAAACGTGCTCCTGGGAGAGCAGCTCGATCGAAGTCGACTTTGAAGCCGGGCAGGCCGTGACGAGGGTCGGGGCCATGCATGCTGACTTTAAGTCCAGCGAGAGGCGCATATCGGGGCTTCATGTAGAACGACGTCCGGCCCCACCAAAGACGCCAGGAGTACCCCATCACGTTCCGCCGGGCATCGCGGACGAGGAACGCGATTGCGTCCGGTGGCTTTGCCTCTTCGATAGCTGGCTCGTTCGACATGCGAGCAATCTAGGCGCATCTTGAAGCCCCAACCATCTCGATCGGGAGTGAGTGGATGGGTAACGCAAGAGAGACCTGGCAACGTGGTGGCGATCGCACGTGCCCGTAGATCGATCGGCTTACGAGCTTTGCGTCCGCGGCGCAGTCACGGTGGCGACCTCGTCTTTGATGGTCAGGTCCGTGAAGTTCAGGTGGTGGTCAGGCATATGGTTTGCCTAGCAAACAACGAAGATCCACTGTGACCTGTCGTAGATATAGGGAACCGCCTACGCTCGGACTCGATTATCAACATGCTGCTCATCTGGACCACCACCGGCTTGATCGTCGGAGAACTGCTCGAGCGGTTGGTCGAACCCGACGTTAGGGCCCCGGCCGAACCCGACCGTGAGTCGATAGGGGCGTCGCGGTGAGCAGGTGCATACCCGAGGACCGGCCCACACTGCGCGACGTAACCGGTGGCATAGCGGCGCTGGGCCCGTTCTTCGCCGTCGGAATCCATCCTCCCGATGCGATCCCGGTCCAGCCATGGCGGCCGTTGCTCGACCTCGTCGAGCAACCGGGCCTGATGATGACGCGCATCGATGCGGTCCGAGCCGCGCTCGCCGCCGGGCGGCCCGTCCAGCGGATCGAGCACAAGGTAGCCGCCTCGGTGACCCACCTTGGCCTCGTCGCTCGGCTCATCTCCCCTGCTCTCGCATTCGTCGTGACAACCGGTCATCTACCCTGCACGGATCTGTCCAGGGTGTGGTGGCAAGACCAGCTTGGCGGAGCCTTCCCGCTGTCCATACCCGACATAACGGGAGCGGCCTTGAGTCACCAGCCCATCGACACTGCCAAAGACGCGGCGCTGCTGCGCGAGATCCTGATCAACGGCCTTATCCGCGCGCTGACCGATGCCGTCGCGGCAACGGTGCCTGTGTCGCGCCTGGTCCTGCAAGGCAACATCGCCTCCGCTATCAACGGCGCCGCGACCCTCATCAGCAGCCAACGCAGCGACTTACTGCCCGCCAGCCGAGCAGTAGCCAACGCACTGCTGCACGACCCCGAACTCAATCCGACCAACAGCCCATCGGGAAAGAATTTTCGACGATCGAGCTGCTGTCTTATCTACCGCGCCAGCGAGGTCCGATCAGCATCGACGGATGCTACCTGCGGCGACTGCATCCTGACCCCGTAGGCGGAACGGCTTAGGACGATCTGATCGGTGTCGCCAACGCTTGACCGCCCGGGCCCTGCTCGAACGGGCACAACCCGGTCTACGCCGCGATCCTGAACTCCGAGCCACCGGAGCCTGCGCGACGACGCACGACGGCTAAGTCACGGACGACGGCGTCGGGTGCTACCCGCGCACAGCGTGCGATCACAACGTCGGACCCGACGCGCGCTCCCGTGCCAATCCACGTCCCGTCCTCAGCCCGCGTGCGAGGGCCGAGGTGCACGTTCCCTGCGACGACGACGTTCTCCCCGACGATCACGTCGTGATCCAGCCAGCTGCCTGCGCCGATCCGAGAGCCGTCGCCCACCTGCGCGCCAGCTTCGACGTAGGCCGTCGAGGCCACCAAGGCACCTTCGTGCACCCGCGCCTGCGGTGAGACCAGCCCGCCGCCGTTGGCGTGACGGACGTAACGCACCACCTGTCCGTTGTCGTCCTCGAACTGGACATTCGCTGCCATGTATCCTCCCGATCTCGACCTTGCTTCTGGTTTACATAACGACCGGAGGACCGTGAGGATTCCGGGGTTTCGGTTCGCAAACCTGTCCCGCACAGGGATCGGGCCCCGGTGTCGGCGGCTGTGATGGAGTGGTCCCATGACGTGGGAGACGCACTCGGTGACACCTGACCGCTTCGAGGACTTCGCTGACGTCATTAACCGCACCCGCCGCGCCAACCACTGTTGGTGCCTGTCCCACCGGCTGCGGGCTCGTGAGATCGAGGGGCTCGGCGGCGGTAGCCGT
>NZ_JACMOM010000355.1 GCF_014378035.1 Aeromicrobium sp. | reverse complement strand
GCCCGCGAGCTCGCCCAGCAGCACTCCGGCGGCAGCTCCCCGACCGCGATCCAGGTCGTCGTGCACTCGACCGACGGCCCGCTGACCTCTGTTGCCGCAAAGCGGGTGATCGCCCGCGCCACCGCCATGCTCGAGAAGGACGCGCGTGTCGCCGAAGTGATCCAGCCCCGGCCCGGTGCCACCTTGAGCCAGGACGGCACCACCGCGGTCCTCGTGGCCGGAGCGAATGCCGATCCCAACGAGATGGTCCGGGTCGCCGACGACCTCAAGGGCCCGCTGCAGAGCCTCTCCACCTCCGGGATCCAGGTGAACCCGACCGGCGCCTCACTGCTCTGGTCGGACTTCAACGAGGCCAACCTCTCCGCCATGCTCACGTCCGAGATGGTCTCCTGGCCAGTGACGCTCGCGATACTGGTCCTGGCCTTCGGAGCCCTCGTGGCCGCCGGCCTGCCCCTGATCCTGACGCTTGCCGGGCTCGTGGCCTCCGCCGGATCCCTGGTCCTGATCAACCACCTGGTCCCGGTCTCGATCTGGGCGATGAACTTCGCGATGATGTTCGCGCTAGCCCTTGGCATCGACTACGCCCTCTTCATCGTGGTCCGCTACCGTGCGGCCCGGGCCCGGGCGAGCAGCACGCCGCGTCTCGCGATCGCCGAGACCATGGACACCGCCGGCAAGGCCGTGCTGCTCTCCGGCGCGACTGTGCTGATCTCGCTGTCCGCGGTGATGCTCGTGCCCTCCCCGTCCTTTCGTTCGATGGCCGGCGGGATCATGCTCTCGGTCGTCTTCGTGCTCGCCGCGACGCTCACGCTCCTGCCACTCGTGCTCGCAAAGCTTGACCTGCGCATCAACAAGCTCTCGCTGCCGTGGTCGCGCTCCAACGAGCACCGCTCGGCGAAGTTCGCCGCGTGGGGCGAGCGGCTCTGGGAGCATCCCGTAGCTTTCGGCCTGGCAGCCCTCGTGGTGCTGCTGGCACTGGCCGCCCCGGTGCTTGGCCTCAAGACCGCAATGCCCTCGATCAAGGTGCTGCCCGAGGATTCCTCTGCGCGCGTCGGCTACGACCTGGTCCAGCAAGCGTTCGGCGACGGCGCCCCGGGCACGCTCACGATCGTGGTGAACAAGACCGACGCGACGACCGCGACCGCCGTACTGTCCGACGACACCGGCATCGCCGGTGCCATGCCCGCCATGCCCGCCGATGACGGGTCGTCGTACGCCCTGATCCAAGCCGTGCCAACCGTCGACCCGTCCGACCCCGCGCTCAGCGACACCGTCGACCGGCTCCGCGCCGACCTACCCCCGTCGGCGTACGTCGGCGGTGCCGCGGTCGAGAATCTCGACCTCAAGACGCAGCTCGACGACTCCACCCCGCTGGTCATCGGCGTGATCCTCGCGCTTGGCTTCGTGCTCCTGCTCGTCGCGCTGCAGGCTCCGCTCATCGCCCTCCTCGGGACGCTGGCCAGCCTGCTCTCGACGGCGGCGGCCTTCGGCGTCGCGCGCCTGGTGTTCCAAGAAGGGTGGGGCGCCGACTTCATGGGCTTCGAGCCCCAGGGCTTCCTCGACGCCTGGGCGCCGGTGTTCTTCTTCGCGATGATCTTCGCGATCGCGATGGACTACACCGTCTTCCTGCTCGCCTCGGCCAAGGAACACTACGAACACTCCGGTGACCCGAAAGAGGCCATGGTCGGCTCGTTGGCGCATTCTGGCAGGGTCATCTTCGCTGCCGGAGCCGTGATGGTGGCAGTGTTCTTCACCTTCGCGCTGTCCGGGCCGCTGCCGCCCAAGGAGATGGGCATCGTGCTGGGCGTCGCGGTGCTTCTCGACGCATTCCTCATCCGGCTCGTCCTGCTCCCGGTGCTCCTGCGCCTCACCGGCAACGCAGCCTGGTGGGTCCCGCGTTGGCTGACCCGCGTGCTGCCCGACATCCGCTTCTCCCACAGCTGACCAGTCACCACACCTCACCCACCGAACGGAGATTCACCCATGTGCCGAGCAGCCCGATGCAAGACCTGCGGCAAGACCACCTGGGCCGGTTGCGGCCAACACATCGCGAACGTCAAGGCCGTTGTCCCGGCTGGACAGTGGTGCCCCGGAGGGCACAGCAAGGCCGAGAAGGCCGCGGCCACTGGCTCGAGCAGCGGCAACAGTTTCTTCGGCAGGCTCTTCGGCCGATCCTGAACGACAGGACGGCATCACCAGCAACCGTGCGTCCGTCACGCCACCATGGGGCGTGACGGACGGACCGCTGGCTCAGCGTTTGCTGCGCAGCAGGGCCGCCTTGCGGGCCTCGTACTCCTCGTTGTCGAGCTCGCCGCGGGCGAACCGCTCGTCGAGGATGTCCACCGGATCGCGGTGGGTCGGCCGGTCGGAACGCACACTCTCGCGGTCGCTGCGGTTGTTGGTGCCTCGGAAGATCATGATGCCGGCGAAGATCACGGCTCCCCAGAACAGGCTCATCATCAGGATCATCGCGATCCAAACGCCGGCGCCCATGCCTCCGTCGTTGTACCAACCCATCATCGGTCTCAACTCCTTGTTGTCTGTTGTCTCCACTGTGGCCCCCGAACATCGGCCCCCGGTCGTGATTCTGTGAAGGTTCACTGAAGAATCGGCCCCCTGGTGACCATCGCGCGGTGGCACCGGCCCTTGGCTGGCAGCATGAACGCCATGCCGAAGCCCCGCCGTCCCCAGCCCCTGGCCCAGTCGGCCGGAGCGACGCCGTCCCAGCAGTGGCCGCTGTCCGGGATGCGGGCTCTGGTGGTGGAGGACGAAGCTGCCCTGGCAGCCCTGATCGGCAGCTACTTCGAACGCGACGGCTTCGAAGCCTCGATCAGCCACGACGGACTCCACGCCGTGGCACTCGCTCGCGACGTCGATCCCGACGTTGTTGTCCTCGACCTCGGCCTGCCGAGCCTGGACGGTGTCGAGGTCTGTCGCCAGATCCGCACCTTTTCCGATGCGTACATCGTGATGCTCACTGCGCGCAGCGACGAGATCGACGTCCTGATCGGGCTGTCTGTCGGCGCCGATGACTACCTGACCAAGCCGTTCAGCCCCCGCGAGCTGATGGCACGAGTACACGCGATGCTGCGCCGGCCGCGACAGTCCGCAGAGCTGGCCGGCGCGGGTGAACCACCTGTCCAGCTGCGGTCATTTGGTGCCTTGAGCATCGATACGGCCGGACGGGACGTCTGGCTCGATGGTGAGCCCGTCGCCCTCACCCGGACAGAGTTCGACCTGCTGGCGGCGTTGTCGGGACGGCCCAGGATGGCCTTCAGCCGGCGTCAGCTCATCGACGACGTCTGGGGTCCTTCCTGGGTGGGGGACGAGCACCTGGTTGACGTTCACATCGGCCACCTGCGCCAGAAGCTGGCTGACGATGCCTCAGACAGCATGTACGTCCGCACCGTGCGCGGAATCGGCTACCGGATGGGTACAGGCCAATGAGCGATCGCGTTCGCGGTCGAGCAGGTTTCGCCGCCCGACTTCTCGCAGCGCAGGCCCTGGTGCTCGTGGCCGGGGCCGTGACGACGTGGGTTGTGGCGTCGTTCGTGGGCCCCAGCATCTTTCGCGTCCACCTGAATCGTGCCGGGATCTCGCACACCGCGACCGAAGCCCACCACGTCGAGGAGGCCTTCAGCTCCGCGCTGCTGATCTCGATCTCGGTCGCGCTCCTGGCGGCGACGGCCACCGCCTTGGCAGTTACGTGGTACTTCACCCGCCGGGTGAAACGCTCGATCGGTCAGGTGGCCTCAGCGGCCGCCGAGGTCGCCGCCGGACGCTACGACGACCGAGTCGCCGACCCCGGACTCGGCGCCGAGTTCGCCACCCTTGCCAACAGCTACAACTCCCTGGCACAACGACTCGGAAACGTCGAGGCCACCCGGCGAAGGATGTTGGCCGACCTCGCACACGAGATGCGGACGCCTCTGGCGACCGTCGACGCTCACCTGGAGGCCGTCGAGGACGGGGTCCGCAGTCTGGACAGGGACACACTCAGCGTGATCCGACTCAGCACCCGCAGACTTGGCCGGCTCGCGGAAGACATCGCCGCAGTGTCCGAGGCCGAGGAGGGCACCCTCGACATCCACCGGCAGCGGGTCGCGGCAAGCACCCTGGCCACCGCCGCATCCGAGAGCGCCCGGGATCGATTCGTGGCAAAAGGGGTTTATCTCGACACCGATCTGACCACCAACGACCCCGTGCTGGCAGACCCTGATCGCATCGGCCAGGTCTTGGGCAACCTGCTCGACAACGCCTTGCGACACACCCCGCCCGGTGCCACCGTCACCCTCAGATGCCGTTGCCGCGACCGTTGGGTCGAGTACGCGATCGCCGACACCGGCGAAGGGATCGCACCCGAGCACCTGACCCACCTGTTCGACCGGTTCTACCGAGTCGACACCGCCCGGGACCGCAACCGAGGCGGCTCCGGGATCGGGCTCAGCATCAGCAAGGCCATCGTCGAGGCGCACGGTGGCACCCTCACGGCCGCCAGCCCCGGACCAGGACACGGCGCCACCTTCACCGTACGGCTGGCGCTGGCTAGTCCATAGTCGATTCGAGCCGACAATCCGGACCTGCCCGGGCAGCGAACGAGAGGCGTCAGCCGTCGCCAGCGACCTTCGTCGGATCTTCATCAAATGGGGGTCAGAACTCGAGACGATCGACCGACGCTGGAGATGGCCCTCGGGTTTCTGCCAAGGAACCGGGCCTCGGACCGGGAGAAACCATGCACGAGATCTCACGACGTGGGCTGCTCCTCGGCGGGCTGGCCATAGCCGGCACAGGCGCCCTGACAGCCTGCTCACACCCACCCGCGGCCGCCCCTTCGGCGTTCGCCAAGGCCGCACGACTGCAGCCGCTCGCGGGGCAACGAGTGGTGGAACACCGGCTGACCGCCAAGACGACGTCGCTGGACCTGGGCGGCACCACGGTCGACACCTGGGCTTTCGGTGACACTGCACCAGGACCACTGATCCGGGCCACGGCCGGGGACATGCTGCGGATCCGGGTGGACAACCAGCTTCCGACTGACACGTCCGTCCACTGGCACGGCATCGCTCTGCGCACGGCCGCGGACGGTACGCCCGGCCTCACCCAGGATCCGATCGCTTCCGGCGCGTCGTACCTCTATGAGTTCACCGCCCCGGACCCGGGCACCTACTTCTACCACCCCCATGTCGGCGTACAGCTCGACCGCGGCCTCTATGCCCCGTTGATCATCGACGACCCGCACGAGCCGGGCGACTACGACCTGGAATGGATCGTGGTCCTTGACGACTGGATCGACGGCACCGGGCGAACTCCCGACGACGTCCTGGCCGATCTCACCGGCAGATCCGGAGGCAGCCCGGACTCCATGGGCGGGATGGGCATGGGCGGGATGTCGATGGGCGGCGACCCACCCTTCGGCGACGCCGGCGACGTGACGTACCCCCATTACCTGATCAACGGCCGAGTCGGAACCGCTCCCGACGTACTGCACGGAAAGCCCGGCCAACGAGTCCGACTACGCATCATCAACGCTGGATCCGACACCATCTTCACCGTCGCCCTGAGCGGCCACCGCCTCACGATCACCCACGCCGACGGCTTCCCGGTCCGGCCCCAGGACGCCGGAGCCCTCTACATCGGGATGGGCGAACGGTACGACGCCATCGTCACCCTCGGCGACGGCGTAGGTGCACTCGTCGCCTCGCCGTACGGGAAACAAGGCCAAGCCATGGCCCTGATCCGCACCGGCGCTGGTGCCGCACCAGACCCCGCAGCTCATCCGGCCGAGCTCGACGGCCCCATCCTCGAAGGCGCCGACCTGCAGCCGTCAGCGGCTTCGCGGCTCTCGACCAGCAAACCGGACTCCACCCAGATGGTCCGTCTCAGCGGACAGATGATGCCCTACCGGTGGGCCATCAACGGAGCCCCCTACGGCAAGAACGACCCTTTGCTCGTCAGCGAGGGCGACCGGGTGCGCCTGGAGATCATGAACATGACTCAAATGACCCACCCGATGCACATCCACGGCCACACCTTCGCGCTGCCCAGCGGGCTCCGCAAGGACACCGTGCTGGTCAAGCCGATGGCCTCGCTGGCGGTGGATCTCCAGGCCGACAACCCGGGCAGCTGGATGACTCATTGCCACAACGCCTACCACGCCGAGGCTGGCATGATGATTGCACTGAACTACCGGACCTGATCCGGATGTCCGTGCTCGAGTCCCTCACCACCCAACGGAGATCTCGTGGAGATTGTCATCGCCGGCCTGATCGCACTGGCGCTCGTCGCGTTGGTGGTCGGCGCCCTGTCGGGCCGCGTCCGGTTGACGTCATGCTGCACCACCGCCGATCCCGCTCGAGACCTGCGGATGCGGGCAGCGTTCGAGAACGATCCGCCCCCTGCGGCGTAGTGCAGGGAAAGGGACCTTCGACTCTTCCGAATATACCCCTGGGGGGTATACTGGCCTCATGCGTAACGATACCGATGGCCAGCAGAACATCCCCGTTCGTCATCTTGTGAAGGACCCCGTCTGCGGGATGGACGTGGACAGCGCCGCGACCGACCACACGAGCGTGCACGACGGTGCGACGTATCACTTCTGCTCGGCGCACTGCCAAGCGAAGTTCGAAGCGAACCCGAGGGCCTTCGTCCACCCGACCGTTGGCCCGGCAGCCCCGATACCTCTCACTGACGAGGCAGTCGAGTACACCTGCCCGATGCACCCGGAGATCCGTCAGCCGGGGCCGGGTGCCTGCCCGATCTCCGGGATGGCACTCGAACCTGTCGTCGCAACGGCCCATACCGGCCCGAGCCCCGAGCTGGCCGACATGAGCCGACGGTTCTGGATCGCCTTGGCTCTCGCGGTCCCGGTGGTAGTCCTGGAGATGGGCGCTCACCTCTTCCCGTCACTGCACGACATCATCAGCCCGACCGCCTCGACCTGGATCCAGTTCGTCCTGGCCACACCCGTCGTGTTGTGGGCCGGCTGGCCATTCTTCCTCCGTGGCTGGGTCTCGGTGAAGACCATGCAGCTCAACATGTTCACCCTGATTGCCATCGGCACCGGTGTCGCGTGGCTCTACAGCCTGGTGGCCACACTCGCGCCCGGCGCGTTCCCCGACGCCTTCCGCAGCATGGACGGCACCGTCGACGTGTACTTCGAAGCCGCCGCCGTCATCACCGTGCTTGTCCTGCTCGGCCAGGTCCTCGAGCTCAGGGCCCGCGAGCAGACCTCGGGAGCGATCAAGGTCCTCTTGGATCTCACCCCCAAGACCGCCCACCGGATCACTTCGGACGCCGAGGAGGACGTCACCTTGGACCTGGTGCAGATCGGTGATCGGCTGCGTGTCAGACCCGGCGAGAAGGTCCCGGTCGACGGCACCGTCGAGGACGGTCGTTCCTCACTCGATGAATCCTTGGTGACTGGCGAGTCCATGCCCGTCACCAAGAGCTCAGGTGACACCGTCATCGGCGGCACCCTGAACCAGTCCGGGTCCCTCGTGGTCCGCGCCGACAAGATCGGCCGCGACACGATGCTGGCCCGTATCGTCCAGATGGTCGCGGGTGCCCAACGCTCGCGAGCACCGATCCAGCGGATGGCAGATCGGGTTGCGGCCTGGTTCGTGCCTGCCGTTCTTGGAGTCGCTGTCATTGCCTTCATCGTCTGGGCCTCGGTCGGGCCCGACCCGCGCCTGGCTCATGCCCTCATTGCGGCCGTCGCGGTCCTGATCATCGCGTGCCCCTGTGCCCTGGGTCTGGCCACGCCGATGTCGATCATGGTCGGGGTGGGTCGAGGCGCTGGGCTGGGTGTCCTGATCAAGAATGCTGAGGCACTCGAGCTGATGGAGAAGATCGACACCCTGGTGGTCGACAAGACCGGGACCTTGACCGAGGGACGGCCTTCGGTCACGCAGATCGTCGCGGCCACGGGCTTCGATCGCGATGATCTCCTGAGGCTCGCGGCAGGCGTCGAGCGCGCCTCGGAACATCCTCTCGGCAGGGCTGTGGTGGCAGCCGCTGCGAACACCGGTGTCACGATCCCGGAGGTCACCGACTTCGACTCTCCCACCGGCAAGGGGGTCCAAGGCACTGTCGAGGGACAGACCATCGTGCTGGGCAGCGCAGGGTTCTTGCTCAGCCACGGCATGAACACCACGGCCCTGACTGCCCGGGCCGACGAGCTCCGTGCCGACGGAGCCACCGCCATCTTCATCGGAGTCAATGCCACAGCTGCCGGCATCTTCGCCATTGCCGACCCGGTCAAGGACACGACCGCCGACGCTCTTGCAGCCCTGCGTGCCGAAGGGGTCGAGGTGGTGATGCTGACCGGCGACAACCGGATCACAGCCGAGGCAGTCGGTCGCCGCCTCGGCATCTCCCGCATCGAGGCAGAGGTCCTTCCGGAGAACAAGAGCGACATCGTCAAGCGGCTCCGCGAGGAGGGACGTG
>NZ_JACMOM010000354.1 GCF_014378035.1 Aeromicrobium sp. | reverse complement strand
TTGCGGAAAACGTGCGAGGTGAACTACTCGAGCTTGCTGACCGCGAAGATCTGCCGGAGTTGCTTCGAAATGTTTTGCTGCTGCATGGCACCGCCCTTGCGAGCGGAAAACAGGAGCCCCGTTGCAAGTCCGCTCGCTGATGGTGCTGCGGGCGTGATGGGCAGGTCCTCTTGACGCTCTCGCGACCGGGGACGAGAGTGCTGGCATGGATGTGCGTGGCTATGTGCGGGTGCTGGGCCCGATCTCCGTTGACGGCGCGGAGATCTCACCGCGAGACGGCCAGGTGCTGGGTGTGCTCGTGGTTCGGTCCGGAAGTCTTGCGTCGGAGGATGACTTCGGTGAGGCGGTGTGGGCGGGGCGGCCCCCCGCGACGTTTCGAAAGGTTGTCCAGGGTTGCATTGTTCGTCTGCGGCGCCTCCTCGGTGTGGCCTCGATCATCAGCGCCGACCGCGGCTATTCGCTCGCTCCGACGGTTTCCACCGACGCCCGCAAATTCGAGGAGGCGTACGAGGGCGCGGTTGCGGATATGGCAGCCGGGTTCTCAATGCGGGCCGTTGTCAAGGCGGACGCGGCGTTGTCGACCTGGCGGTCTACCCCACTGCCGGACCTGAACGGTTGGCTCCCCGCCGAGAGCGAGTGCGAGAGGTGGCAGGACATCCGGGAGAGCGCGATCGACTTGCGGTTGTCGGCGTTACACGCGGCGGGGCATGCAGCGCGGGCCGCTGATGATGGAGCCGGTCTCTGCGCAGCCGCCCCACTTCGGGAGGTTCGTTGGGCAGCGTGGGCTCGCAGCCTTTACTCGGCTGGGCGCCCGTCGGAAGCTCTGGACGCGCTTGCTCGTTTGCGTCGTGCGCTCGCTGACGAACTGGGAGTGGATCCGAGTGAGCCGATTGCTGAGCTCGAGCGGGCGATCTTGCGGCACGACGCGTCGCTCGACGTGGCCGACGCGTCAGTGACCGGGGTTCGAGCACCGTGGCCGGGACTTCGTTCCTACGGCGTGGGGGATGCGGAGTATTTCTTCGGCCGCCAGGATGACATCGACCAGCTAGTCGCTGAGCTCTCCCGCGACGGTGGTCGGCTTGTTCTGGTCAGTGCGTCGGGGGCCGGAAAGTCATCGTTGTTACACGCCGGGGTCGTTCCGGCATTGAGAGCGGCAGGCAAGACCGTCCTGCTCACCGAGCCTGCGCGACTGGAAACAGACAGCGCTTCGCTGGCGGATGTCATCATCATCGACCAAGCAGAGCAGGTGCTGGTGGACGGCACCGATCGTGGGGCAGCAGGGCTGGCAATGGGCGGTATCCTGGCGTCACCCGCAAGCGTGGCCGTCGCAGTGCGCTCGGACAAAGTGGACGAGCTCTGCGGCATTCCCGGTTTCGACCAGCTCCCTCAGGGGCGCACGCTACTGCTCCGGCAGATGGGCGATGCCGACCTGCGTCTGGCGATCGAGAGGCCGGCGGAGGCGGCCGGGGCTCGGACCGAACCGGGTCTGGCAGACGTGATCATCGCCGAGGGTCACAGTCAACCGGGCATCCTTCCTCTGCTTTCGCACGCGTTGGCTGAAACATGGTCAAATGCGGAGGGGAACCTCCTGACGATAGACGGCTACCGTCGGACGGGCGGTCTCGGCGGCGCCGTCGCGCTCTCGGCCGAGCGGATGCTGAAGTCACTCACCCCGCAGGAGGTCGACGCGACGCGCACCCTCTTCCGGCGGCTCGTCAGCGAGGACGGCGATCTCCTTCCCAGCTGGGCACCAAGGGATGCCGTATCGCCGAAGCTGTTGGAGAAGCTGGCAGCTGCACGCATCATCACCATCACGGACGATGGCGACTTGCGGCTGGCTCATGAGCAGCTCATCCGTAGCTGGCCGCGACTGTCTACCTGGATCGAGCAGGACCGCGCCGGGCGCCGACTCCTACGTAACCTCGCCCACGACGCGCGCGAGTGGCAAGCCTCTTCAGAGTCGGACGGCAACCTCTACCGTGGGGCTCGGCTGCAATCCGCGCTTGAGTGGGCCGAAGCCCACGCTCAGGTGCTCACAGGTATCGAACGGCGCTTCCTCGAGATCTCGTCGCTCAACGTGAATAACGAAATCAGGCGCACGCAACGACAGAATCGACGGCTACGGGTCGCCCTCGCTGCTACCGGGGTACTGCTGCTTGCGGCAGCGACCGGTGCTCTGTTGGCGGTCGAGGGACGCCTGGCGGCCGTGAACGCGCGCACCGAGACGATTGCCGCTCTCGCGGCGAGTGAGTCGCTGCGGCTGGGCGGCCTGGCGGAGACTGAACGAGATCCCGCCATCGCGTTCGCGCTCGTGGCTCAGTCGCTGACCACGGACGACTCGAGCCAGTCGCGCCAGATCGCGCTGGAGGTGTTCGACCGGTTCGCGACGCTACTGCCCTTCCACCCTATGTCGGAGGTGGGCAATCCTCCGGCGTCCACCGATGCAGGAAGTGCCGGGAGTGCGGAGTCGGCGGATGGGTCGCGGGTGGCTCTGACGCAGGGACGGTCGGTTGTCATCTCTGATGCCGCTAAACGCACCGTCAGCGTGACAGATGAAGAGGCGACGAGGCCCAGCGATCTGACATTCGATGCTGAAGCAACGCGGCTCGCCGGCGCGCTGAACGAACCCGGGTTTGCGGACACCGGGACGGCTGTGGTCTGGGACGTCGACTCCGGCTTAGAGGTGGCGCGGGTTGCGACGGGCGCGCACCCACTGAACGCCCTTTGGTTCTCGGCGGACGGTGAAGCGCTGATCACAGCGACCGACGACGGTGAACGGCAGTGGGATCTATCTGGATCGCGCGCGGTCGTGCGCACACAGGACGGGACGCCGACCGCGTTCCGCACGAAAGAGTTCGTCCTCGCTGTATGGGACAGCTCGAGCCGAGTCTGGACGACTGCTGCGTGCGACCTTGCCGGCCGCAACCTCACCCGCGGGGAGTGGCGATCGCTTGTCGGGACCGCTGATTACGATCCGGCCTGCTAACCGGTCAAGGTCGACAGGTCGACCTCAGCCAGCATTCGAGCGATCAGGTCGTTGCCCTCCTGGGATGGGTGGGCGCCGTCAACAGACAGTGACCCGAACGGAGTCGTCCCGTCAGGTCCGTTGAAGGCATGGTAAAGATCCACGAGGGAAGCGCCTGCCGCCCTCGCCTCGTCGGCGAGCATTGCGTTCCAGCGCTCATATTGCTCAACCGTCCATTGCTTTGCCCACTCCTGCTTGTCGGGCTGGAAGTAGGCGAGCATCCCGTTGGGATCGTCGGGGGCGATGTTTCCGTCGACCGTGTTCATGACTACAACAACCGTCGATTTGCCGTCTCTCAATTCCTTTAGCTGGTTGAGCATGTCCTGATAGAGGTCGCCGTATGTTGCGACCCCAGCGTCCAGACACTCCGTTGTGGTGGTGGACACCCACACGTCAACACCTCCGTCGAGGGAGCCGCCGCAGCCGATGCCGGTTGTTGGGTCAGGGATGACGTTGTTGAACCCGGTCTGAACAATGATGACGTCGGCATCAGCGATCACCTGACGGGCCTTTTCATCGCTCGCGACCATGGACTGCGCGTCCGGAATGGTCATCCCCAGAAGCAGCGTCGCTTCGGCAGAGGCGCCGAGAGACTCTTCAATGTGATCGCGAAACGTCTCGAGGAAACCAGTGCAGCCAGGACAGTGATTGGCGGTATCGGCGAGTGAGTCGCCAATCACCACGATCTGAACTCCTGCACCCTTCGTCGCGGGCGACGTGGGGGTGGTCGCTGGGCTCGCGGTCGAGCATCCGGCCAAGAGCAGGATCGGCATCATCGCCGCCATCACGCGTGCGTTCACAATTGACTCCTTCGCAGTCATCCTTGTGCTACTGAACCGCAAGCCGGTAATGAACCGGTAAAGACGCCGGTCCAGCATCGTGCGAAGTCGCACCGCTTCCGTAACGGAACGGCCGTTTGACCCTCGTGGTCCGGCTGTTTCCGCTTCTCGTTGCCCCCTCTGGTTCGACTTCGGTCTACGGTCACCACGTCCCCGCCCGGAACAGTCTGATTAAACTTTCGCGAGCATCTGAAGCGCCGTAGGGGTGACTGCCGGCGCCCGGCGCACGTGGTCCGCAAGAGGATCCTCACGCGAGACCCTGTCGTAACCGATGACGGCCGAGGGTACTCCTGCTCCAGAAATGTCTCCAGCCGGTTTTGAGACTCGGATGATTCTGGGACGGGTTCTGGTGAGAGCATGCGCGGGGTGTCGCAGTTCTCGCGCGGGTCCCCAGAACCGTTCGTTTTCGAG
>NZ_JACMOM010000353.1 GCF_014378035.1 Aeromicrobium sp. | reverse complement strand
TGGCGACCACCTACTTCGCCGACGGCGCCCGCGTCGTGGAGTCTCCAACGCTCATCAGCGGGACGTGGCGCGACTTCTTGCCAGGGGTGCAGCCGGGCGTTCTCGCGGTCTCCGAGCTCAACCCGCTCGTAGGACGAGCCCACACCTGAGCCCTGATCCACCGACGATGTTTCTGGGATCGCATTTTTTGTGATGTCGATCGGTGGCGGGGTCGGGGTTCGTGCTCGCGGTCACGCTGAACCAGATCTTGTGGCGTCGCGCGGTGCCGACGAAGGCGTCACCGTAGTAGGCCGAGTCCGCACGAGCCAGAATCCGTGAGGTGACCCCGGCGCCGCGGGCGGTGCTGATCGACTGGGCCAACAGGCTGGGACCGTGCACTCCGTGAGCGGATGGAAGGCGCGGCTCCGCGACGCACGCACTCGTGCAGAAAGCTGAGTGCAAGCCAGCCTTTATCCACCCGACACTGTTGATGGACCCGCGTCTTCCACCGCGATCGACCGTGGTCTGCACGAGCCGGGATTCGCGCGTCAGAGATTGCGGGTATTCAGATGACACGAGCGGTGAGGGGGCTTCCATCCGAGATCTGGGGCCTCGAATACGACTCATAACGCTCTGACCTGCGCAAACGCAGGAAGTCAGACGTTGAAGCGGAACTCCACCACGTCGCCGTCGGCCATGACGTAGTCCTTGCCCTCCATGCGCACCTTGCCGGCCGACTTCGCCGTAGCCATCGAACCGGCCTCGACGAGGTCGCCGAACGACACGATCTCGGCCTTGATGAAGCCGCGCTCGAAGTCGGTGTGGATGACGCCGGCAGCCTGCGGGGCGGTCGCCCCCTTGGGAATGGTCCAGGCGCGCGACTCCTTGGGCCCGGCGGTGAGGTACGTCTGCAGCCCCAGGGTGTCGAAGCCGACACGAGCGAGCGCGTCGAGCCCGGGCTCGTCGACGCCCATGTCGGCCAGCATCTCGGCTCGCATGATCTCGGCCTCCTCGTCGTCGCCGAGCTCGACCAGCTCGGCCTCCGACTTGGCATCGAGAAAGATCGCCTCGGCGGGGGCGACGATGTCACGCATCCGGGTCTGGAGATCGGCGTCGCTGAGCTCGTCGGTGTCACAGTTGAAGACGAAGATCTGCGGCTTGGCACTCAACAGGTGCAGGTCGCGCAGGGGCCCGAGGTCGAGCCCGGCCTTGAACGCTCCGGTACCACCCTCGAGGACGGTCTGCGCCTCCTTGGCGGCCTCGTACGCGGCGACGAGCGACTTGTCCTTGCGCGACTCCTTGTCGAGTCGGGGCAGCGCGTTCTCGATGGTCTGCAGGTCGGCGAGGATCAGCTCGGTCGAGATGGTCTCGATGTCGTCGGACGGTGACACCTTGCCGTCGACGTGCGTCACGTCGTCGTCGCGGAACACCCGGGTGACCTGGCAGATGGCGTCGGACTCGCGGATGTGCGACAAGAACTTGTTGCCAAGCCCCTCGCCCTCCGAAGCGCCGCGCACGATGCCGGCGATGTCGACGAACTGCACGGTTGCCGGCAGCTGCTTCTCGGAGCCGAAGATGCCCGCGAGCGCGCCGAGTCGCGAGTCGGGGACACCGACCACGCCGACATTGGGCTCGATCGTCGCGAACGGGTAGTTCGCCGCGAGGACGTCGTTCTTGGTCAGGGCGTTGAAGAGGGTCGACTTGCCCGCGTTGGGGAGTCCGACGATGCCGATGCTGAGAGCCACGAGGAACAATCCTACGGGCTTTCCCGGGACGTCCTCGCCAGCATGGTCGCTGTGACGCATCCGCGATGCCGTCAGTGTGGTCGGCGGTGGTGGGGGATGGCCGACGCGGGGTAGACAATGGGCCGAGCTTGGAGGGATCCCACATGACCCGAATCACCTGTCCGACGCTGCGGACGATGGTCGTCGCAGCCGAGGAGGCGGCCACGTTCGTGCACCCCGGCGACAACGTCGGCATGAGCGGATTCACCGGGGCCGGTTACCCCAAGGCCGTGCCCGCCGCCCTCGCTGCCCGCATGGCCGTGGCGCACGGGCGCGGTGAGGACTTCCGCATCGGGCTCTGGACAGGCGCATCGACGGCGCCCGAGGTCGACGGTGTCCTGGCCACCGCACACGGCATCTCCACCCGGCTTCCCTACAACTCCGACCCGACCCTTCGCGCCCTCATCAACAGCGGCGAGGTCGACTACGTCGATGCCCATTTGAGCCATTCGGCGCAGAACATGTGGTTCGGCTTCTACGGCAACCTCGACGTCGCCGTGGTCGAGGTGACGGCGATCCTGCCCGACGGCCTCCTCATCCCCAGCAGCTCGGTCGGCAACAACAAGACGTGGCTCGACCAGGCCGACCGCGTCATCCTCGAGGTCAACAGCTGGCAGCCCCGCGAGCTCGAGGGTTTCCACGACGTCTACTACGAGACCGCCCTGCCACCGAACCGTCGGCCGATCCCGCTCAACGGCCCGATGGACCGCATCGGTGAGCCGTACCTACGGGTCGACCCGGCCAAGGTCGTCGCCGTGGTGGAGACCGACGCGCCAGACCGCAACTCACCGTTCACTCCGCCGGGGGTCGAGTCGCGTGCCATCGCCGGGCACCTGATCGAGTTCCTTCGCCACGAGGTCGCCACCGGGCGGATTCCTCCGTCGCTGCTGCCGCTGCAGTCGGGGGTGGGCAACGTCGCCAACGCCGTCATGGCCGGGCTGGGCGCTAGCGAGTTCACCGACCTCACCGCCTACACCGAAGTGATCCAGGACGCGATGCTCGATCTTCTCGACACCGGCACCCTGCGCGCGGCGTCAGCCACCTCGTTCGGGCTCTCGACGGCGGGGGTCCACCGCTTCATGTCGAACATCGACTCCTACAAAGGCCGCATCCTGCTGCGCAGCGAGGAGATCTCCAACCACCCAGAGCTCGTGCGGCGCCTCGGGGTCATCGCGATGAACGGCATGATCGAGGCCGACATCTACGGCAACGTCAACTCCACGCACGTCATGGGCAGCGCCATCATGAACGGCATCGGAGGCAGCGGCGACTTCGCCCGCAATGCCTTCCTCAATTTCTTCCTCTCCCCTTCGACGGCCAAGAACGGCGCCATCTCCTCGATCGTCCCCATGGTGAGCCACGTCGACCACACCGAGCACGACGTGCACATCATCATCACCGAGCAGGGGCTGGCAGACCTCCGAGGGCTGAGCCCCACCGACCGGGCCGAACGCGTCATCGCGCACTGCGCGCACCCGTCCTACCGCGACGAGCTGACCGACTATGTCGCCCGCGCCAAGGCGAACCGCCCGCACGCACGCCACACCCCGCACCTGCTCGACGAGGCCCTCGGGTGGCACCAGCGATACCTCGACACCGGCCACATGTAGTCGTCGCGACGTGTGTGGGACCGTGTGTCGACGCAACCCCCCCACCCGAAGGGCCTGTCACTGTCATGACTGTCATCAAGATCAACGCCATCACCGTCCCCGCCGGATCAGGCGACGAGCTCGCCCACCGATTCGCCGCCCGCGCCGGGGCTGTCGACGGCAACCCCGGGTTCGAGGGCTTCGAGCTGCTCAAGCCCACCGACGACCGCGAGCAGTGGCTGGTCGTCACCCGGTGGAAGGACGAGGAGTCGTTCCAGTCGTGGTTGAGCTCGCCCTCGTTCGCCGAGGGCCACCGGTCGGCGGCGGAGCGCGCCGGTGATGAGGCCACGAAGCCCGTCTCAAGCCACAGCGAGCTGTGGTCGTACGAGATCGCTGGCGGCTCGGCAGGCTGAGCTGCCGCACGTCCGCAGAACTGTCCGTGGCCAGGCGCATGCTGAGTTCATGGACGCCTTCCCCCTCCTCCTCACTGCCCTCCTCGCGCTCGTCGCGGGGCTCGCCATCGGCATGCTCATCGGCGGTCGGCGTGCGCCAACAGCCTCGGCCCACGACCTGAGCCTGTCGTCCGCCGCCACCGCGCAAGCCGTGGAGCCCGTGCGGGAGAGCCTCGACCGCTTCGGCGACCGGCTCCGCGAGCTCGAGTCGAGCCGCATCGAGTGGCACGCCCAGCTGCGCGAGCAGGTCGGCGCGGTTCGACTCACGAATGACTCGCTGCGCAAGGAGACCGCGTCGCTGGCCACCGCGCTGCGCCGGCCGCAGGTGCGCGGGCGTTGGGGCGAGATGCACCTCAAGCGCACTGCCGAGCTTGCCGGCATGCTCGACCACTGCGACTTCGAGCTGCAGGTCAGTGTCCAGGGCGACACATTGCTGAGGCCCGACATGGTCGTGCGACTCGCGGGCGACAAATGCGTCGTCGTCGACTCCAAGGTCCCGCTTGACGCCTACCTCGACGCGGCGCAGGCCGACACCGAGGCCGAAGCCGCCGAGCACCTTCGCCGGCACGTGCGACAGGTGCGCACACACATCGACCAGCTGGCCGCCAAGTCCTACTGGTCACAGTTCGACCAGACCCCCGAGTTCGTCGTCCTCTTCGAGCCCGGCGAGTCGATCCTGTCGGCAGCGCTCGAGGCCGAGCCCTCGCTGCTGGAGTACGCATCGGCAAAGAAGGTCGTGCTCGCCACCCCGACCACCCTCATCGCCCTGCTGCGCACCGTCGCCTACGCGTGGACGCAGGAGCAGCTCGCCGCCAACGCCCGCGAGATCCAGACCATCGCCCGCGAGATGTACGACCGCATCGGCACCGTCGCCGGTCACGTCGACAAGCTCGGCCGCTCGCTTGAGAGCACCGTGCGTTCCTACAACGACGCCGTCAGCTCGATCGAGTCCAGATTCCTGGTCACCGCGCGCAAGTTCGCGTCGTTGCACGTCTCCGACGAACCCGTCGAGCCACCCCGGTTCGTTGAGTCGACACCACGTCCATTGACGGCTCCCGAGCTCGTCGATGAACTAACGTCATAGTCATGTCACAGGCGGTGTCGCACACACCTGCTTCGCTGGCCCAGCGCGACCTGAGCGCTCGCCAGGCGGTCGTCGCTGCATCCGTGGCGATGTCCCTCGTGATCTGGCTAGACCTCCGCGACGGCC
Organism: Aeromicrobium sp.; assembly: GCF_014378035.1. Lineage (GTDB taxonomy): Bacteria > Actinomycetota > Actinomycetes > Propionibacteriales > Nocardioidaceae > Aeromicrobium. The sequence continues at coordinate 30,584 of NZ_JACMOM010000353.1, read as the reverse complement.
ACCTCGGGCTGCTTCTCTCGGTTGCCTTCGTGCTCATCGCCGTCACTGTGCCGCTCAGCGTCGACGTCCGATCGCTGTTCCCCACCGGCGTCCTGCCGCCCGCCTTGTTCGTCGGCACTCTGCTCGTGGTCTGCCTCGTTGCGCCGTCGGCGATCCGCGTGGACGGGCTGTCTACCGATGCCGGTCTGGTCGGAAGGCTCATCGCCGCGATGATCGACCGCGGCATGACGTTGGTCATCGGCCATGCGCTGGCGCTCAGCGTCATCGCCCTGCGCATTCTCAGCGACTCCGAACGCTGACTCTCAACTGCTGGCCCTCAACCGCTGACTCTCAACCGCTGGCCTTGTCGACGAAGCACCAACGCCACGCCTCGCCGGGCTCGAAGCTTCGCATCACCGGGTGCCCGGTCTCTTCGAAGTGTCCGCTCATGTGCTTGCCCACCGACGAGTCGCAGCAACCCACGTGCCCACACTCCATGCAGAGCCGCAGGTGCACCCAGTCCTCGCCGTCGCGCAGACACTCCTCGCATCCGGTGGGCGTCGACGGTGCGGGGTAGGCGCACGCAGCCTTGAGGTGTTCGCACGCCGCCTCGGGATCGCCCGGAGCCAGGAGATCGGTCTCGCGCCCAGAGGTCGTCTCGCCCTCGGAGAGACGGTCCAGGATCGCCTCCTCCACGTCGAGGGCGTTCATGACCCGCGTCAGCACTGCCTGGTCGACGGTACCCAGATCACGAATGCGGAGCAGCTCTTCACGCTCCCGGTCGAGCATCCTGGCGCGCAGGCTGGAGTACTGGGCACTCGGGGTCTCGACACCGCCGAGGCGTTCCCACACGGCATTGGTCCGGTCGGAGGCGCGTTCGCGGAGCCGATGCATGACATCGTCCGGCACCGTCCCCTCGACGTCGTTGTCGAGATAGAACATCCCGGCGTCGGTCACCGACTGGTAGACCGTGGCCTCCTGGAGGTGGTCCTCATGCTCGTCAGGGCCGGGCACCTTGAGGATCCGGACCAGCAGTGGGATGGTCAGCCCCTGGATCAACAGGGTGCCGACCGTGACGACGAACGCCATCAGCACCAGCACCTCGCGCTCCGGGGTGTTTGCCGGCAGCAGGAACACCGCCGCCAGCGTCACCACTCCGCGCATGCCGGTCCAGGCGACCATGAAGGTCGTGCTTGCCGGGGGCCGAGGGTCGGCAGCAGCGATTCTCGGGATCAGCCGTGGGACAAACGTCGCAGGGAACACCCACACGATGCGCAGCACGATCACCGCGGCGAGCACGGCCGCGCAAGCCGTCGTGATTCGCATCGCCGACAGGCTGCTCTGGTCGAGATTGTTGACGATCGCGCGAACCTGCAAGCCGATGAGTAGGAAGACGGTGTTCTCGAGGACGTACGAGATCGTCGCCCAGTTGGTCTGCTCGAAGAGGCGTGAGGAGCCTGATTGGATCAGTGGCGACCTGTGTCCCAGGAGAATTCCTGCCACCACGACCGCGAGGACACCCGACGGCTGGGAGTCGATGCCGTTGATGTGGATCGCCTCGGCCGGCAGGTACGCGATCCACGGGGTGAGCAGCGACACCGCCACATCTGTGACGTTGTCCTCGATGCGTTGGCGAATCTTGGTGACGACGAACGCCACGACGAGCCCGATCAGCACTCCACCAGCAGCTGACACGACGAACCCCAGACCGACCTGCCACGCCGTGACCGTGCCCGAGATTGCCGCGATCGACGTGCGGACCGTGACGATGGCGGTGGCGTCGTTGACGAGGCTCTCACCCTCGAGAATCGTCACGACACGGCGCGGCAGCCCGACCCGCCGGGCAATCGCGGTGGCGGCGACGGCGTCTGGCGGCGCCACGACCGCACCGAGGGCGAACCCGACGGCAAGGGGCACGTCGAGCATCGCCCACACGAGCAGCCCCACACCTGCGGTGGTGAACAGCACGAGGCCGACGCTGTGCAGCGCGATCGGACGGCGGTTGGCCTTGAAGTCGATCAGTGACGTGCGGATCGAGGCCGCGTAGAGCAACGGCGGCAGCAGACCCACCAGCACGAGCTCGGGCGTCAGCTTGACGTCAGGCACGAACGACAGGAAGGAGCCGACGATGCCCACAGCCATCAGCAACAAGGGACCCGACACCGAGAATCGGCTGGCCGTCGCGCTCACCGCCACGACGATCGCCAGCAAGGTCACGATGGTGAGGGCGATGTCCACCACACCAGTATCTCAGCACCCGCCGCCTCGACCGAAATCTCCAAGGTCTGGCGCCTCAGGCACCGAGATATCAGCCGAAATCATGAGGAAGACGTGACGTGGACGTCACATCTTGGGGGTGGGGTGCGGATGTCCGTGGGGTTGGCACAGCCGATCGGCCGACGTACGGTGAGCCGACGGCGACGACCGACTTCCGGGGGGAAGCTGACATGAGTGACCACGCCTCGACCACTGACCGGGCCACCAATGATGTGGACACGAGCCGTGGAAAGAGGCGCGTTGCCGCGGCACTCGCCGGCACTCTCGCCGCCGGCGGCCTGCTATCGGTGGTCACCGGACCGGCCGACAGCGCGACGGCGACATCGGCGCCGCCGAACAGCACGCCGGCCTCGTCCTCAACCGCCTACGGCAGCGGTGGTGCCGTCACCTCGGTCGACGCCAACGCGAGCCGCATCGGCGTCGAGGTGCTGCGAGGCGGTGGCAATGCCGCCGACGCCGCGGTCGCGACGGCCTCCGCACTCGGTGTGTCCGAGCCCTACAGCGCCGGCATCGGCGGCGGAGGTTACTTCGTCTACCACGATGCCCGTCGGCACACCGTCAGCACGATCGACGGCCGCGAGACCGCACCGGCAGGCATCACCCACGGCGCGTTCCTCGACCCGGCGACCGGCAAGCCGTACCGCTTCACCCCTGAGCTGGTCTCGTCCGGCGTTGCCGTCGGTGTCCCCGGGACGTTGGCGACGTGGGAGTCGGCCCTCGACCGCTTCGGCACCCGTTCCCTCGCCCGTTCGCTCGCACCGTCGATCGCACTCGCCCGCAAGGGGTTCGTCGTCGACAGCACGTTCCGCAACCAGACCCTCGACAACGCGGCCCGGTTCGCCGCGTTCCCCGCGACCGCCCGCCTCTTCCTGCCCGGCGGTGATGCCCCCAAAATCGGCACGAGGTTCCGCAACCCCGAGCTGGCTCGGACGCTGACGACCATCGCCCGCCACGGACCTGATGCCTTCTATCGCGGCCCCCTCGCCGGGGAGATCGCGCGGACGGTTCAGAACCCACCCAAGGACCCCTCGTCGACGCTGCCCGCGCCGTCCGGTTCGATGACGTCCGCCGATCTTGCGCGTTACCGGGTGGTCAAGCAGGCCCCCAGCTCGGTGTCCTACCGCGGGCTCGAGGTCTACGGCATGGCGCCGTCGTCGTCAGGCGGCACCTCTGTGGGCGAGGCGCTCAACATCCTCGAGAACTATCGACTCGGCGGCGGGTCGAAGCTTGCACGGAGCCTGCACCTGTACATCGAGGCGTCAGCGCGGGCCTTCGCCGACCGCGGGGCATTCGTCGGTGACCCGGCCTACGTCCCGGTACCCACCAGGACGCTGCTGAGCCAGCGGTTCGCCGACTCACGGGCCTGCACCATCGACACGACCAAGGCGTCCACGCGCCCCGTCGCGGCTGGTTCGCTCGACGGTCGCGGGTGTGCGACCACGAGGACGATCGAGAAGCCTGACACGGAGAACGTCTCGACGACGCACCTGTCCGTCGTCGACAGGTGGGGCAACGCGGCGTCGTACACGCTGACGATCGAGCAGACCGGCGGCTCGGCGATGACGGTGCCCGGGCGCGGCTTCCTGCTCAACAACGAGCTCACCGACTTCACCGCCGTCCACGATCCCCAGGACCCCAATCGCCTCGAGCCGGGCAAGCGGCCCCGGTCGTCGATGTCACCCACGATCGTGCTGAAGGGCGGCCGGGTGATGCTCGTCGCCGGGTCGCCCGGAGGTGCCACGATCATCACGACCGTGCTGCAGGTGCTGGTCAACCGGATTGACCTGGGCATGACTCTCCCCGAGGCGGTCGCGGCGCCGCGGGCCTCGCAACGCAACGCGGCCACCACGTCGGCGGAGCCGGAGTTCATCGCGGCGTACGGCGATCTGTTGAAGCCGTACGGGCAGCTGCTCGTCCCGTCGGGAGACACCTTCACGTCGGCCGCCGAGATTGGCGCAGCAGCCACCATCGAGGTCGGGCGGGACGGCAGCCTCACCGCCGTGGCCGAGCCGAAGCGTCGAGGCGGAGGAAGCGCCCAAGTGGTCAACCCCCGCCACTGACCAGGCCCATGCTCCCCAAGGGACTAGGAGTTGGCGGCGGCCTTCATGTCGCGGCGCAGCTCGGGCGGGAGCGCGAAGATCAAGCTCTCGTCAGCGGTGCGCACGGCCTCGGCGCCCGGGTGCCCGCGATCGGCGAGGTAGCCCAGCACTTCCTGCACCAGGTCGTCGGGAACGGATGCACCGGAGGTGACGCCGACGTGCTGCACACCGTCGAGCCAAGCCTCGTCGATCTCGGAGATGTCGTCGATGCGGTAGGACGACTTGGCACCGGCCTCCAGCGCCACCTCGACGAGGCGCACCGAGTTGGACGAGTTGGCCGAGCCGACGACGATGACAAGATCGGCGTTCTTCGCGATCTCCTTGACGGCGACCTGGCGATTTTGTGTGGCGTAGCAGATGTCATCGCTGGGCGGGTCCTCGAGCTGGGGGAACTTCTCGCGCAGCCGGCGCACCGTCTCCATGGTCTCATCGACGCTCAGCGTGGTCTGCGAGAGCCACGAGAGGCGAGTGCCCGCAGGGAAGTCGAGACCGTCGACGTCATCGGGGGTCTGCACGAGGGTGATGTGCTCGGGTGCCTCGCCGGCGGTGCCCTCGACCTCCTCGTGCCCCTCGTGCCCGATCAGCAGGATGCGGTATCCCTCGCTCGCGAAACGCCTCGCCTCGTGGTGAACCTTGGTGACCAGCGGGCAGGTGGCGTCGATGGTCTTGAGGCTCCGCTCGGCGGCTTCGGCATGCACCATCGGCGAGACACCGTGCGCCGAGAAGACGACAGTGGCACCCTCGGGCACCTCGTCGAGCTCGTCGACGAAGATCGCGCCGCGATCGGAGAGGTTGTTGACGACGTGCTTGTTGTGCACGATCTGCTTGCGCACGTAGACCGGAGCACCGTAGAGGTCGAGCGCCTTCTCGACCGTGATGACCGCCCGGTCGACACCGGCGCAGTAGCCCCGTGGGTCGGCGAGCAGGACGCTGCCGACGACCGAGGGCATACCAAGAGACACTTCAGAAGCCATGCCTCCCATGGTAGGCGACGACCCGTGAGTGCCCGGTCAGCCGATGCGCATCGCTGGCCGAACTTCGATTTCACCTGATCTTTGCACTGACCCGAGGGTAATGTTGCTGCGTCGCCTCCCCCGAGGCGTCTCTGCGTCCATGCTGAAGCCCATCAGGATCGCAGATGTCGAGAACACCGTGATGGGCACGGAAGACCCGGCAGTGCGGCTCCTCACGGAGCCTTTGGGGTTAATCGAGAATGTTCGACAGGCCAACCTTCGCGTCTGAACCCGACAGGTCATCTTTCGCAGGCGTGCACGAAGGAAACCCATGCACCGTGTCTCTTTTCGTACTTTTCCGCGCCTTCTGACAGGCCTCGCCCTCACCCTGACCATCGTGCTCACCGGGATGTCCGGTCCCGCACAGGCCAACAGCACCAGTCCTTCGGCCAGTCGATCCGAGCTCGTCATCAAGGCGGCCACGCACCAGAAGGGCAAGCCCTACCGGTGGGGCTCCGACGGTCCGCGGTCGTTCGACTGCTCAGGCCTCGTCCAGTACGTCTACCGGAAGGCCGGCACCAAGATCGGCCGTACCTCTGGCGCCCAGCTCGCCGGCAAGCACGTCCGCAAGCACTCCAAGCGCAAGGGCGACATCCTCATCTTCCTGCACGGCGGGTACGCCTACCACTCGGCGATCTACGCGGGCAAGGGCATGGTCTGGGAGGTTCAGCGCACCGGCACACGCGTCGGCAAGCACAAGATCTGGTCGAAGGGATATGTCGTCCGCAGGCCTCGCGGCAACTTCTCGGGATCCCGCTGAGAGAGCAGCGCCTTCCGGTCGCAGGCCGCCGCCACGAGTGACAGCACTGTCACCTGGGCACCCTAGGGTGTCGGTATGGCCCTGGAGACGAGCGCAGAGACGCCGGCACCGCTGCGACAGATCTCGCAGCTGCTCGACGGCTACATCGGCCGGCTCGGGCTCGTGTGGGTAGAGGCGGAGATCGCCCAGCTGACTCGTCGCCAGGGCATGTGCTTCCTCAAGCTGCGTGACCTCGAGGCCAAGATCTCGATCGACGCCACATGCCACGTCAGCGTGCTCGACGTCTCCCCCGTGCCCGTCACGGAGGGCTCGAGGGTCGTGGCGCACGCCAAGCCTTCGTTCTACGCTCCGCGCGGCTCGCTGTCTCTCGACCTGCGCGAGATCCGGCCCCAGGGTGAAGGTGAGCTGCTCGCCCAGCTCGAACGGCGCAAGCAGCTGCTCGCCGCCGAGGGCCTGTTCGACCCGAGGCTCAAGAAGCGCCTTCCGGTACTGCCTCGCGGCATCGGTCTCATCACCGGCAAGAACTCTGCTGCCGAGCGCGACATCCTGCAGAATGCGCGGCTGAGGTGGCCCGAGGTCCGGTTCGTGGTCCGCCACGCCCTCGTGCAAGGCAACGATTCCGCGCGCGACGTCATGCGTGCACTTCACGAGCTGTCGACAGACGACACCGTCGACCTCATCGTCATCGCCCGAGGCGGTGGTTCGGTCGAAGACCTGCTGCCGTTCTCCGACGAGGGCCTCATCCGGGCGGTGTTCGCCTGTCCGACCCCCGTCGTCAGCGCCATCGGACACGAGCCCGACACCCCCCTGCTCGACCTCGTCGCCGACCTGCGCGCCTCCACCCCCACCGACGCCGCCAAACGCATCGTGCCCGACGTGCACGAAGAGCTCGTCGGCGTGGCAGCCATGCGCGAGCGGGCAACTCTGGCCGTCAGGGCGATGCTCGAGCGAGAGGTCCGCGGGCTCGCCGCCATCCGTTCACGCCCCGTGCTCGCCAGCCCTGCCACCCTCGTCGACGCTCAGCAGAGCGTCATCCACGAGTCCCGCGACCGCGCCCGCCGCTCGCTCGGCCACCGCCTCGAACGCGCGGGCGACGAGATCGGGCACCATCTCGCCCGGGTCCGCGCGCTGTCACCGCTGGCCACGCTCGAGCGGGGCTACTCCGTCGCCCAGCTCACCGACGGCACTGTCATCACCTCGATCAGCCAGGTCGCTGTCGACACCGACATCACCCTTCGCGTGACCGACGGATCGATCGGCCTACGCACGCTCACTGTTTCCCCGTCCAGCAAGAAGGCACTCCATGGCTGACGCCGCACCCACGCCCGACATTCCCTACGAGCAGGCCCGCGACGAGCTCATCGCCGTCGTGCAGAAGCTCGAGGTGGGTGGGACGAGCCTCGACGAGTCACTCGCCCTGTGGGAGCGCGGCGAGCTGCTCGCCACGATCTGTCAGCAATGGCTCGACGGCGCTCGCTCACGCCTGGCCGCGGCGGCAGAAGCCGGCGCACCTGCTCACGACGTCGACAACGACGCGACATAGCTCTCGACCACGGCTCGCGGAGCCGTCGCGTTGATCAACGTCGTGAGCTCGCCCTCATGACGCACCAACGTGAGGCGTCCCCTGGGGCCGTTGCGCACCGTCCAGGTGCTGCCGGCGATGTCGGCCGTCCCGCCCGCCGTGCTGCCGTCGGCGAATCGGGTCACCGCACGGTCGACGCTCAACGTGACCTGCTCGAGCCCGATGTAGTCCTTGTCGTCGGTCAGCACGCCAAGGTGCCAGGCGGCGGGGTCGAAGCGGGCCGACGTCGCCTTCCACCCTGCCGGTAACGCGGCCGGGGCGAGCAGCGCGAAGCCGGCTGACGGGCGGGCCTGCTCGACCGTCTGGACGTAGTCGACGGCCCTGGTCTGGTCGCCGGGCGAGGTCGTGAACAGCTTGCCGATCCCGTAGATCGCCAGGACGATCAACGCGATCACGGCCATCGAGCGCAGGATGTCACCCATCGACGGGTTTCCCCGTGTCGATCGAGTCGTGCTCATGTCCGTCCTCTCACCTCACGCCAGGCCAAGCCTACGGGGCCGCTGACGCCTCGGCGATCCGTGACGGCGCACACCTCCCGATGCCGGGCGCACCCGAGAACCCGACAGGTAGGATGCCCGCGTGGACAGCCTTCAGCCCGCCGCCCAGGCGCCCGACCGCAACCTCGCCCTCGACCTGGTCCGCGTGACCGAGGCCGGAGCCATGGCCGCAGGCCGCTGGGTCGGTCGCGGTGACAAGAACGGTGCCGACGGAGTCGCCGTCAACGCCATGCGCACCCTCATCAACACCGTGCAGATGAACGGCGTCGTGGTCATCGGCGAGGGCGAGAAGGACGAGGCGCCGATGTTGTTCAACGGTGAGCAGGTCGGTGACGGAACGGGTCCGGAGTGCGACGTCGCCGTCGACCCGATCGACGGCACCACCCTGACCGCCAAGAGCCTGCCCAACGCCGTGTCGGTCATGGCGGTGGCGCCCCGCGGCTCGATGTACGACCCGTCGGCAGTGTTCTACATGGAGAAGCTCATCGCCGGGCCCGAGCCCGCCGACGTCGTCGACATCAGGCTCCCGGTCGCCGAGAACATCGCCCTCGTCGCGAAAGCCAAGGGCATCTCGATCAGCGACGTCACGGTCTGCGTGCTCGACCGTCCCCGACACCAAGGGCTGGTCGATGAGATCCGCGCCGCCGGGGCCCGCATCAAGTTCATCATCGACGGCGATGTCGCCGGCGGCATCACGGCAGCACGGCCCGACACGGGCGTCGACCTGCTCGTCGGCGTCGGAGGCACCCCCGAGGGAATCATCACGGCGTGCGCCATCAAGGCGATCGGCGGGATCATCCAGGGCAAGCTGTGGCCGGTCGACGACGACGAGCGCCAGCGTGCGATCGACGCGGGCCACGACCTCGACCGAGTGCTGTCCACCAACGACCTCGTCAACGCCGACGACTGCTTCTTCGTCGCGACCGGCATCACCGACGGCGAGCTCATGCACGGGGTCCGCTACGGCGCGGGCAAGGCTTACACCGAGTCGATAGTCATGCGCTCGCGCAGCGGGACGATCCGCAAGATCTCCAGCGAGCACCAGCTCGGCAAGCTGAAGGCCTACTCCTCGATCGACTACGAGCACTGAGATGGCAACCTCCGGCGAACAGTTCGCGAGCCTGCCCTCGGGCATCGACCTCTGCTACGAGACATTCGGCACGGCCGACGACCCGGCGGTCCTGCTGGTCATGGGCCTCGGAGGCCCCATGGGGTGGTGGAGCAGCGAGTTCTGTGAGCGCCTCGCATCGCGGGGCTACCTCGTGATCCGCTACGACAACCGCGACACCGGACGATCGACCAAGCTGCGCCAGCACAAGGTCGGCAAGACCGATGTCGTGCGCGCCTTCGTCGGGCTCGGCAAAGCTCCCTACAGCCTCGACGACCTGGCTGGCGACGCCTTCGGGCTGCTCGACCACCTCGGCATCGAGCAGGCCCATCTCACCGGGGTCTCGATGGGCGGCATGATCGTGCAGACGATGGCGATCGCGCATCCCGAACGAGCGCTCTCGATGACGTCGATCATGTCGTCGACCGGACGGCGGACCGTGGGGTTCCAGCACCCGCGGGTCATCCCCGCGATGCTCGCCTCGGCCGGACGCACCCGCGACTCCTATGTCGAGAGGTCGCTGCGGACGTCGGCGGTCATCGGCTCCCCGGCCTTCCCCTCCGACGAGGATGCCTCCCGCGCCCGCGCCTACGAGACCTACGACCGCGGATGGACCGCCAGCGGTGTCGCCCGCCACATGATGGCCGTCCTGACGCAGACCGACCGCACCAAGGACCTCGCCGGGCTCGACCTTCCCGTCACGGTGATCCACGGGCTGAGCGACCCCCTCGTGCACCGCTCCGGCGGCAGGGCCACGGCCGGGGCCATCCCCGGTGCCGAGCACCTCGAGATCGCTGGCATGGCGCACGACCTTCCCGTGCAGCTCTACGACACCTACATCGACGCCATCGTGCGTACCGCGGAGCGCGCAGTCCCACGCTGACAATCTTTTCCGTATCTGCGGGGGGTCTTAAAGCGATAAGCCGCACATCGTGCCGTAGTGTCTCTGACATGTCGCACGTGCGGGTTTCTGATGCCGCGGGTTTCCTCGGGGTCAGTGATGACACCGTCCGCCGATGGATCAGTGGCGGCTCGCTGCCGTCGGTCACCGATGCGGCTGGCCGGATGGCGATCGAGGGGCGCGCGCTCGCGGAGTTCGCCAAGGGGCAGGCACGGTCCGTGCCCGGGGCCGCCGGGTCGGCCAGCTCCGCACGCAACCGCTTCGTCGGGCTCGTGACGGCCGTCAAGGCCGACACCGTGATGGCCCAGGTCGAGATGCAGTGCGGGCCTTTTCGTGTCGTCTCGCTCATGAGCAGCGAAGCCGTGTCAGAGCTCGGCCTCGAACCGGGGTCCGTTGCTGTCGCGGTCATCAAGTCCACCAACGTCATCATCGAGAGTCGTGAAGGACCCCCATGAATCGTCTCGTCGCCACCACCGCGATCGCCCTTCTCCTCGGCACGACTGCCGCCTGCGGATCGGACGCATCTTCCGGCGGTGCAACAACATCTGCCCCGGCCACGAGGACAACCCTCACGGTGTTCGCTGCGGCCTCCCTGACCGGCACCTTCACCGAGATCGGCAAGCAGTTCGAGGCTGCCAACCCCGGTGTGACCGTGACCTTCAACTTCGCCGGCTCGGCGGACCTCGTGACCCAGATCCAGCAGGGCGCGCCAGCAGACGTGTTCGCGTCCGCCGACACCAAGAACATGGACAAGGCCACCGGTGAGGATCTCGTCAAGGGCACACCGGTGGATTTTGCGAAGAACACTCTCGAGATCGCCACACCGCCCGACAATCCCGCCCGGATCGAGTCGCTCGACAGCCTCGCCAAAACGGGCGTGAAGGTTGTTCTGTGCGCGCCCGAGGTGCCGTGCGGGGCCGCGGCGCAGAAGGTCGAGGCAGCCTCCGGGATCGACATCAAGCCGGTCAGCGAGGAGCAGTCCGTCACCGACGTGCTCGGCAAGGTCACCTCGGGCGAGGCCGATGCCGGCCTCGTCTACGCCACCGACGTCCAGGCGGCTGGCCCGAAGGTTCTCGGCCTGAAGTTCCCCCAGGCGGCCAAGGCCGTCAACACCTACCCCATCGCCGCACTGTCGGGGAGCGACAACATGGCCGTCGCCAAGGCATTCGCCGCCTATGTCGCGGGCCCCGAAGGACAGGCCGTGCTGGAGGCGGCCGGGTTCGCCAAGCCCTGACATGGCCTCCCCGCTGCGAGACTCCGGTATCCCACGATGGGTGTTTGCCCCGGCAGCCGTGGGCGCACTGTTCATCGTGCTCCCACTCGTGGCCATCGCGTCCCGCGTCGAGTGGAGCCAGTTCTTCACGTTGATCTCGTCGGACTCGTCGACCGCCGCCCTGAAGCTGAGCCTGCGGACGTCTGCCATGAGCACCCTGCTCTGCGTCGTGCTCGGCGTGCCGATGGCACTCGTGCTGGCCCGGACCACGTTCCGCGGGCAGGTGCTGCTTCGCTCGTTCGTCCTCCTGCCGCTCGTCCTGCCGCCGGTCGTCGGCGGCATTGCCCTGCTCTACACGTTCGGCCGCAAGGGTCTGCTCGGCCAGACGCTCGACGTGCTGGGCCTGCAGATCGCGTTCTCCACGACGGCAGTGGTGATCGCCCAGACGTTCGTCGCACTCCCCTTCATGGTGGTGAGCCTCGAGGGCACGCTGCGCACGACGGGTGAGCGATATGAGGTCGTGGCGGCCACCCTCGGCGCTCGGCCGACGGCCGTCCTGAGGCGCGTCACCCTGCCACTCGTGCTACCCGGACTGACCGCCGGTGCGGTGCTGTCCTTCGCCAGGGCCCTCGGTGAGTTCGGAGCCACGATCACCTTCGCCGGCAGTCTCGAAGGTGTCACCCGGACGCTGCCGCTCGAGATCTACCTGCAGCGCGAGACCGACCCCGATGCCGCCGTGGCCCTCTCGCTCGTGCTGGTGGTCGTCGCTGTCCTGGTCATCGGTCTCGTCCGCGGCTCGCGGAGCACACCGCTGTGACTCCCGGGAATGTGCACGTCGACACGATCGGCCTCGACGTCCGGGCGACGTTCGACGATCGTGACGTCGACGTCACGCTGCAGGTCGCGAGGGGCGAAACGGTCGCGATCCTCGGCCCGAACGGTGCCGGCAAGTCGTCGGTGCTGGCTGCCGTCGCCGGAGTCCTGCGACCCGACCACGGCTCTGCCACCCTCGACGGCACCTGCCTGTACGACCTGGACGGCACAGGCTCGTGGGCGCCGCCCCACGCCCGCGGCATCGCGCTGCTGGCTCAGGACCCGCTCCTGTTCCCGCACCTGACCGTGCTCGACAACGTCGCCTTCGGTCCACGCAGCACGGGCTGGTCGCGTCGGGCCGCCCGCGCCACCGCTCGCACGTGGTTGCAGGAGGTCGATGCGCTCGAGCTGGCCGATCGCAAGCCGGCCCAGATCTCCGGCGGCCAGGCCCAGCGCATCGCGGTCGCCCGGGCGGTCACCGCCGAGCCACATCTGCTGCTGCTCGACGAGCCCATGGCCGCCCTGGACATCACCGTCGTGCCCGCGATGAGGCAGCTGCTCAAGCGTGTCCTGGCCAGGCGCACCACCATCATCGTCACGCACGACGTGCTGGACGCCCTGCTGCTCGCCGACCGGGTCCTGGTGATGGAGGGCGGCCGCCTCGTCGAGGCCGGGCCCACCGCCGAGGTGCTGGCGCGACCCCGCAGCCGGTTCGGAGCGAGCATCGCCGGGCTGAATCTGGTGCGGGGCACGGCCGTCGGCGGCGCGGTTCGCACGGCGGAGGGCGCCACAGTCTCGGGCTTGTCGGACGATCCAGTCACCGACGGGCGTTCGGCCGTCGCGGTGTTCAGCCCGAGCTCGGTCGGTGTGTTCCCCAAGCCGCCGGCCGGCAGCCCTCGCAACGTCTTCGCCGCCACGGTCCGCGAGCTGGAACCTCGCGGCGAGCAGATGCGGATCCGCACCGACCACCTCAGCGCGGACGTGACCCTCGCCGCCGTCGCGGGGCTGGATCTCGTGCCCGGCACCCACGTGCATCTTTCGGTCAAGGCCAGCGGGGTGTCTATCTACCCCGCCTGAGCGTGCTCGTCATCGTGTAGTCCTTCCGCGGCCCGGTCACGCGCCAGGTGACCCTCCACGCCCCGCCGTCCGCGGCCTCGACGAGTCCGACGTAGTGGTCGGGCGCACAGCGATGCTCGACCGCGTGCCCCGGCTGCCACGGGTGGAAGTCGCGACCGTCCTCGAACGTCACGAACCAGCCACGCTCCCCACGCCGCTGGAGGAACAGCACCCTGCTGACCGGCAGCTCGACGCCTCGCCGGGACAGCGTGCCGTTTTCGACCCAGCGGATTCGGCCGTCGTCCTCGACCGTCAGTCCGGTCGAGCCCTCGACCCGACTCACCTCGTCCGCGAGGTGGTCGTCGATGACCCGGGCCAGCTCCCACGTGCCCGTCAGGGACAGCGGATCGAGCGAGGTCGGCAGGGGCACACCTCATGGTAGGACGGTGCTCGCTATCGTTCGTGGCATGACCGAATACCGCATCGAGCACGACACCATGGGTGAGATCCGCGTCCCCGTCAACGCATTGTGGCGAGCACAGACACAGCGCGCCGTTGAGAACTTTCCCATCTCCGGAACCCCGATCGAGCCCGCGCAGATCCGCGCCCTGGCGCAGATCAAGGCGGCTTGTGCCAAGGCCAACGCCGAGCTGGGCATCATCGAGAGGGACATGGCCGACGCCATCGTCGCTGCTGCCGACGACGTCGCTACCGGCGCGCACGATGCGCAGTTCCCGATCGACGTCTTCCAGACCGGTTCGGGCACCTCGAGCAACATGAACATGAACGAGGTGGTCGCCACCCTCGCCACCCGCATCCTGGGCAGCGACGTGCACCCCAACGACCACGTCAACGCGAGCCAGTCGTCCAACGACGTCTTCCCGACCTCGATCCACGTCGCCGCAACCGCCTCCGCGACCCTCGAGCTCATCCCCTCGCTCGACCACCTCGCGGCGTCACTGGAGTCCAAGGCCGCCGAGTTCGCCAGCGTCGTCAAGTCGGGCCGCACACACCTCATGGACGCAACTCCGGTCACCCTCGGCCAGGAGTTCGGCGGCTACGCCATGCAGATCCGCCGCGGCATCGAGAGGGTCCAGGCATCGCTGCCGCGGACGGCTGAGGTCCCGCTGGGCGGCACCGCCGTCGGCACCGGCATCAACACTCCTGCCGGCTTCCCGCAGCGCGTCATCGAGATCCTCGCGGCGGGCACGGGTCTTCCCGTCACCGAGGCGGTCGACCACTTCGGGGCGCAGGGCGCCCGTGACGGTCTCGTCGAGATGTCCGGCCAGCTGCGCACCATCGCTGTGAGCCTGACGAAGATCTGCAACGACCTCCGGTGGATGGGCTCAGGACCGCGCACGGGTCTCGGTGAGATCCACCTGCCCGACCTCCAGCCCGGCTCGAGCATCATGCCGGGCAAGGTCAACCCGGTCCTGCCCGAGGCCGCGCTCATGGTGGCCGCCCAGGTCATCGGCAACGATGCGACGATCGCGACTGCCGGGGCCTCCGGTGCGTTCGAGCTCAATGTCATGCTGCCGGTCATCGGCCGCAACCTGCTCGAGTCGATGCGCCTGCTCGGCAACGTGTCGCGCGTGCTGGCCGACCGCTGCATCGACGGCATCACCGCCGACGAGGAGCGGTGCCTGTTCCTGGCCGAGTCGTCGCCGTCGGTGGCCACACCGCTCAACCGCTTCATCGGCTACGAGAGCGCGTCCAAGGTCGCCAAGCAGTCAGTGAAGGAGAAGAAGACGATCCGTCAGGTCGTCATCGAGCTCGGCTTCGTCGAGCGGGGCGACATCTCCGAGGCCGACCTGGACAAGGCGCTCGACGTCATGTCCATGACGCATCCCTGACCCACCCCGCGACCTGGTCTCGTCAGCGGCGGCGGGCGAGGACGTAGCCGTCGTTGTCGTAGAGCAGCTCGTACGTCCCGCCGTGCTGCTTCTCGGCGTAGGCCACGACGTCGGCGGGCGACCCGATGCCCGACCCCACGTCGAACAGCACGTAGCTCGGGCGCGCCGAGCCGACGGAGCCCAACCAGTAGACGGTGTGGTCGGTCACGAGATGTCCCATGAGGCCGATGTCGGACTCCACACCGGCCCCCTCGGGAACCAAGCCGATCACCTCTCGAGCGGCGGCCGCACGCGGTGCTTCGTCATACGTCTCGGCATCCAGAAGTGTCGAGAGTGGTGAGTTGACCAGGGTGAAGGCTGTGACCACGACGGCAACGACCACGGCCCAGCGCAGCCGCGGCCACCGGCTCATCGAGTCGATCATGGCGACGAAGACGATGGGCATGAGCAGCAGGGAGTAGTGCCACTCCGTGCCCCAGTAGTAGGGGTTGTCACCCGCGAACCGCCACGCCAAGGTCGGGAGCGCGAGCAGCACCCAGGGCGAGGCGATCGCGGCCAGGCCGGTGACGCCCACGGTCAGTGCGACAGTCGCGGCCTTGCGCCACGAGCTGTCCAGGAGGGTCGCCAGCACTCCCCGGTCGCCGCCGAGCGTGCCGGTGTAGGCGTAGGAGCCATCCGGACTGAGCGACGGGATGACGACGAGGAGGACGAGGGCCATGACCGCCAAGCCGGCGGCGGCGAGCACCGCGCCACGGCGTCGCTCCCCCGCCAGCCACAGCACGGCGCCGATCAGGGCCACGGTCAGGCCGAGGTCCTCCTTGACGAGCAGGAGTGGGAGCGACCACGCCACCACCACGCCGAAGCGTCGGTCGACATACGCCGCTCCGGCCAGCGCCAGCAGGGGCACCGCGAACGCCACCTCGTGGAACTCTGACTCGACCGCCGACTGGAGTCCGAACGAGAGCCCATACGCGACTCCCGTTGCCGCCCCCGTCAGGGTGCCGAGGTGCCGCATCGCGAGGGCCGCGACCACCGCCACCGAGATGGCGATCAGCACGACCTGCGCCAGCAAGATCGTCTCGGCGGACGGGAACAGCCGGTAGAACGGCGCGATCAGGGCATCGATCGGCGAGAAGTGGTCGCCGAGGATGTTGAACCTCGGACCCTTGATGTCCACCGTCGGCGCCCCGGGGCGTGCGTAGCCCTTGACCGCCTGCTCGAAGATCGCATTGTCGTACGACGAGAGGGTGAAGCGCCGGAACCGCAACAGCGCCAGGGCGGCGTACGCGGCACCGGCCGCCGATGCGAGAGCAACGGCGATCAGCCGTTGGCCGCGGGTGAGCTGATCTGTCACGGAAGCGTGAGGTTCTCGCCCGTCTCGGGGTCGAACACGTGCACCTTGTCGCGCGGGATGACCACCCTGATCGACATCCCGGGGCGCATCGTGCTCGCGGCCGCCAGCTCGGCCACCAGAAAGTTCTGGAACAGGTCGAACTCCAGCAGCTCCTCGACCTCGTCGAGCAGGACCTCGACCTCGGGCGCGATGTCGTAGCCGAGGTAGGCGAACTGGCTGCTGCCGCGCCACTCCACATCGTCGATGCGGGTCGTGAACTCGACGCGATCACGCACCGCCTCACCCCCGGGCCCCGAGGCGTCGTAGCAGTGCTCGGGCCGGATGCCGAGGACGACGACCTGCCGGTCGCCGATGCGCTGCCGGAGCGTGTCGTCGAGGAGCATCGTGGTCAGCGGCGTGACCAGCTGCTGGCCCGCCAGGAATGCCGGGACGAGGTTCATCGGGGGCGAGCCCAGGTAGCCGGCGACGAACATGTTGGCGGGCGCGTCGTAGAGCTCACGTGGTGTGCCGACCTGGTGGATGAATCCCTGGTGCATCACCGCGACCCGATCGGCCAGCGTCAGCGCCTCCTCGACGTGGGAGGTCGTGAAGATCGATGTCCGCTCGTTCTCCTGCTGCCACTGGGTGGTCACCGAGCGCACGTGCGTGCGACTCCGTTCGGGCTGCTGTGAGAAGGGGGCGTCGAACAGGTAGGCGTGGGCATCGCGGACCAGCGATCGTCCGAGCGCAACCCGCTGGCGCTGCGCGTCGTCGAGCTTGGACGGTTTGACGTCGAGCAGGTCCGACAACGCCAGGAAGTCGGCCACCTCGTGGACACGCTCGGACAGCGCCGCCCGGTCGTAGCCACGGCGGAGCGTGGCCGCGAACGCAAGGTTGTCGAAGACGTCGAGCTGCGGGTGCAGTGCGTGGTCCGCGAACACCATGGCGAGGTCACGACCGCGGGCGTCGACCCTGTTGACCACCACATCGTCGATCAGGATGTCGCCGTCGGTCTGCTCGTCAAGACCGACCATGACCCTCAGCAGGAGGCTCTTGCCGGCGCCGGCGGGGCCCGTGATGGCCAGCGTCGACCCGGACGGAACCGCGAGGCTGATGTCGTCGAGGAGCGGGCGACCGCCCGGGCCTGCCGTGGCCGGACCTGACTTGGTGAGGTGGCGAACTTCGATCGAGGTCATCGGGCAGACCTTCCGAGGAGTTGGGTGATGCGGCGAGGGAACACGAGCAGCAGGGCGAGCACGGGCAGGAACCAGAGCAGGCCCGCCGCAGCGACCGCGGAGCTGGAGCTGTCGACCCGGCTCGTCGCGAGCAGCAGGGTTGCCGGCAGGGGCCGCGACGCGTCGCCGGCCGCGAGTGCCGCGCCGAGGACGAAGTCGCTGCACCCGACCACGAACACCAGCAGCGTGACGACGAGGACGCCCGGCCCGATGTGAGGCACGACGAAGCGTCGCACGACCTGGCTCCGACTGGCACCGTCGGCCCGAACCGATTCGTGCAGCGACCAAGGCACGTCACGCATCACGGTGACGCACAACCAGATCGCGAGCGGGAGCGTGATCAGCAGCATCGGAGGCACGAGTGCCAGGCGGGAGTCGGAGACTCCGAAGGACATCAACTGGTCGGCGAGCGGACCGGCGAGAGCGACGAGGGGCAGCAGGAGCGCCGCGACGACGAGGCCGTAGGCAAGACGTCTGCCCCGGACGGGGAGTCGTACGAGGGCGTACGCCGCGGCGATGGCCAGAAGCATGGAGACGACGGTCGCGAGGCCGGCGACCAGCACCGAGGTGGCGGCGGCGTGGCGCAGGATGCCGGAGTGCAGCGCACCGTCGAAGGCGCTCCACGAGACCCCTTCCGGCAGCACTGCCCGAGGAGCCAACCCGGCGGGGGCGACGGCGATGGTGAACGTCCAGAGCAACGGCAGGAGGGTGAAGATGGCGAACACCTCCACCCCGAGGATCGACCAGACCGAGACTGCACGGCCGGTGTCGGCAAACACGATACCGAGCGCTCCGGTGAGCATGAGGACGACCGCCGCGACGACCCAGAGCAGCTGGTCGGGCCCGCTGATCATGAAGACGCCGTAGTTGGCGAGCGCGAAGCCCAGGGCGAACGCGGTGGCCGAGGCGACGATTCGCGAGCGTACGGAAGGAATCACACGACCCTCCTGATCCGCAGGAGCGGCACGAACAGCGCGCCGAGCAGACCGGCGACCACCAGCAGGACGACCGACATGGCTGCCCCGAGGCCGAGCTCGAATGCTGAGAAGTCGGTGGTCCACACCAGCAGCGGTGCGGTGCGGATGGTCGCTCCGGCTTCGTCGACCAGGAGCGGTCCCTCGAGGATCCGGAAGGCGTCAAGCGCCCGATAGATTGCCGCGACGGCGATGGCGGGGCCCATCGCGGGGAGCACGACCCGGTTCAGAAGCTGCCACCCGGTTGCGCCATCGGCGACTGCCGACGCGAGGAGCGACCTGGGCACGCGGGTGAGACCGGCCAGCAAGATCACCGTGACGATGCCGGTACCACGCCACACCTCTCCCACCGTCACCCCGACGAGCGACCCGAACGAACCGGCGTCGAGTCGGAACCATGCCGCCGCGAACCCGGTCGTCACCGCGTCGCGCCAGACGACTGCGGACACGATGGCGAGCAGCCCGAACGGCAAAAGCACCAGCACTCGGGTGACGGGCCAGAGAGCGGTGGCCGCGCGCAGGGCTCCGGCGAAGGCCAGCCCGAGCAGCAGCTGCACCACCGTGGCCACCACGACGATGACCAGGGTCACCGCGATCGCCGCCCACCACGTGCGGCTGGTCAGCACGTCGGTGTAGTTGTCGACGCCGATGAACGCGCGATCGTCCGGGCTCGTCAGCGAGTACGACGACAGCGAGGTCCAGACTGCGCGACCGATCGGCCAGACCGTCACGACGAGCAGCACCGCGATGGCCGGCGCGAGCCAGCGCCACCCCCTCACGGGAGCCGCCCCTCGAGCGCAGCACGCACGGCGGACTGCGACGTCTGTGGCGTCTGGTCGGGCGCCACGTCGGCCGAGGGAGTCCAGGTCTCGTCGATCGCGTCCTGCACCAGGTTCCAGTACGGAGTGACCGGCACCGCCCTTCCAGTCTGCACAGCCTTCTTCGTGACGGCGGCCATGGGGTAGGACGACGTGACGGCCGGGTCGGCGTAGGTCGTCAGCTTGCTCGCACTGTGGCCGACATCGGCCATGATCGACGCCAGCGACGTCGGCGACGTCAGGCAGCTGATCGCCTTGTAGGACTGCGTGGACCGCGGCGCGTACAGCGGGACGGCAAGCCCGACACCCGCCAGGGGCGCGACGCTCGTGAGGCCCACGGTTGGGTACGCCGTCCAGCCCATGTCGGCCGCCACGGCGGCAAGCTGTGGGTCGGTGACGACCGAGCTCGGGGCGAGCAGGAAGCCGCCGTCGGGGGCGGCAAAGTTCTTCAGGGCCTCGGTCGACGGCCCGGGTCCGAGTCGCGACTTGCGGTAGAGCTCGACAACGGATGCTGCCGCCCGCCCGGCATCGGAGTCGAGACCGACCTTGGCCTTTCGGCCGGTGCCGTCGACCAGCGCACTCCCACTGCCGGCCACCAACGCACTGACCCACTGGGCCAGCCCGCTGCCGTCGCGGTCGTCGATCTGCACGGTGACACCGAGCCGTTCGGCACCGGCGATCAAGCCTTCCCAGCTGATCGGCTTGGTCGTGTCGAGCCCGGCCCGCTCGGCCACGTTGCCGCGATACCAGAGCAGCTGCGGGTCGAACCACCACGGCGCGACCGCGAGCTGACCGTCGTACGTCGCCGCCGCCAGCGCGGCGGGGAAGACATCCTTGCCGAACACCGGCACGAGGTTCTCGGGCACCGGGGCGAGGAACCGTGCGGCGGAGAACTCGGCGGTGAACGCAGAATCGAGGCTCAGGATGTCGATCGAGGTGTCCTTGGCTGCCAGCCGGCGCACCAGCGTCGTGTGACGGTCGTGGACGTCGACCGGCAGCCGCCTGATGCGGATGCTGTAGTCACCGTTGCTCGCCTCGGTGCAGGCCCTGGCCAGCGCCGCCGCATCGGCCCGGTCGGGTCCGACGTACCAGTCGAGGACTGATGCGGATCGGGCGCCGGCCGATCCGCAGGCTGTCAAGACACACCATGAGAGCGCCACCGCCGCCGCTCCAGCGAAGCCCCTCCCACGTGCACTCACGGGAGCAACTTTGCCACAGAGAGGGGCCCTTCTCGGCGGCTCTGGAGAACTTGCCGGGAAAGGCCCCATCTGTCACAGGAGTTGACTCACATCACAGGGTGACGTCCTCGAGCATCTCGGTCACCAGCGCGGCAACCGCCGACCGCTCCGAGCGGGTGAGCGTGACGTGAGCGAACAGCGGGTGACCCTTGAGCTTCTCGACCACCGCGACCACTCCGTCGTGTCGTCCGACCCGCAGGTTGTCGCGCTGGGCGACGTCGTGGGTCAGAACCACCTTGGAGTTGGAACCGATGCGCGAGAGCACCGTCAGCAGGACGTTGCGCTCGAGCGACTGGGCCTCGTCGACGATGACGAAGGAGTCGTGCAGCGAGCGTCCACGGATGTGCGTCAGCGGCAGGACCTCGAGCATGCCGCGGTCGAGGATCTCCTCGATGACCGCCGGTGACGCCACGGCGCCCAGGGTGTCGAAGACCGCCTGCCCCCACGGACCCATCTTCTCGGACTCGCTGCCCGGGAGGTAGCCCAGCTCCTGGCCTCCCACGGCGTAGAGCGGGCGGAAGATCACGACCTTCTTGTGCTGGCCGCGCTCCATCGTCGCCTCGAGGCCGGCACAGAGAGCGAGCGCGGACTTGCCGGTGCCCGCCCGGCCACCGAGCGAGACGATGCCGATCTCGGGATCGAGCAGGAGGTCGAGAGCGACCCTCTGCTCGGCGGACCGGCCGTGGATGCCGAACGCCTCACGGTCGCCCCGCACGAGCTGCACCTGCTTGTCGGGGGTGACCCGGCCAAGCCCGCTGCCCTTGTCAGAGATCAGCACCATGCCGGTGTGGCACGGCAGGTCGCGCGCCTCCGGGAGGTCGAAGGAGCCCGTCTCGTACAGCGCGTCGAGGTCGAAGCTCTCGACCTCGAGCTCGGTCATCCCGGTCCAGCCGGACTCCTGCGCCAGCTCGGCGCGGTACTCCTCGGCGACGAGGCCGACCGCCGAAGCCTTGACGCGCATCGGAAGATCTTTCGACACGATCGTGACGTCGAGGCCTTCATCGGCGAGGTTGCGAGCCACCGACAGGATGCGGGTGTCGTTGTCGCCGAGCCTGAACCCGGACGGGAGCGACGAGGAGTCGGTGTGGTTGAGCTCAACACGGACGGACCCGCCCTCCGCGCCGATCGGCAGGGGAACGTCGAGCATGCCGTGCTGCACACGCAGGTCGTCGAGGAAGCGAAGCGCGCTCCGGGCGAAGTAGCCGAGCTCGGGGTCGTGCCGCTTTCCCTCCAGCTCGGAGATCACGACGACAGGTATGACCACCTCATGCTCGTGGAATCGATTGATCGCCTGCGGATCTGCCAGCAGGACACTCGTGTCCAGGACGTAGGTACGGCGATTGGTGCTCGTCTTCGGTGTGCGCGGTGTAGCAACCACAGCTGTCTCCTCAACGAGCCTGCGCGCGCCCTGCGCCGGCCCTACTCGTGGGAAGGGAATCGGGGCTCAGGGGCGAGCGTCATCACCCCTTGAAAGTACGACCGCGCTTCATCGAATTCGGGACGACACGCCCGGCCAATAATCACCACCAGATGAACAACGGGGTGGTGGGCATCTGCTTCAAGGGCGGACCGTGGGTGCGGAAAACCGGAGGACGGCAAGCCCGCACCCCACTCCGCAGTGCGTGGGAGCTTGTCGCTGCTACTGCCCGAAGCGGCGTTCGCGTGCGGCGTACGAGCGCATCGCCCGCAAGAAATCGACGCGGCGGAACGCCGGCCACAGCGCGTCGCTGAAGTAGAACTCCGAGTGGACACTCTGCCAGAGCAGGAAGCCCGACAGCCGCTGCTCGCCGGAGGTACGGATCAGCAAATCCGGATCGGGCTGACCCTTCGTGTAGAGGTGCTCGGCGATGTCATCGACCTCGAGCGTCGCGGCGACGTCGCCGAGCGAACGCCCCTTGGTCGCCTCGTCAAGCAGCAACGAACGCATGGCATCGGTGAGCTCCTGACGACCGCCGTAACCAACACAGATGTTGACCCGCATGCCACCAACCCCCGACGTCGAGTCGGCCAGGTGCTTCATCCGCGCCGCCGACTCAGCTGGCAGCATGTCGAGGTTGCCGATCACCGAGATGGGCCACCGACCCTCCTCCGCGAGCCGCTCCATGAGCGCCTCGACGGCCGCCAGGATGCTGTCGAGCTCGGCCGGGTCGCGCTGCAGGTTGTCGGTCGAGAGCAGCCACAGCGTGACGATCTCCACGCCGAGCGAGTCGCACCAGTCGGCGAACTCCGAGATCTTGTCGGCCCCGGCCTGATAGCCGTCCTCGAACCGCGCACCGGCGCCCTTGGCCCAGCGACGATTGCCATCCACGA
Organism: Aeromicrobium sp.; assembly: GCF_014378035.1. Lineage (GTDB taxonomy): Bacteria > Actinomycetota > Actinomycetes > Propionibacteriales > Nocardioidaceae > Aeromicrobium. The sequence continues at coordinate 7,525 of NZ_JACMOM010000353.1, read as the reverse complement.
TCGCCCCGACGTGGTGAGGCAGACGATCGGGGCGGAGGCGTCTGGCGAGCCGCCGCTCATACACGCCGTACGCGAGGTCACTGACTCCCATGCGGCTAATGTAATCGTATGGATGATCGAGACACCGACGGCCTCGTGCAGGAGGCCGGAGAGCGCCTGCGCGACACCGTTGACGAGATCAAGCCGAAGCTGCGGGGGTGGCTGCACGCTGCCACGGCGCCGCTCGCTTTCTTCTCTTTCGTCGTGATGCTCGTCCTCGCCGACGACACCCCTGTGCGCATCGGTGCGGCGGTCTTCATGGTGAGCTCACTGCTGCTGTTCGGCACCAGCGCGCTCTACCACACGGGTCGGTGGTCGGAACCGGCGAAGAAGGTCTGGAAGCGCATCGACCATGCCAACATCTTCGTGCTGATCGCCGGCTCGTACACCCCGTTCTCGATTCTCCTGCTCAGCAAGAGACACGCCATCATCATGCTGTCGGTGGTGTGGGGCGGCGCGGTCCTGGGTGTCCTGTTCAAGGTGTTCTGGATCGGGGCGCCGCGCTGGCTCTACGTCCCGCTCTACCTCATGCTCGGCTGGGCCGCCGTCATCTACTTCCCCGAATTTGTCGACAACTCCTCCACCCCGGTGCTGGTGCTGCTGGTCACCGGCGGCGGTCTCTACTCGATCGGTGCTCTGGTCTACGGCTTCAAGTGGCCCGACCCGTCACCGAAGTACTTCGGGTTCCACGAGGTGTTCCACGCCTTCACGATCGCGGCGTTCATCGTGCACTACATCGGCGTCAGCATGCTGGCCTACCAGCAGCGCTGACCCGTCGCGACTGGCGCTCACGCCGGTCCTGAACCACTGACCGACGCTGTCAGCTCCCCCACCGTGGTGACGGGACGCCGGCACACGAAGCTTTCGCAGACGTAGGCCGTGACCCGTCCGTCGACGAGCTCACGCTGCTCGAACAGCGCAATCTCAAGGCCCACTTCACCGGCCACCACGACCGCCCCCGGCGAGGTGAGCGCCAAGGCGGCCCGGTGAAGGTCGGAGCGCTCGTCGGCCGGGCCCACCACCGCGACCTCCAGAGGTCCTGCCAGCACCGCCTCAGCCGCGGCGAGCGTCCATCCGGCGAACCGTGGCACCTGCGTGGCGACCGACGACCCCGACGCGATGCCGGACTCGGCAGCCGCACGGTAGCGGTGCTCGCCGGTCACTGCCGCGAAGGCGATCAATGCGGCCACAGCCGCCGACGTGCCCGACGGGTAGGCGTTGTCGGAGGCATCCTTCGGGCGGACGATGAGCGTCTCGGCGTCGTCGTCGGTGTCGAAGAATCCGCCGGCCGGGTCTGTGTAGTGGTCGACGACTCGGTCGAGCAGCCCGCGGGCCCGGTCGAGCCACCTCGCGTCGCCGGTCAGCCCGAGCACCGCGAGAAACGCCTCTGCCACGGCTCCGTGGTCCTCGAGCACGGCACTGTTCTGCCCGGCGACGCCGTCGCGCGACGTGCGGACCATTCCGCCTGCGACATCGGATCCGGTGAGGTGCACGTCGACGAGCAGCCGAGCCGCCTCCACGGCCGCCGAGCAGAAGTCAGGCTCATCGAGCAGCACCCCCGCCTCCACCAGCGCGGTGATCGCGAGGCCGTTCCACGTCGCGACGACCTTGTCGTCGCGAGCAGGGCGTGTGCGTTGGGCCCGCGCCGTCAACAGCCGCGAGCGCACCGACTCCCACCGTTGCTCGTCTTCGGGGTCGACGAGCAGCTGCAGCGTCGAGAAGCCTCGTTCGAACGTGCCCGGGCCCGTCACCCCGAGGAGCTGCGCCGCCCAGGCTCCGTCGGCGCTGCCGAGCACGCGCATGAGCTGGTTGGGGTTGAAGACGTAGAACGTGCCCTCGTGGCCCTCACTGTCCGCGTCGAGCGCCGACGCGAACCCACCCTCGGGCGTGCGCAGCTCATCGAGAAGGAATCGTCCTGTCTCACGCGCCACCCGCTCGGCCAGTGGCGACCCGGTCTGGCGCCACCAGTGGACGTAGACACGCAGCAGCAGTGCGTTGTCGTAGAGCATCTTCTCGAAGTGCGGCACCCGCCAGAACCTGTCGACGCTGTAGCGCGCGAAGCCTCCGCCGAGCTGGTCGTACATGCCGCCGCGGGCCATGGCCTCGCACGTCGCCGTCACCATGTCGATCGCCTGCTCCGACCCCGTGCGTGCGGCGTGCCGAAGCAGAAACTCCAGGACCATCGACGGTGGAAACTTGGGGCTCGCGCCGAATCCCCCGGCCTCGGAGTCGTACTGCTTGGCGAGGATGTCGACCGCGAGGCCGAGCTCGTCGGCGCCCAAGGCACCACCGAGGGGTTCGATCGTCTCGGACAGGTGCGAGAGCACGTCGTCGGCGACCGTCATGATCTCCTCGCGTCGGTCGGACCAGGCCTCCGCGAGGGCCTGCAGCACCTGGGTGAACGCCGGGCTGCCCTGCCGCGGCTCGGGCGGGAAGTAGGTGCCGGCGAAGAACGGCTCACCCGCCGGGGTCAGGACGCACGTCATGGGCCAGCCACCGTGGCCCGTCATGGCCATCGTGGCCCGCATGTAGACCGCGTCGAGGTCGGGACGCTCCTCGCGGTCGACCTTGATGTTGACGAAGTGCTCGTTCATGAAGGTGGCCGTCGCCTCGTCCTCGAACGACTCATGGGCCATGACATGGCACCAGTGGCAGGCTGCGTACCCGATGCTCAGCAGGATTGGTCGGTCGAGGGCTCGCGCCTCGGCGAGGGCGTCCTCGCTCCACTCCCACCAGTCGACGGGGTTGTCAGCGTGCTGCTGCAGGTAGGGGCTGGTGGCCCGGGCAAGGCGGTTCGACATGCCATCAGCCTAGGCACCACGGCGGAACCTGCCGGAGGGCTGGGTCAGCCCTTGGTGCGACGTTGCGCAGCGGCGGACTTGTCGGCGGGCGTGTCCTCGCCGTCCCACGGCCGCATGGCCTTCTTCGAGTGGCGCAGGAACGAGACGCACAGGAACGCGGTGGCGATGATCAGCAGCACCACGATGCCGAGGGCGACCCAACCGGGCTTGACGTCGTTGGGATCGAGCGGTGTCGTGCGCATCGCGACAGTGGCGGCCAGGGCGAACGAGTTCATTCTTCTATTCTAGTCGTTCCCGCGGAGAACGAGGCCGAGCGCCCCCGTCTCCGATATTGGTGCGATTTGAGCTGAAAATCGCTGCACAATTCGAACAGCACGTATCTCGCACGCCACATCGTGGGCATGGGGGTGGGTCAGGTGAGGTGGGAGTCGGGGGGCTGACCGGGGCGCGACACCGTCAGCACCGCCTCGACGATGACATCCTCGGACTCCAGCTCGTCCTCCAGTGCCCGCAAGCGATCGGCGACGGTCGACTCGACGTCGTCTCCGATGAGGTCGACGCTGGCAACCAGGTAGACACGATGGGGGCCGACGAACTCCATGTGGAGGTAGCCGACGCTTGAGACCCCCGGCATCGCGGAGAGTCGTCCGCGAGCGGCGGCGAGGATGCCGGCGGGGGCCTGCATCCCCACCAGGAACCGCCGGTTGCGGTCGACCAAGACCGCCGCCACGACTGCGAGCAGCACTCCCACCAGGATCGAGCCGACAGCGTCGGGCACTGACGAACCCGTGATCTCGTGCAGCAGCACGCCCGTGCCGGCGATGGCCAGCCCGATCAGTGCCGCCGCGTCCTCGGCGAACACCGCCCGAAGCGTGGGGTCGGACGTGTGCAAGGCGTGCTCGAGGAGGTCGCGATCGACCGCCTCGGCTTCGCGGCCGACCTGGCGGAAGGCCTGCAAGAACGAGACACCCTCCAGCACGAAGGCCAGCGCCAGCACGGCGTAGGCCACCCCGAAGTTGGATGCCTCGCCCGGGTGCACGAGCTGCTGGATGCCGTGCGTGATCGATACCGCCGCACCGGCGACGAACAGGCCGAGGGCGGCGAACATCGACCACACGTAGGCCTCGCGTCCGTAGCCGAGCGGGTGCGACTGGTCGGGGGCACGCTTGGATCGCCTGTCGGCGACGAGGAGGAACACCTCGTTGCCGGTGTCGGCCCACGAGTGTGCAGCCTCGGCCACCATCGACGCCGATCCTGTCAGCAGCGCGGCCGCCGTCTTGGCCAGCGCGACGAGCGCGTTGGCGGTGAAGGCGATGATGACGGTGACGTTCACCGTTGGATCAGCGCCCCACGACGCTGGGCTCGTCGCTGTGCGGGCTGGTGTCGCGCAGTCCCGCGAAGAGGTCATCCTCGGGAATGCTCGTCTCGACCGTGGACTCGACGAGCTGGTAGTCCTCGGTGGGCCAGGCTTCAGCCTGGACCTGGTGCGGGATGGAGAACCAGAAGCCGTTGGGGTCGATCTGCGTGGCGTGGGCGAGCAGTGCGGCATCGCGCACGGGGAAGTACTCGGCGCACTCGACACGGGTGGTGAGGCGTGCCTCGTCCTCAGGCTTGCGCTCCCATTTCTCCAACCGCTCCGCGAACGGATTGTCGAGACCATGCTTGGTCATCTCGTCGTCGATGGCCTTCATGCGCACATAGGTCCAGCTCAGCTGGTAGTACAGCTTCGAGACCTGCCAAGGCTCGCCTGCCTCGGGATAACGTTCCGGGTCGGCCGCCGCCTCGAAGGCGTGCAGGCTGATCTCGTGGCACTTGATGTGGTCGGGGTGCGGATATCCGCCGTTCTCGTCGTACGTCGTCAGGACCTGTGGCTTGAACGACCGGATCAGGCGGACGAGCGGCTCGGCGGCCTCCTCGGTCGGCACCAGCGCGAAGCAGCCGTCCGGGAGCGGGGGCTTGGGGTCGCCCTCGGGCCAGCCGGAGTCGACGAAGCCGAGCCAGTCCTGCGTGATGCCGAGGATCTCGCGGGCACGATCCATCTCCTCGCGCCGGATCTCGGAGATGAGCCCGGGGTTGTCGGTGATGCCGGGGTGCTCGAAGCCGGGGTTGAGGATGCTGCCCCGCTCGCCGCCGGTGCAGGTGACCACATGGACGTCGACGCCCTCGGCGACGTACTTCGCCGTCGACGCCGCGCCCTTGCTCGACTCGTCGTCGGGGTGAGCGTGCACATGCATCAGGCGAAGTTGTTCGGCCACGGTTCTCCTTCGAAGGTGTGAGGAAAATCCTCGCACTGCGGCAACAGCGGTCGCTGTCGGGGTGTTCCCTTTTCTGCACCCCTGAGAGAATGGGAGGGTGACCGACCTCAGCACGCGCTACGGAACCCGTCGCCGACCCACGTGGTTCTGGCCGGCGATCGCGTCGGTCGGCATCGTCGTGGGCATCGCCTTCGCTGCCTGGGTCGGCTTCCAGGACAAGCCCGTGACCAGCCGACTGTGGGCTTACGACATCGTCGATGACCACCGGGTGACCATCAAGCTCGATGTCATCCGTCCCGATCCGCTCGCCGTCCAGTGCACCGTCTACGCCCAGGCCGAGAACCATGCGATCGTCGGCGAGAAGACCGTCGACGTGCCGGCGTCGGCGTCCGAGAAGATGCGCATCACGATCGACGTCCAGACCGAGCGCAGGGCCGTCACCGGTGTCCTGAGAACGTGTGCCCCCCGTGATTGAGTGCTAATGTGAAAGATCGCCCCGGGCAGTTGCCCGGGGTGAAGCACGTCAGGAGCGCTCACATGACTCAGCCGATAGATACCGACACCATCTGGGTGACCCAGGAGGCGTACGACCGCCTGCAGGAGGAGCTCGACCACCTGCGCGACGACGTGCGTCCTGACATCACCGCCAAGATCGCCGCCGCGCGCGACGAGGGCGACCTCAAGGAGAACGGCGGCTATCACGCCGCCCGCGAGGAGCAGGGCAAGACCGAAGCCCGCATCCGCCAGCTCGAGGACATGGTTCGCCGTGCCGAGGTCGGTGAGAAGGCCTCCGACGACGGTATCGTCGAGACCGGCATGATCGTCACGATCCAGTTCACCGGCGAGAAGGACACCGAGACGTTCCTGCTCGGCTCCCGCGAGCTGCTCAGCATGGACTCGAGCGTTGAGATCGACGTCTACTCACCCACCTCACCTCTCGGCGAGGCCATCATCGGCAAGAAGAACGGCGACACGGCGTCGTACGAAGCACCCAACGGCGCCACGATCTCGCTCAAGGTCATCAGCTCCAAGCCATTCTGACGGCTCAGCGCCTCAGCGGCTCAGACCAGGTGGTAGCCGAGCTCGACGAGACGGTTCCTGACCTCGGCCTTGTGCTGGTTGCCACGGGTGGCGACCTGCATGTCGACGTCGACCTGGCGCACGCCAAGGGAGTCCGACGCCCGGTCGTGGTTGACGTTGAGAACGTTGACCTGCATCTCGGCGAGGTCGGTCAGCAGCCCCATGAGTGCGCCTGGCCGGTCGGAGATGCGGCAGCGGAACATCAGGAACCGGCCCGCCGCGGCGAGTCCCTGCCGGATGACGTCGAGCAGCACGAGGGCGTCGATGTTGCCGCCCGAGAGCACTGCGACGACCGGTCCTTCGAACGCATGGGGCCGCTCGAGGATCGCGGCGACCCCGGCGGCGCCAGCCGGCTCGACCAGCAGCTTGGCTCGTTCGAGCAGGGAGATGAGAGCTCGGCTCATCGAGCCCTCACTGACGGTGATGACCTCGTCGAGGAGTGACGCAAGGATCTCGAAGGGGATGTCGCCCGGCTGCGCCACAGCGATGCCGTCGGCCATCGTCGGCCCCATGACGCTTGAGACCGGGTGGCCCTGGGCGAGCGACGAGGGGTAGGCCGCGGCGTCCTCGGCCTGGACTCCGATGATGCGCAGGTCGGGACGCTCCGTGCGCAGGAGCGCGATCCCGGCCGTGAGCCCTCCACCGCCGAGCGGCACCAGGATGGTCTTGACGTCGGGGCACTGCTCGAGAATCTCCAGGCCCGCGGTGCCCTGTCCGGCGATGATGTCCTCGTGGTCGAAGGGGTGGATCAGCACGGCACCCGTGCGCTCGGCGAACTCTCGGGCGGGCACCAGAGCCTCGGTGACGCCGGTGCCGTGGAACTGGATGTCAGCGCCGTAGCCCTGAGTCGCCGCAACCTTGGGAAGTGCCGCCCCGACCGGCATGAAGATCGTGGCCTTGATGCCGAGCAGCGACGCCGCCAGCGCGACCCCTTGCGCATGGTTACCGGCGCTAGCCGCCACCACGCCCCGGGCCCGCTCCTCCTCAGACAGCCGGAAGATGCGGACGTACGCTCCACGGATCTTGAACGAACCGGTGCGCTGAAGGTTCTCGGCCTTGAGATACACCTGCGTCGAGGTCATCGAGCTGAGCCATCGCGAGTGCGCCATCGGCGTCACCTCGGTGACCTCCTCGAGCAGCACGCGGGCGGCCCTCACGTCATTCAGATCCACATGGCCAGCGTAGTGCGTCAGGGCTACCCGCCTGTCTGGTTGCGTTCCGCGCCTCCTCTGTCTGGTTGCGTTCCGCGCCTCCTCTGTCTGGTTGCGTTCCGCGCCTCCTCTGTCTGGTTGCGTTCCGCGCCTCCTCTGTCTGGTTGCGTCCCGCAACGTGTCATATGCTTGCATCATG
>NZ_JACMOM010000352.1 GCF_014378035.1 Aeromicrobium sp. | reverse complement strand
CGCAATCATGCTAGGCATTCAGTCGATGACTTATACTCAGCAAGATTCAGTGATAGCCTTATATACATGGAGTATGAGCAAAAGGGTATCGCCGTCATCGTCGACCTCGTGTCATCGCGAACTCATCCTGACCGCGCCGCCGCTCAACGGCAGCTGGTCGACGCCCTGGCCGAGGTCAACGCCGGCGTCGAGAGTGTGCAACCCCTCGCACCCACCATCGGCGACGAGTGCCAAGGCGCCTACGCCGACCTCCCGGCCGCTGTGCTCGCCACCCTCTTGCTCCGCCTTCGACTCCCCGACCCGCTCGACTGCCGGTTCGGCCTCGGTGCCGGGCAGTGGAGCACGATCGGCCGCAGCGACTATGGCCCCATGCAGGACGGGCCGGCGTGGTGGTCCGCGCGTGATGCGATCGTGGAGACGAAATCTCGCGAGGTGCGCCGACACAAAAGCCTGCGCACCTCCTACGCTGTGGCCGAGGGGCAGTCCGAGAAGTACCCACCGGCAGGCCTCACCAACGCATTCCTGATGTGTCGCGACGAGATCGTCAGCGACCTGAACGATCGTCGTCGCCGGCTCGTGCTGGGCCTGCTGGAGGGAAGGACGCAGATGGAGCTCGCCGCAGCTGAAGGTATCTCGCAGTCCGCGGTGTCACAGAGTCTGCAGAGCAGCGGCGCCTTTGCTCTGCTCGGCAGCGTGGAGTCGTTCCGATGATCCTGCTGGCGCTGCTGCTCGCGTCCTTCGGCGCCGCCGACCTCACCCGTCCGCAGGATCGTGCCCCCGATCGCGTCGCGCTCCTGCGTGCGGCTCTCGTCGGTGCGACCGTGCTGGGGCTGGGCGTCTGGGGGACGGGCCTCGAGTGGTGGTGGGTCGCGGCCGGGCTGGCGCTGCTGGTGGCATGGATCGCGACCACTCCCGTGGGCATCTCGGGCCGGCAGACGTACCCGTGGCCCCTCGTGCTGCTCGGCATGACAGTGCTGACGATCCTGGCCTTCGGCTCGCAGGTCCGGTCGGCCGACGGGTGGTTGCCCGACTGGTACGACCAGCTCGACATCTCGACGCTCGACGACGTCTCCTTCGTTCAGTTCGCGGTCGGCGTGGGGGTGGTGCTGTTCCTCGTCGAATCGGCCAACATCATCGTCCGCATGGTGCTCGCCGGAACCGATGCCGGCGTCATGGCCAGCGAGCAGACGCTTCGAGGTGGACGCGTGCTGGGCCCGATCGAACGCATCTTCATCTTCGCGATGGCCCTCGCCGGTGAGTATGCGGCGCTCACCGCGGTCATTGCCGCCAAGGGAATCCTTCGATTCCCGGAGATCTCTCGCGATGTCGCGGGCCGCAAGGCTGAGTATGTCCTCGTCGGCAGCTTCGTGAGCTGGTCCATCGCACTGGTCTTCATCCCCCTGCTTTAGTCCCTGGCTGATATCGCGCCTGATCAAGTCATGGGCTGATACAGCGAGGCACGAGGCAGACGCCCGCTGCGGAGTCCCTGCCGGACGTCACGCGTGGCGGCGGTCGTAATCTGAGGACATGCCTCCCGAGAACGACGTCGACATCAAGCCCCGCAGCCGTACCGTGACCGATGGCCTCGAGGCCACTGCATCTCGCGGGATGCTGCGTGCGGTCGGCATGGGGGACGACGACTGGGTGAAGCCCCAGATCGGCGTCGCCTCGAGCTGGAACGAGATCACCCCCTGCAACCTGTCGCTCGACCGTCTCGCGAAGGCCGTCAAGGTCGGCGTGCACGCCGGCGGGGGATACCCGCTCGAGTTCGGCACGATCTCGGTGTCCGACGGCATCTCGATGGGTCACGAGGGCATGCACTTCTCGCTCGTCAGCCGCGAGGTCATCGCCGACTCGGTCGAGACCGTCATGATGGCCGAGCGTCTTGACGGCTCCGTGCTGCTCGCCGGCTGCGACAAGAGCCTCCCCGGCATGCTGATGGCCGCAGCCCGCCTCGACCTGTCGAGCGTCTTTCTCTACGCCGGCTCGATCATGCCGGGCAGCGTCGACGGCAAGGACGTCACGATCATCGACGCCTTCGAGGCCGTCGGCGCGTGCATCAAGGGGCTCATGAGCCGCGAGCAGGTCGACAAGATCGAGCGTGCGATCTGCCCGGGCGAGGGTGCCTGCGGCGGCATGTTCACGGCCAACACCATGGCGTCGGCGGCCGAGGCGCTCGGCATGAGCCTGCCCGGATCGTCGGCCCCGCCGGCGATCGACCACCGCCGCGACGAGTTCGCCGAGGCGTCGGGAAAGGCCGTCGTCGAGCTGCTGCGCCGCGGCATCACTGCCCGACAGATCCTCACCAAGCGGGCCTTCGAGAACGCCATCGCCGTCGTGATGGCGCTCGGCGGCTCCACCAACGCCGTCCTGCACCTGCTCGCGATCGCCCGCGAGGCCGAGGTCGACCTGACGCTCGCCGACTTCAACCGGGTCGGCGACAAGGTGCCTCACCTCGGCGACCTCAAGCCGTTCGGTCGCTACGTCATGAACGATGTTGACAGGGT
>NZ_JACMOM010000351.1 GCF_014378035.1 Aeromicrobium sp. | reverse complement strand
GTTTCACCCCCCGAGAACGGTGGGGCGACTTATGCCCCCCTCCGCTGGTGGCTCACCCTCTGGCGAGAGCAGAACCTCGCTCAGACGGCGTCGAGTGCCGCGGGGTCTGCGGTCCGGAACGATCGCACGAACAACAGCACCGCTGGCACCAGGATGAGCGGGATGACAAAGGCCCAGCGCAGGTGCCCTGCCGTCGCCGCGGCTCCGATGAGCCCGCCACCCAGGATCGCGCCGAGGTAATTGGCAATGTTCATCCGCGCAATCGCGACATCGAGTGCCGCTGCCGGCACCGCACCGGCAAGGGCCGCGAACGACAGCGGGGCGAGAATCGCGAGACCGAGGCCCACGACGAAGAACCCCACCACCGCCATCGCCGGCGCGGTCGCGGCCACCACGGTGCCCAACCCCACCATCCCCACGATCGTTCCCACCGCGACGACCCGCGGGGCCCCGACCCGGCGCACCAAGAAGTCGCCACCAAACCTCGACACCAGCGCGCCCACCTCGTACGCGCCGAAGGCGAATGGAGCGACCGTCGTGGTCGAGTCGAGAGCGTCCTCGAGGTAGACGCTGCTCCACGTCAGGACGCCGGTGTCCGCGGCATAGAACAGCAGGACGACCAGACCGAAGACCAGGATGGGCTGCCACGGCAGGTCGAGCCCCTTGGCCGAGAGCCCGACCTCATGCTCCCGGGCGCCGATGAAGTGTGGGGCCGACACCAGGACGACCAGCCAGGTGACAACTGCGACGATCACGAGTGAGACCGCGAGCGGAAGGTCGATCTTCGCGGCACCCGAGGCGTAGAGGGCTCCGACGATGCCGGCGACGGACCACACGCCGTGGAAGTTCGCCATCACGCTTCGCCCGTACGCCTGCTGGACCCGAACGCCCTGCATGTTCATCCCGGCATCGACCGCACCCACACCGAGGCCGTAGACGACGAAAGCGACGAGCAGCATCGGAAAGCTGGGGGCGACGCCCACGAGCAGGGCACCCAGACCGATCGTGAGCAGCGCGACCCGAAACGCGACAGCGCTCGTCCGACGTTCGGCGATCATCCCAGCGATGACGCTGCCGACCCCCGAGACCACCGCGACGAGCACCAGGATGCCGGTGAGGGCGCCGTCGCCGATGTCGAACTTGTCCTTGATCCGCGGTGTCTGCGTCACGATCGCCGCGAACACGAGCCCCTGCAGGAAGAATCCAGCGGCCACCGCCAAGCGCGCACGTCTGAGCTCGTTCGTCACTGCGTCATCGTAGGGTGCCGCAGGGCCGTGGTGTCCGGGTCAGCACATGACGCCAAGCGGGATTCCGGTGGGTCGACCAGACGAACCACTCTGGGCGGACCCGGCGATAGGGTCGGAGCGATGAAGACTTCCAGCGCACGCCTGGCCGGACTCGGCACGACCATCTTCGCCGAGATGAGCGCACTCGCGCTGCAAACCGGCTCGATCAACCTCGGCCAGGGATTCCCTGACACCGAGGGACCCACCGAGGTCGTCGACCGCGCGGTCGAGGCCCTGCGAGGCGGGCGAAACCAGTACACCCCCGGCACCGGGGTGCCCGAGCTGCGCGCCGCCATCGCCGCTCACCAGCGACGCTTCTACGGGCTCGTCGTCGACCCCGACACCGAGGTTGCTGTCACGACCGGGGCCACCGAGGCCATCGCCGGATCCGTCCTCGGGCTCGTCGATCCCGGCGACGAGGTCATCGTCCTCGAGCCCTACTACGACTCCTACGTCGCAGTGATCCAGATGGCCGGCGGCGTGCGTCGGCCGGTGACGCTGCGCGCGCCAGACTTCCGGCTGCCTGTTGATGAGCTTCGTGCCGCTGTCTCACCGCGCACCACCGCGATACTGCTCAACTCACCGCACAACCCGACAGGCACCGTGCTGCGCCGCGACGAGCTCGAGGCCATCGCTGCCGTGGCCATCGAGAACGATCTCGTCGTCATCAGCGACGAGGTGTACGAGCACCTGACCTTCGACGGCACATCCCACATCCCCATCACGACGCTCCCGGGCATGGCCGACCGGACCCTCACGATCTCCAGTGGGGGCAAGAGCTTCTCCTTCACGGGGTGGAAGGTGGGTTGGGCCACCGGTCCGGCACCACTCGTGCAGGCGATGGTGGGCGCCAAGCAGTTCCTCACCTACACCTCCGGCGCTCCGCTGCAGCCGGCCATCGCGCTCGCGCTGACGTCCGACGACCACTTCTTCGAGACCCTTCGCTCGCAGTTGCAGTCGCAGCGCGACCTGTTGTGCGACGGGCTGCGTGACCTGGGCTTCGACGTGTTCGTTCCCGAGGGCACCTACTTCGCGACGACGGACATTCGACCGCTCGGCTTCGATGACGGCCTGGCCTTCTGCCGCATGCTGCCCGAGCGAGTCGGTGTGGTCGCGATACCGCATCAGGCGTTCTACGACGATCTCGAGGCAGGTCGCCCGCTCGTGAGGTGGGCGTTCTGCAAAAGACCCGAGGTCATCGACGAAGCCCTCGAAAGGCTGTCGGTGCTCCGCTGAACTGCCGAGTCCGGCCGACGACGGACAGGGTGGATGTCACGAGGGTGGGCGTGAGCGATGGGTGGTGAAGACGTTGTCAGCAGCCGTGCTTGTCGTGGCCACCCAGGACAGCTGACGCTCCTCGAGTCAGGACACCTCCTGCAAGAAGTGAGCTGCCCTCGACGCATCGATCAGACGGCAGCAGGAGCCGTGCCCGGCTCGGTCGGCACATCTTCCTTCTTGGCATTCATGAGGAACAGCGCCACGAGCAGGGCCATCGACAGCAGAACCGCGCCCCAGAAGAACGCGACGTGGTAACCACGGACGAGTGCGAGGGTGGTGACCTGCTTGTCGGCGGCCGACCCGGTGAGGTTGCTTGCGAGGTAACCGGTCACGGCGCTGGCGTAGAGCGTGTTGAGCAGCGCTGTCCCGAGCGAGCCACCCACCTGCTGCGAGGTGTTGAGCAGGGCGCTCGCCACTCCTGCATCGTGTGAACCCACACCCAGCAGCGCCGTGCTCGACGCGGGGATGAACACGCAGGCCATGCCGATGCTCATGAGCAGCAGGGCCGGCAGGACGTGGGTCACGTAGGACGTCGTGGGCGTGATCTGCGTCAGCCACAACATGCCGAGCACAGCCAAAACGAGGCCCGGCACCATGATCGGCTTCGGGCCGAGACGTGGCAGCAGCTGGGCGACGACGCCCGCGGTGCCGATGATGCCGAGGCTGAACGGGAGGAAGGCGAACCCGGACTTCAACGGGCTGTAGCCGAGGGTGATCTGGAAGTAGAAGGTCAGGAACAGGAACATCGCGAAGAGCCCGGAGCCGATGAACAGGAACACCAGGTAGGACCCGCCCCGGTTGCGGTCGAGCGCAACTCGCAGGGGAAGGAGCGGATGCTCGGTGCGCCGCTCCCAGACCACGAAGGCCACGAGCAGGACAACAGCCACTGCCAGGAAGAACATCGTCGAGGGGGCGGTCCAGCCCAAAACCGCTGAGCCCTTGCCGGGGTTCTTCTGCTTGGCGGCCTCCGTGAAGCCGTACACGAGGGACACCAACCCGGCCGTCACCAGCACTGCGCCGGGGATGTCGTACTTGATGTTGCCCGTGGCTTTGCTCTCGTGCACGACACGTGAGGCGGCAAAAGCAGTGACCAGGGCGATGGGCACGTTGACCCCCAGGCACCAGCGCCACGAGGCGTACTCGGTGAGGACTCCTCCGACGATCAGCCCGATGGCTGCGCCACCGCCTGCGATGGCACCGAAGACACCGAATGCCGTGGCGCGTTCCTTGGGAAGCGTGAAGGTCACCGAGATGAGCGAGAGGGCTGCGGGTGCCATCAGCGCCGCGAACCCGCCTTGGAGCCCGCGGGCTGCGTAGAGCAGGCCTGCCGTGGAGGCGATGCCCCCGAGTGCCGACGCGGCAGCAAAGCCGAACAGTCCGATGATGAAGGTGCGCTTGCGACCGGTGAAGTCTGCGATGCGTCCGCCGAGCAGGAGCAGGCCACCAAAGGCGAGGGTGTAGGCCGTGACGACCCACTGACGATCGGCGTCGCTGATGCCGAGGTCGCGCTGCGCCGACGGGAGGGCGATGTTGACGATCGAAGCATCGAGCACGATCATCAGCTGCGCCACAGCGATGACGCCGAGAGCCAGCCAACGTTTGGGATCGGGTACATCGCGCTTGGCGGTGCCGTTGTCGTCGGTGCTCAAAGATTCGGACATCGCTGCTCCATCGGGATTGGTTCTTCGAGGGGATTCCACACTGTCGATGATCGAGACGAGGGGTGACAAAAGGCGCCCGATCACGCGCCCCATATTCTAAATCGCCTCTGGATTTGGCGCCTCTCGCACGCAATCTTCACTACATCTACGAGTGCTAGGGGCCCCAGAGGCCAAATCCTCGGGAGGGTCGATGGCGGTGTCGGACGATAGCGGCGATCATGGGTCGTGGTTCTCTCCGATCGCTGAAGGACGTGCGTGATGCTCAAGCTCGGTCGCCATCAGTTCGACGACGGCGCGACGCTCATCATGGCGATCGTCAACCGCACGCCCGACTCGTTCTACGACAAGGGCGCGACCTGGGCCCAGGATGCCGCCTTCGACCGTGTGCGCCAGGTCGTCGACGAAGGTGCCGAGATCGTCGACATCGGGGGGATCAAGGCCGCGCCGGGTGAGGCGATCGACATTGCCGAGGAGATGCGCCGCGTCGTCGGATTCGTCGCGGACGTCCGGTCAGAGTTTCCCGACCTCGTGATCAGCGTCGACACGTGGCGCGCGGAGGTCGGGCGAGAGGTGTGCAAGGCCGGAGCCGACCTTCTCAACGACGCCTGGGGCGGTCACGATCCGGGTCTGGCCGAGGTCGCCGCGGAGTACGACGTCGCCCTGGTCTGCACCCACACGGGTGGCGTGACCCCGCGGACGCGACCTCACCGGGTCAGCTACGACGACGTCGTCCGCGATGCGATCGAGACGACGGTCGGTCTCGCAGAACGCGCCGTGTCACTGGGGGTGAACCCGCGAAGTGCCCTGATCGATCCCGCACACGACTTCGGCAAGAACACCTGGCACTCCCTCGAGCTGACCCGCCGGCTCGACGAGATGACGGCCACGGGTTGGCCAGTCCTGGTCTCGCTGTCCAACAAGGATTTCGTCGGTGAGACGCTCGAGCTGCCCGTGGGTGAGCGCCTGCTCGGCACCCTCGCCGCCACCGCGATCTGCGCCTGGCACGGAGCCTCGGTCTACCGCGTGCACCAGGTCGTCGAGACGCGCCAGGTGCTCGACATGGTCGCCAGCATTCGTGGGACACGCGCGCCGGCGCGCACGACTCGAGGTCTGGCGTGACCCAGGAGTGGTTCGAGCGCCACACCCACCATTGGCGCGACTGGGAGCTTTCAGCACTTCTGGACGCGAAGCGACGCACCGGTCAGCAGGTCAGCCTGGTCGTGCCGGCACGTAACGAGGCCGCCACCGTCGGCGACATCATCGGACGCGTGCGCGAGACGCTCATGGACAGCGCTGCCCTGCTAGACGAGATCGTCGTCATCGACTCAGACTCCAACGACGACACCTTCGCGGTCGCCACGAGCGCGGGCGCCACCGTCCATCGCGCGGCTGACATCCGACCCGATCTCGGCTGGATCTCGGGCAAGGGTGAAGCCATGTGGAAGTCCATGTTCGTGACGCGCGGCGACATCCTGGTCTTCATGGACGCCGATCTTCTGGACTGGGACACCCACTTCGTCCCGGGGCTGCTGGGCCCATTGCTGTCCGGAGGCGACGTCAGCCTCGTGAAGGGCTTCTACGAACGCCCTTTCCTCGATGGCGACGGGGTGCAATCGTTCGACGGTGGCCGGGTCACCGAGCTCGTGGCGCGCCCGTTGACGGCGCTCATGTTCCCGCATCTGGCCGGCCTCGTACAACCACTGGCAGGCGAGTGGGCCATCAGGCGAAACCTCTTCGAGCGACTGTCCGTGCCCACCGGGTACGCCGTCGAGCTGGCATCGCTGATCGACACCGCAGAGCTGCTCGGGATGGACGCCATCGCGCAGGTCGACCTCGGCCGCCGAGCCCACCGTCACCAGTCACTGAGCGATCTGGGCGCGATGTCCACCCAGATCATGGCCGCTGCCCACCGTCGAGTCGGCGCCGCGAGGGCCGAGACGGTCGACCTGTGGCAGTACGCACTGGTCGACGGCACCATCACGCAGAAGCACAGGGAAGTCGGTGTCTCCGAGCGTCCTCCGGCAGGCCCGCTCCGTTCGACACCCTGATCAGACCAGCCCGGAGATTCCCTCGCGACGACGCAGTCGGTCCGCGTCGCACGCGTACGCGATCGGCTCGAGGAACGCGACCGACTCGCTGAACAGCTCTTCGGGCTCGACCTGCCCCCGCAGGAGCAGCGCCGTGCGAATCCAGCCGTTGTGCGTCACGACGTACGCATCCTGATCGCCAGACGTGTGCGTCATCAGCTCGAGGAGGAAGTCCGCCACCCGGGCAGCGAACACCTGCATCGTCTCGCCGCCAGGCGGCGCGAACCGTGGATTGACCGAGCTGCCGACGAACGAGTCGGGCCAGCGTGATTTGACCGTCGCATGGTCCAGACCCTCCAGCTCACCCATCGAGCGCTCCACCAGGCGTGCGTCTTGCGTGACGTGCTCGCCCGGGAAGAGCACGGACGCCGCCGTCAGTGCTCGTCGCAGGGGCGACGCGTAGATGACCCTCTGGCCACCGCACGGCACCCGAAATCGATCGGGATCCACCACCGGCTCGGCTGCCACGTCCAACCCGCCCATGAACATCCCGCGGGCGTTGTAGGCGGTGGGCGCGTGACGTACGAGGTAGAGGTGGCTGGACAATCGGGTCTCCTCGAGGAGTGTTGGTCAGGTGGGTCGGCGACCACCCCTCTGAACATCATGGCCTCGATGCGCCGCACACGACTGCTCGCCGGACTGATCCTGCTGTGCCGCGGACGCGCTGACTGTCGCCGACGTGTGTGATCGATGCTCCCCGTTACCGGACCGGGGTGTGTCAACACAACCTCAAATCCTCATCAAGCCGCACCAGACCCATCAAACCGCCGAGGCGCCACACATCATCACGTCTGCTGACAGACGAAGTGCCTTGCTCGGGACCGCCTTGTTCGGGACGGAACAGGGCCACGATGTTCGACGAGCGCAGGCGTCGCAACATGCGCGAACGCATCAACCTGCGAGCCCGCAAGGATCAGGGCAGAGACCTGGAACAGAGCCGCTTGTCAGAATCGAACTGACGACCTTTTCATTACGAGTGAAACGCTCTACCAACTGAGCTAAAGCGGCGGGGGCCCGCCGGGGATCGCCCGCCGGACCGAACCCCAACTCTACCGGGTGATCGTGCGGGTCTCGAATCGGCCTCGGACCCGTAGAGTCTGCCGGGTGACCGACGCAACGAAGGCCGAGCTGGAGGAGATCCGGGCGAGCATCGACAACATCGATGCCGTCCTGATCCACGCTCTCGCCGAACGCTTCAAGTACACCAAACGAGTCGGGAAGCTGAAGGCCGAGCACGACCTGCCGCCCGCCGACCCGGAGCGCGAAAGTCGCCAGATCGCGCGTCTGCGGGCCTTGGCGATCGAGGCCGACCTCGACCCTGCGTTCGCCGAGAAGTTCCTGACCTTCATCATCGACGAGGTCATCAGGCACCACGAGGCAATCCGCCGCTGACCCGTCCCATCCCGCACCCGCTGGTCCCGCCCCCGTCCCGCACCCGCTGGGAGTGACGCTGTTGATGCTCGGGGCGGCGTGTCGCCACAAGAACGTCACTGCCAGCGCGGGGGTGGGTTACTTGCAGGTCTGGTTGGCCTTCGGGACCTTGCCCTTGGTGAGAAAGGCGTCGACTGTCGAGGTGATGCACGCGTTGCCCGAGCCGTAGGCCGTGTGTCCGTCGCCATCGCGGGTGAGGAGCACCCCAGACGACAGCTGGTCGGCCAGAGACTTGGCCCACTCGTAGGGCGTCGCCGGGTCGCGGGTCGTGCCGATGACGAGGATCGGCGGCGCACCCTCGGCGCTGATCTTGGGCAGCGGGTTGGTCGGCTTGATGGGCCAGTCGGCGCACCCGAGCGCACCCCAGGCCAGAGACCGGCCGAAGACCGGCGAGACCTTTTCGAAGCGCGGAATGAGGGCCTCGGTCTGGGCCTGCGTGAGGCCGTCGGAGGTGTCGAGACAGTTGACCGCATAGATGACCTGGCCCAGGTTGCCCGCGTAGGTGCCATCGGGCTGCCGTTCGAAGTAGGCATCGGACAGCAGGAGCAACGTGCTGCCGTCACCCTTGAACGCGTCGGTGAGAGCCCGGGACAACAGGTTCCACGTCGACTTGTCGTACAAGGTGACGGCGATGCCGTAGAACGCCTGCCCCTCGGTGAGGCTGCGGTCGGCCGAAGCCTTCATGGGCTCGGCGTCGAGCTGCTTCATGAGGTCGGCGATCTTGCTGAGGCCTGCCCCCGCGTTGCTGCCCAGGGGGCACGACGACTTCTTGACGCAGGCCGCCGCGTAGGACGACAGAGCCCGCTGGAACCCGGTCGCCTGCCCGAGGCTGGAGTCGACGACGCCAAGCGCTGGGTCGACCGCCCCGTCGAGCACCATGCGCCCGACCTTCTTGGGGAAGAGCTGGGCATACACGGCGCCGAGCTGGGTGCCGTAGGACGCCCCGAACCAGTCGAGCTTGGAGCGGCCGAGCAACGCGCGTGTGACATCCATGTCCTTGGCCGCCTCGACGGTGGAGACGTGCGCGGCGAGCTCGCCGGAGTTCTTGCGGCACGCCTCGCCGAGGCTGGTGAGGCTCGACCGCAGCGCCGTGATCTCGGCGGGTGTGTCTGGGTCAGGATCGGTCTCGGTGAAAGTATCGAACGACGTGGCCGACAGGCACTCCAGCGGAGAGCTCTCGCCGACACCACGGGGGTCGACACCCACGACGTCGTAGGCGTCGCGCACGCCCTTGCCGAAGCTCGACTCCATGGACGTCGCATAGTCGACTGCCGAGCCTCCGGGGCCGCCGGGGTTGACGAACAGGCTGCGCTCGGCCGGGCCTCCTTCGGCTGGGTAGAGCCGGACGCGCAACCGGGTCGTGGCGCCGTCGGGCTTGGCGTAGTCGACCGGCACCTTGACCCACGTGCAGTGCGCCTTCTCGCAATCGGTCCAGGTGAGGGTCTGCTGGTAGAAGGAGCCGAGCCCCCCGGGCGCAGGTGCGGAGACGGGAGAGGGCTTCGACCACGAGTCGCGGGTGACGTAGGCGCTGACCACCACGACCCCCACGACGAAGGCGAGGAGCGTCGCGATCACGAGGCTCGTTCTGACACGGTTCACCGGCGGAATCCCATCATCATCCGTTCGAGTGCGAGCAACGGAGCAGCGTTGGCGGTCAGGGCCGACCGACAC
>NZ_JACMOM010000350.1 GCF_014378035.1 Aeromicrobium sp. | reverse complement strand
TCGTGTCGCCGAAACGCACGCGAGCGAAGCTGCCGGCCTTCATGGACGTAAGCGCGCCGCCGAGTGGAGAGGCCCCCAACCTGACTCACTACGAGGGACTTCTGGCAATGCGGGTTGCTGACGCGATCCTTGACTGCAGACGTCGGATTGAGAGGGGCCGTCTTCTCGACGCCGCCCGCGATGCTCGCAAGGAAGGCCTCGTGGCTCGCGTCGAGTACGCCAAGCTGCAACGCGAGCTACGCAGGGCTCCGGCAAAGGGAAGTGCATCGTGACGTACTCGACGCCGCCACCCAACCTCAAATCGCTTGAGCAGCGGATCCGCAATCTGGAGGCCGACGACATGGGGTCGTTGCGCCGCCAAGTGACGATGGCGATGGTCGTGGTCGGTCAGATGCTCCCCGAGGGTGCGGTCAAGGGCGGCACTGCGATGGCGCTTCGCTACGAGGGGGGCAGGATTCAGCAAGCAGCGACATTCGGAGCGGACGACTCGGGGGACTGGTCAACGGTGTTGGTTCCGATCGGAGTCAGAGATGGGCACGGTCAGCCGGAAGCGGGTGCGGCCATGATCGTCATCGACTATCAGCTCGCCACCATGCGCGCGGGCAATCTGACGGGCGATCGGGAGCCCGAGACCCGTCCCTCCGCTGTCGCGGGCGCGCGAATCATCGAGGCGAACGAAGCGTTCAAAAACTCGCTCACGCTCATCCACGGCGATCCCGGGGCCGTCGTCGAGAACGTCGATGTGTGCTGTCGCACCGTTGCGTGACAGGAGAACCTCGACCTCGGTTCGTGCGTGGCGTTGCGCGTTGTCCGTGAGGTTGCGCAGCGCGCGGGCCAAGTGATGCGCGTCGCCGAAGACGCGGACCGGTGGGGCGGAGAACCTGACCTCGGGTTGTCCGGTGCGCGCGAGCCTCGCGACGTCGGACCTGACGAGGTCGTCGAGGTCGACGTCACGCATACGCAGGGCGAGGCCGTGCTCGTCAGCACGCGCGAGCAGGAGCAGATCGGCCACCAACCGGTCGACGCGATCGAGCTCGGAGAGCACCTCGGCAGAGGCCGATACCCAGTCGCCCGATTCCGGGTGCAGGCTCTGGATCTCGTGGGCCGCGCGGATCGTGGCCAGAGGGCTCCTGAGCTCGTGTGACGCATCGCCAACGAAGCGCCGCTGCGCCTCGGCCCCGGCCTGGAGCCTGGTGAGCATGGCGTTCATCGTCTCGGCCAGTCGAGCGATCTCATCTCTTCCCCGTGGCACCGGGACCCGCGCGGACAGCGTCGCCGTTCCGTCGATGCCGGCGACCCGTCGGCGGATAGCCTCCACCGGTGCGAGCGCCCTGCCGGTGAGCCAGTACAGCGTCAACGCCACCAGTAGCAGGATCAGG
This sequence comes from Aeromicrobium sp., assembly GCF_014378035.1. Classification (GTDB taxonomy): domain Bacteria; phylum Actinomycetota; class Actinomycetes; order Propionibacteriales; family Nocardioidaceae; genus Aeromicrobium. The sequence continues at coordinate 1,704 of NZ_JACMOM010000350.1, read as the reverse complement.
GGGTAGCCGATGAGCAGCAGCCGACCGACGATCGAGGTCGACTCGTGAACGGTTTCGAGACTCTGGGCAGCCAGGACCACCACGGGTCCGTCCGGGCCGGAGACGCCTTCGGCCACGACCACGAAGTCCTCGCCATCACCGATCGGGAGCTTTGCTCCCGCGACCACCAGCACCTGTCCTGACCCCGGCCGTAAGTCGACGACGGGTGGCTCCCCGGCGACCGATCCGCTGGCCGCCACCACCGAGCCACTCGCATCGACGATCTGGATCAGAGACTGATCACCTCCGCCACCGACCAGGTCGACCGCGGAGCCCTCTCGTACGACCTGAGCAGCGACATCGCTGGCCTGCTGGCGCGCGACATCGGTCAGGGACGCCTCCAACTGGTGGCGCTGAAGGACCACGAATATCACCGAGGCCAGAGCGAGCACCAAGGCGACAATGACCGTGGCCGTCGCAGAGGTCCGCACCCGGATCCCGCCCGTCGAACGCCACGGCCTAACCACCGTCGCCCTCCAAGCGGTACCCCGCACCCCGCACAGTCGTGATCGCCTTGCGACCGAAAGGCTGGTCGATCTTGCGACGAAGGTAGCCGACGTAGACCTCGACCACATTGTCATCGCCGTCGTAATTGAGATCCCACACGCTCTGCAGGATCTCGTTCTTCGACACCACGTCACCGCGATGGCGCATCAAGAAGTGCAGCAAGCCGAACTCGCGCGGCGTCAGCGAGACCTCCACCCCGGCCCGCTCGACGACCCGGGTGCTCGGGTCCAGGCTCAGGTCACCCACCTGCAGGCGAGCAGGTCGCTCCGGCGCCCCGCGCCGAACGAGCGCACGTAGGCGGGCCACCAACACGACGAAGGAGAACGGCTTGGTCAGGTAATCGTCGGCGCCCAGGTCGAAGGCGTCGACCTGGTCGTACTCCCCGTCCTTGGCCGTCAGCATCAGGATCGGCGTCCAGTTGTTGGCACTGCGTAGGCGCCGGCACACGTCATAGCCGTTGAGGCGGGGGAGCATGATGTCGAGCACGATGACGTCGTACGACGAGGTCAATGCCTCCTCGAGACCAGTGATCCCGTCGTGAGCGAAATCGACCACGAAGCCCTCCGCCACCAACCCGCGCCTGATGGTCTCGGCGAGCCTGACCTCGTCCTCCACCAAGAGCACGCGCATCGTTAAAGCCTTTCCGTGTAGATCTGATGAGCACGATGTTCGCAGGCAACCGCTGAGAGGGGGCTGTGAACGCAGGTGACGTCGTTCGATGTGCGGGTTCTCAGCGATGCTCAGCGTCCTCACAGCCGCGGGCCTGCACGGTGGTCATGTCAGTCCGCAGTGTGCGGTCGACGAAGGGAGAAGACCATGCGAAACATCAGGCGCAACCTCGCCGTCATCGCCGCCTCTGCCGTGATCGGCACGCTCGGCGTCGGTGGGGTGATGACGGCCCAGGCCGACAGCGGCAGCAAGCCCGACAAGTCGACGTCGCAGCAGTCCGACAGAGGTACCGAGGAGAAGTCGGACGGTGCCGACCAGGGGCCGGACGTGAACGCGAACGAGCCGGGCCACCAGGACGCCGACGAGAGCGGTGAGGCAAGCGACGCGAACGAGGGCGCTGAGGGTGCCGAGGGCGCGAAGGAGAAGTCGGACGGTCCCGACCAGGGCCCGGACGTGAACGCGAACGAGCCCGGTCACCAGGACGCCGAC
>NZ_JACMOM010000349.1 GCF_014378035.1 Aeromicrobium sp. | reverse complement strand
AGACCCACGACCTCAGCATCGGCCTGCTGAGCTCCGCGACGGCAGACGACCTGATCATCGGCGGAACAACCATCAACGCCGACCCTGCGCTCGTCGTCCAGCTCCTGACGTTCTACGCGGCCCACGAGCAAGCACGTCCCGAGCTGGGAACAGAAGCCTCTCTGCAACGGGTGCAGGCGGGACGCTTCGACGTCTGAGCTGCCCGCTCAGAGTGTGCTGCGCATGCGGATGATCTTGCGGCGCAGCACGACGGTGCGCTGCCCGGTGCCGTCCTTGCGCAGCCGGTCGAGCTCCCAGCCCTGGTACTCCGCCGCATCGGTCAGCATGCGGCACACGGCCGAGCGTGACTTCGTGCGGTCGATCGTGAGCTTCCAGAACTCGTACTCGATCATCCGCGACTCCTTCAGATGCCTTTTCATCGATCGGCTCCTGACACGTCGTCCAGGGCCTGGATGATCTCGGGGGGCAGCTCGAGATCCTCCGAGGCGAGATTCTCCTGCAGCTGCGCCGTCGTACGTGCTCCGACGATCGCCGACGACACGGTGGGACGGGCGACCAGCCACGCCAGGGCCACGTGGGCGATGGTGACGCCCAGCCCTTCGGACGCGCGGGCCAGCGCCTCCACGATGCTGGCCTTCTGGGGAGTCAGGTGGGCCCCGACGAATTGCTCCCAGGCCGGGTCGGCCGCACGAGAGTCTGCCGGGACACCGACGCGGTACTTGCCCGACAGCACACCACGGCCGAGCGGCGACCAGGCCAGGATGCCCATGCCAAGGTGCTCGGCAGCCGGGACGACCTCGGCTTCGGGGTCACGGTTGACGAGGGAGTACTCGACCTGGGTGCTCACGAGCGGCAGCGCGTCGGCGCGGCCGGCCAGCCACGTCTGCGCAACACCGGTCTGCCATCCGGTGAAGTTCGAGATGCCGACGTAGCGGGTGCGGCCAGTGCGGACGGCGTGCTCGAGTGTCCCGAGCATCTCCTCCATCGGCACGTCCGGATCTGGTGTGTGGATCTGCCAGAGGTCGAGGTGGTCGGTGCCGAGCTGACGCAACGACTGGTCGAGCTGGTCCAGAAGCGTGCCCCTCGACCCGTCGCGCTCGGCCTGCCCATGGCGCCAGATGAAGCCTGCCTTGCCGGCGAGAACGATGCGCTCGCGGGTCTGGGTCTTCGACAGCAGCGTGCCGAGCATCTCTTCGCACGCTCCACCGCCGTAGATGGGCGCTGTGTCGACCAGCGTGCCTCCCGAGTCGAGGAAGACGGCCAGCTGGTCCTCGGCCTCGTAGGCATCGACAGAGGCTCCCCACGGCATCGTGCCAAGGGCAAGTCGCGAGACCTCCAGCCCGGAGCGACCGACACGGCGATACTGCATGGCGCAAGGCTAGTCGGAACGGTGAAGCGCCGCCGGTAGGCTCGCGTCGTGGATTTCCTACGAGCCGTGGTCCTGGGCAGCATCCAGGGCCTGACAGAGTTCCTCCCCATCTCCAGCAGTGCCCACCTCGCCATCTTCCCGAAGTTCTTCGGCTGGGACGATCCAGGTGCGGCATTCACGGCTGTGATCCAGATCGGCACCGAGCTTGCCGTCGTCATCTACTTCTGGCGCGACATCGTCACGATCGCAACGGGTTGGCTGAAAGGCCTCGTGAGCGCGGAGGCGCGGGCCGAGCTCGAGTGGCGCATGGGGTGGTTCGTCATCATCGGGTCCGTGCCGATCGTCGTTCTCGGGCTGCTGTTCCAGGAGACCATCAAGCACGAGTTCAGGCGGGTCGCGCTCATTGCGGTCGCCCTCATCGTGTTCGGCCTGATCCTCGGGTTCGCCGAGCGGGTCGGACTCAAGAACCGACCGATCGAGAAGCTCACCACCCGAGACGCCGTCCTGTTCGGCCTCGCACAGGCATGCGCGCTGTTCCCCGGGGTGTCGCGATCCGGTGGCACCATCAGCATGGGCCTGCTGCTCGGCTACGACCGTCGGGCGGCCACCCGTTACGCCTTCCTGCTTGCGATACCTGCTGTGCTCGGTGCTGGCATCTTCAACCTCAAGGACATCCCCGGTCAGGCCAACGCCTATGGCACGGGTCCCACGATCGTCGCGACGATCGTGTCGTTCTTCGTCGGCCTGGCGGTCATCCATCTGCTTTTGCAGTACGTCAGTCACAAGTCGTACGCACCGTTCGTCATCTACCGGGTGGCGCTCGGCGTGCTGGTGCTCGTGCTGGTGGCCACCGGCACGCTGTCGTCGACCGTCACAGTCAGCTAGAGCCAGCCGGAACGCTTGAACCGCCAGTAGATGTAACCGCAGAGCGCCCCGATGACCCCGACGGTCAACGGGTATCCGAACGTCCAGGTGAGCTCGGGCATGTGCTCGAAGTTCATCCCGTAGATGCCCGCGATCGCGGTCGGGACGGCGAAGATCGTCGCGCCGGCCGTCAGCTTGCGCATGTCCTCGTTCTGCTGGACGCTCAGCTGGGCGAGGTGCGCCTGCAGCGCGTTGTCGAGCAGGTGATCGATGCTGTCGATCGCCTCGGCCGCCCTCGTCAGGTGATCGGCGATGTCACGAAAGTACGGTCGCGCATCCTCCGGGGTGGCCGACATCGAGAAGCGGTGCACGGGGTCTCGCAGCGGGACGACGGCCCTGCGGAACTCCAACGTCTCGCGCTTCAACCGGTAGATACGGGTCGAGTCGTTCGAGCGCTGGTTCGAGAACACCGACGTCTCGACCTCCTGCACGTCGACCTCGAGCTCGCTGGCCACCGCCTCGTAGTGGTCGACGATGCTGTCGACAACGGCGTACAACGCGGCTGTCGGACCATGCGACAACGGCTCGATCATGCGCTCGGCAGCCTTGCGAGCATCTCGCAACGACGGGCCACCGTGTCGCACTGTCAAGAGGTAGTTGGGCCCGAGGAAGATGTTGACCTCGTGCGTCGTGATGTCGTCGTCGCTGTAGGCAACGGTCCGAATCGACATGAACAGGTGGTCCTGATAACGCTCGACCTTGGGTCGCTGGTGCGCCTCGAGCGCATCCTCGACGGCGAGCGGGTGGAGTCCCAACGCGTCACCGACCTGATGCATCTCGTCCTGGGTGGGGTTTCCGATGCCGATCCAGAGGAAGTCGTCCTCACCGAGGCCGGCAAGCGCTTCGTCGAGTGCGTTCCTGTCGTGCTCGGTCGTTTCGCGGACCCCGTCGCGGTAGACAGCGCAGTCGATGATCACGTCGACATTCTGCCTGACCCGTCACCCCACAGCCGTCGACATGCCGCAACCGACGGGCCGATACGCTCGGAGCATGCGCAGTTGGTCCGTTCCCGACGTCCCGTCACTCAGTGATCTCGGACTCGGGGTGGGTCCCGCGGTGATGATCTTCGACACCGCCGCCAACGGCACGACGCCGACCGACCCCGAGGGCTCGGCGCGTCTCTACGTCTGCGGCATCACCCCCTACGACGCGACGCACATGGGGCACGCAGCCACGTACCTGACGTTCGACCTGCTCCAGCGGGCCTGGCGCGACCGGGGCCTCGACGTCCACTACACGCAGAACGTCACCGATGTCGATGATCCGTTGCTCGAGCGGGCGCTGGTCACTGGTGTCGAGTGGTCAGAGCTCGCGGAGCGCGAGATACAGCTCTTCCGCGAGGACATGACGGCACTGCGCATCATCCCGCCGGCGAACTACATCGGTGCCGTCGAGTCGATCAACCTCGTCGTCGACCTCATCGACCGGCTCGACACGGCCGGGGCCGTCTACCCCGTCGACGACGACCTCTACTTCGACGTACATGCCGACGACGCGTTCGGCACCGTCTCCGGATTCGACGAGGAGATGATGCTGCGCATCTTCCCCGAGCGCGGAGGAGACCCTGATCGGGCCGGCAAAAAAGACCCCCTGGACTGTTTGCTCTGGCAGGCCGAGCGGCCGAACGAGCCGTCGTGGGAGACCCGCCTCGGTCGGGGCCGGCCGGGCTGGCACATCGAGTGCACCGCCATCGCCCTGCACCACCTCGGCGAGACCTTCGACGTCCAGGGCGGCGGATCCGACCTGGTGTTCCCCCACCACGAGATGTCGGCCTCAGAAGCCCGGGTCGCCACCGGCGAGCCCTTCGCCCGCGCCTACGTCCACGCCGGGATGGTCGGCTTCGAGGGCGAAAAGATGTCGAAGTCCAAGGGCAACCTGGTGCTCGTCTCTAAGCTCCGCGCCGACGGTCGCGACCCCATGGCGATCAGACTTGCGCTCCTCGCCCATCACTACCGCAGCGACTGGGAGTGGTTCGGCGACGAGATCACCGCTGCGGAGGCGCAGCTCGCACGGTGGCGTGCTGCGGTCGCCCGCAAGATGGCGCCGTCCGGTCACGCGGTGCTCGACAGCATCCGCACGGCGCTGGCTGACGACCTCGACGCCCCCGCAGCCCTGGCCGCAGTCGATGCTTGGGCAGCCGACGACACCGCGGGGGATCCCCAGGCCGGTCGCACGGTGCGCACCGCGATCGACGCACTCCTCGGCGTCGCGCTCTAGCTCGCATGTTGCCCTTCCGCACCGATATGCCGAGCAAGAGCTTTCGGCCTGGGGGACAGTGAGACATGCCGCGCGCGAGACACAACACGCCCTTGGTCTGGGGTGCGACCCCCGCCGAGGTCGACGCTCACCATCGGGGCGAGAAGTTCGTCCAGCCCGGCTCGACGCGTGCCGTTCGAGCGGTCGACGTCGATGCCGATCACGAGACGGTCTTTCTCTGGCTGTGCCAGCTGCGCCGTGCGCCGTACAGCTACGACCTCGTCGACAACCTCGGCAGACGTAGCCCCCGCAAACCCGATCCCGCCATGAGGAACCTCGAGCTGGGGCAGACATTCATGATGGGGTTCCGGCTCGTCGACTTCGAGCCGGGGCGCAGTCTCACGCTGATGCCCAAGGCCGGTGGAGCCACCCGGCTGATGGGCGCACAGGTGCTGACGTACGAGGCGCGCACGGCTCAGGACGGGCGAACCCGTCTCGTGTGCGTCCTTGAGATACCGCCGAAACGGGGCATCGCGCGCAGCGCACGACTGCAGGCTCTCCTGTGGGGCGACCTGGTCATGATGCGCAAGCAGCTGCGCACCTTGGCTTCGCTGGCCGAGCGCGCCTAGAAGCCACCCCCCTGGTGGTTTTGGGGCCTTGGCTGAGTGCGTTGTCGCCCCAGCTCACCGCCGATGCGTCCACCGTAGGGCCTGCCGTGGTCGGCGTACTCGTCACGGACGTATGACATCCTCCATGGGCCGAGCTCGACCCGCGAACCGGTGTGCAAGGTCTGCCGGGGCAGCTGCTTTCCCGCCACCGTGGTGAAGAGGCGGGTGCTGCGAGCCACCAAGACGTACTCGTCGTTGTCAGCCCGGATGATCTCCGCGTGGAGCTCGTCGAGGCCCTCAAGACGCAGGTCGACGTCGTCGCCGGAGCCGATCTTGGTCACCCCCGGCTTGAGGTAGAACACCCCCAGCCCTCCGTTGGCCCTCTTGTCGGCCAGGTAGAGCCTCGGCTCGCCCCCACCGGACGGATCGTGCGTCGTCGTGACGACGCGTGACCTACGAAGCAGAGTCGGCAGAACAGGCCACATCGTGCCCGGTGGCAGCTCGGCAGCCTCCAGCTTCACTGCACCGGGCGCAGAGCGCCGCCGAGCCCGCACGGCCATCAGGCCCTGTTTCAGGCTGCCGATCTTCATGTACGGCGACCGGGTGACAAGGCGCGAGAAGGGCGCGCTGCCGACGAGCCCGAGGGTGACCACGATGCCGTCAGGCCCACGGACAATGACAGTGAGGCCATATCGCGCGACCTCCGCGGCGACCCTGCGAACCTCTGCCCGGGACGGTTGACCGGCAATCGCCATCAACTCGTCGCTCTTCACCTCGACATGGCTGCCGATGGCGCGCACCGAGCCGCTGATGAGCGAAGCCCCCTGCGTGTCGGACGCCGGTGTCTCGATGCTGAAGGCCAGGTCGGCCTCGAGCCGCAGTGCCGCGGGCATGTCCTAGCCTCGGTGCTGGTCGGCGCCGGGACGGTCGTCGTCGCTCGTCGTGATGCGCAGCGTTCCGTTGAGCTTCCACGTCGCACGGGGGGCCTCGGACCCGGTGTCACGGGGCACCTCGATGGCCATGTCCACGAACTGGTAGTTGACGGCGGCGCCCTTGCCGGTGAGGTAGGACCACATCTCCTGACCGAGATCGGTCCAGTCGGTGACAGGCTGGACGGTTCCCGTGGACGTGGCGGTGTGGGTCGGGCTCTGGTCTGTGGTCATGGAATCTCCTCGAGTGTGCGCGAAGGCAGAGGTGCTGTCCGCCCTCCGAGCGTGACACCTATCGGCGCTCGCGCAACTTGTGATCGGACTCAGTCCGTGTCGTCGCTGCGGCGGCGGAGGTAGCGCTCGAACTCCCGCGCGATGGCGTCACCCGACGCCTCCGGCAGCTCACTGGTGTCGCGCTCGTTCTCCAGTGCCTCGACGTACTCAGCGATCTCGGTGTCGTTGGCGGTCAGGTCCTCGGCGCCGCGTTGCCACGCCTCGGTCATCTCGACCAGGACACCCTGGGGGAGTGGCATGCCCACAGCGTCCTCGAGGGCCCCGAGCAGGGCGAGGGTCGCCTTGGGGCACGGTGGCTCGGCGAGGTAGTGGGGGACTGCCGCCCACAGCGACGCCGTCGCGATGCCGTCGAGGGACGCCATCTCGTTGAGGATCGAGGTGATGCCGACGGGGCCGGAGTAGCGGGACGGCTCCAGCGACATCCGCTCCATCAGCGCGGGGTCGGTCGTGGACCCGCTGACCGGCACCGGTCGGGTGTGTGGGGAGTCGGCGAGCAGCGCCCCAAGCGTGATGAGATTGGTGACGCCGGCGAGCTTGGCGACACCGATGACCGTCGAGCAGAAGCCTTTCCAGCGAAAGTTGGGCTCGGGCGCGCGCAGGAGCAGGACGTCACGATCGCCGCGATCGGGTCGGGCGTGGAAGATCATCGGCGCGGGCCACGTGATGAGCCGCTCACCCTCGTCGCCCGCGTGCACCTGGGGTCGGTGGACCTGGAAGTCGTAGTAGTCCTCCGGGTCGAGCTCGATCAGCAGCTCGGCGTCCCACTCCTCGATGAGGTGATCGACGACACCCGACGCTGCGTCCCCGGCATCGTTCCAGCCTTCGAAGGCCGCAACCATCCACGGGTCCCGCAGCTGCGGGATGTTGACGTTTTCGCTCACACGCTCTCGCTCACAGAAATCAGCCTAACCTTGCCGCGGACCCGGGTACTACTCGTTCTCCGTGCGGTAGCCCAGGTTGGGCGACAACCACTTCTCTGCCTCGTCGACGCTCCACCCCTTGCGGCCTGCGTAGTCCTCGACCTGGTCGCGCCCGATGCGGCCGACCACGAAGTATTGCGACTCGGGGTGCGAGAAGTAGAGCCCGCTGACTGCCGCTCCGGGCCACATGGCCATGCTCTCGGTGAGCTGGATGCCGGTGTTGGTCTCGACGTCGAGGAGCTGCCAGATGGTTTGCTTCTCGGTGTGCTCGGGACAGGCCGGGTAGCCGGGCGCTGGGCGGATCCCCTCGTACTTCTCCTTGATCAGTGCCTCGCTGTCGAGGGCCTCGTTGGGGGCGTGCGCCCAGAACTCCTTGCGCACCCGCTCGTGGAGACGCTCGGCGAATGCCTCGGCAAGCCGGTCGGCGAGCGACTCCAGCAAGATCGCGCTGTAGTCGTCGAGGTCCTTCCGGAACTCAGCGATCTTGACCTCGATGCCGAGGCCGGTGGTCACCGCGAACGCGCCGATGTAGTCGCGAAGACCCGTGTCGATGGGTGCGATGTAGTCGGCGAGCGAGCGGTGGGGCACGCCCTCGCGGTGTTCACCCTGCTGACGGAGCTGGTGCAGTGTCAGCTTGACGTCGGTGCGCGACTCGTCGGTGTAGACGTCGATGTCGTCACCAGTGACCTGGTTCGCAGGGAACAGCCCGAAGACCCCGTTGGCACGGATCCACTTCTCCGCGATGAGCTGGTCGAGCATGACCTGCGCGTCCTCGAAGAGCTTGCGGGCGGCTTCACCGGACAACGGGTTGTTGAGGATGTCGGGAAACTTGCCCTTCATCTCCCACGCGTTGAAGAACGGCTGCCAGTCGATGTACTTGCGCAGCTCGTCCAGCGAGTAGTCGGTCAAGGTCTTGACGAACTGGGTCACCTCACCGTGACGGTGATCGCAGTCCGGGCCGGTGCACGTGTCCTTGGCCTGCTGGAGCAGCATGCGGGGCCTCGGCGGCTGGTAGCCGGACCAGTCGATGGGCGTGGCGCCTGAACGGGCACCGGCGATGGTCAGCAACGACCGGGTGTCCTGGCGGGCGGCGTGGCGCTCACGCAACGACTCGTAGTCGGCCTCGGTGTCGGCCAGCAGGCCGGGTCGCTGCTCGTCGGACAGGAGCGCCGCCACGACGGGCACCGAACGCGACGCGTCTTTCACCCAGATGACCGGACCGTGGTACTTCTGAGCGACCTTGACCGCGGTGTGGGCGCGCGACGTCGTCGCTCCACCGATCATCAGCGGGATGTCGAAGCCTTGCCGCTCCATCTCCACCGCGAAGTTGACCATCTCGTCGAGCGACGGCGTGATGAGCCCGGAGAGGCCGATGACGTCGGCGCCCTCCGCCTTGGCCGCGTCGAGAATCTTCTGTGCCGGCACCATCACGCCGAGGTCGACGACGTCGTAGTTGTTGCACTGCAGCACCACGCCGACGATGTTCTTCCCGATGTCGTGGACGTCGCCCTTGACCGTCGCCATCACGACCTTGCCGTTGCTGCGCTCGGCGTCGCCGGGCTGCTTCTCAGCCTCGATGTACGGGATCAGGTAGGCAACGGCCTTCTT
>NZ_JACMOM010000348.1 GCF_014378035.1 Aeromicrobium sp. | reverse complement strand
GTGGCCGCACCACTACCTGCAGAGACAGGTCGACGACGGCGCGATCGATGCGCGCACCGTGATCTGCGTCCTGACCCACGATCCGAAGTTCGACGTCCCGGTGCTTGATGTGGCTCTTCGGCTGGAGGGCCGTCACAGGCCGGCCTTCATCGGCGCCATGGGTTCACGAGCCACCCACGAGACCCGGCTCGAGAGGTTGAGGGAGGTGGGCCTCGACGACGAGCAGCTGGCCCGTCTGTCGAGCCCGATCGGGCTCGATCTCGGTGGGCGGACGCCGGAGGAGACCGCGGTGTCGGTGGCGGCGGAGATCATCGCCCTCCGTTGGAGCGGGAGCGGTCGCCGGCTGAGCGCCACCGGACGCCGGGTGCACCACGACCAGACCACGTGAGGGCGACCTCATTGTGGCCGCAACGTTCATGCAACTGTTGTGACACGGGTCACACCGGTGTTAAGTGGTGGTGACGACCGACCGATGGTCGCTCGACGCACACGCTCGTGTCCTCGAAACAGGGAGCAGCTCATGGCAGGAACGCCCATCACCGTCACCGTTGACGACGTCGCCTACAGCGATGACGTCGAGCCGAGGATGCTGCTGGTGCAGTACCTGCGTGAGCGAGTAGGCAAGACCGGCACCCTCATTGGTTGCGACACCAGCAACTGCGGCGCCTGCACGGTCCACCTCGACGGCACGAGCGTCAAGTCGTGCACGATGTTCGCGGTCCAGGCCGACGGGCACGAGGTCACGACGGTCGAGGGATTGTCGAAGAACGGCGAGCTGCACCCCATGCAGGCGGCCTTCCACGAGTGCCACGCCCTGCAGTGTGGCTTCTGTACTCCGGGCATGATCATGCAGTCGATCGACCTGATCAAGGAGCACCCCGACCCCGACGAGGAGACCGTGCGCAACGGGCTCGAGGGCAACCTCTGCCGGTGCACCGGCTACCAGAACATCGTCAAGGCCGTGCAGATGGCAGCGAAGGAAGCCTCCTCGTCAGCCCAACCGGCGTCGGCATCATCGACAGGTGGTGCGATATGACCGTCACCGAGATCGGCACCGCACGCCGTCGCAAGGAGGACCAGCGCCTCATCACCGGGCGTACCCGTTACACCGACAACATGGTGCTGCCGGGCATGCTGCACCTCGCGCTCGTCCGCAGCCCGTTCGCACACGCCACGATCACCGCGATCGACGTCTCCGCGGCCAAGGCGTCTCCCGGCGTCATGGCAGTGCTGACCGGCGCAGACGTCGCCGAGATCCAGGGCAGCCTGCCGTGCGCCTGGCCGATCACCCCCGACCAGAAGGCACCCCCGCACCCGGCCATCGCCGTCGATCATGTCGCCTTCGCTGGCGAGGTGGTCGCGTGCATCATTGCCCGCACTGCGGCCGCGGCGCGCGACGCGATCGAGCTGGTCGACATCGACTACGACGAGCTGCCGGTCATCCTCGACCTCGAGGAGGCGCTCGACGACAAGATCCTCGCGCACCCCGAGCTCGGCACCAACCTCTCGGCCACATGGGTGTTCGACTCGTCAGAGGCGGGCACGGGCGGCGACGTCAGCAAGGCCATCGACGCCGCCGAGGTCCTGATCGAGCGCACCTACATCCAGCAGCGGGTCATCCCCGCCTTCATGGAGCCCCGTTCGACGCTCGTCGACCCCACGGGCGACCAGACCACGATGTGGTCGTCGACGCAGGTGCCGCATATCCTGCGCCTGATGCTCGCGCTCACCCTCAACATTCCCGAGACGAAGGTGCGGGTCATCGCACCCGACGTCGGCGGCGGGTTTGGCGGCAAGCTGCAAGTCACGCCGGAGGAGATCATCACGATGCTCGCGGCCCGTCACACCGGCAAGCCGTGCAAGTACACCGAGACCCGCAGCGAGTCGCTCATGGCGGCGCACCACGGGCGCGGGCAGGTGCAGCGGCTCAAGCTCTCGGCCACCAAGGACGGCATCGTCACAGGGCTCGACGTGCGTCTGCTCGCCCACATGGGCGCCTACCTGGGCCTCGTCACGCCGGGTGTGCCGATCCTCGGCGCTTTCATGTACAACTCGATCTACAAGTTCCCGGCCTACCGGTTCGAGTGCAAGAACCTGTTCACCAACAAGGTCTGGACCGACGCCTACCGCGGCGCGGGCCGTCCCGAGGCGACCTTCGCGATCGAGAGGCTCATGGACGACCTTGCCGCCGAGCTCGACATGGACCCGATCGAGCTGCGCCGCAAGAACTGGATCAAGCACGAGGAGTTTCCCTTCACCTCGGTGTGCGGCCTGGAGTACGACTCTGGCAACTACGAGGCCGCCACCGACAAGGCGCTGGGGCTCTTCGGCTACGACGAGCTGCGTGCCGAGCAGAAGCGTCGCCGCGATGCCGGTGAGCGCGTCCAGCTCGGGCTCGGGGTGTCGACGTTCACCGAGATGTGTGGCCTCGCTCCGTCTCGGGTGCTCGGATCGTTGTCGTACGGGGCCGGCGGGTGGGAGCACGCGCAGGTGCGCGTCCTGCCGACCGGCAACGTCGAGGTCGTCACCGGCGTCAGCGCCCACGGCCAGGGCCACGAGACGGCCTGGAGCCAGATCGTCGCCGACCGCCTCGGGGTCGCGTTCGAGAACGTCGAGGTGCTGCACGGTGACACCCAGGTCTCGCAGAAGGGGCTCGACACCTACGGCTCCCGTTCCCTCGTCGTGGGTGGCATGGCGGTCGTCGCGGCGGCCGACAAGGTCATCGAGAAGGCTCGAACGGTTGCCGCACACCTGCTGGAGGCGAGCGTCGACGACATCGAGTTCGCCGGCGGCACGTTCAGCGTCAAGGGCACCGACCAGGGCATGACACTCGGCGAGATCTCGCTCGCGACGTTCGCGGCGCACAACCTGCCCGACGGGTTCGAGCCGAGCCTCGACTCGGATGCGACGTTCGACCCCGAGAACTTCTCGTTCCCGCACGGCACGCACCTCGCGGCCATGGAGGTCGACACCGCGACGGGCGAGACGACGCTGATGAAGTACGTCTGCGTCGATGACATCGGCAACGTCATCAATCCCATGATCGTCGAGGGGCAGGTGCACGGCGGGCTGGTGCAGGGCATCGCCCAGGCGCTCTTCGAGGAGGCAGTCCACGACGATGCCGGCACCTTGGTGACGGGCTCGTTCGTCGACTACCTCGTCCCGAGCGCGGCCGACATGCCGTCGTTCACGACCGACCGCACCGAGACGCCGTCGACGACCAACGCCCTCGGAGTCAAGGGAGTCGGCGAGGCCGGCACGATCGCGTCGACGCCGGCCATCGTCAACGGTGTCATCGATGCGCTTCGCCACCTCGGCGTCACCGACATGAAGATGCCCTGTTCTCCGTTCCGGGTCTGGACGACGATCCAGCAGGCGTCAGGCGGTGCCGGGAACGGCAAGCACGTCGCCACCCCGGCGAGCACCCAGCCCAAGAGTCCCGAGCAGGTGGGGGTCAACTCCAGCGGCTCACTCCCGACAGGAGACGTCCAGTGATTCCCTCAGCCTTCGAGTACCTGTCCCCCACGACGCTCGACGAGGCCCTCTCAGCGCTGGTGGCGTCCGGTGACGAGGGCAAGATCCTCGCCGGTGGCCAGAGCCTGATCCCGGTCCTGAAGCTGCGGTTGGCCTCACCCGAGGTCCTCGTCGACCTCGGACGGATCGCCGAGCTGCGTGGCATCCGCGACGACGGCGACGCCATCGTCATCGGCGCGATGACACCGCACCACGACATCGCGAACGACCCGCTCATCGCTCAGCACGCCGGCCTCATCGCCAAGGCCGCCGAGACCGTGGCTGACCCGCAGGTGCGTCACCGTGGAACGTTCGGCGGTGCGCTCGTGCACGCCGATCCGGCCGGCGACATGCTCGCGCCGGCGCTCGCGCTTGACGCCGAGTTCGAGATCATCGGCTCCGGCGGCTCGCGCACCGTCCCGGCGGCGGAGTTCTTCGTCGACCTGTTCACGACTGCCGTCGGCGAGGACGAGATCCTGGCCCGCGTCCGCATCCCCAAGACGACAGGGTGGGGCTCGGCCTACGAGAAGTTCACCCGCGTGGCCCAGCAGTGGTCGATCGTCGCGGTGGCCGCCGCAGTTCGCGTCGAGGCCGGGTCGATCGCCGAGGCCCGGGTCGCACTGACCAACATGGGCTCCGTACCGATCCGCGCCACCGCCGTCGAGCAGGCGCTGGTCGGCTGTGGGGTCGATGCAGCCTCGATCGAGGCCGCTACCGCGGGCGCTGGCGATGGGACCAACCCTCCGACCGACACCAACGGCGACGCCAACTTCCGACGGCACCTGGCCGGCGTCATTGCGTCACGTGCGGTGCTGGCCGCGGCCGGAACCGCCTGATGGAGCTGAGTCACCGTTTCGTCGTCCCGGCCTCGATCGACGTCACCTGGGCCGCGTTCAACGATGTCGAGGGCATCGCCCCGTGCTTCCCCGGTGCCACACTGGCGACGGTCGAGGGTGATGAGTTCACGGGGGCGGTCAAGGTCAAGCTTGGGCCGATCGCCATGGTCTACAACGGCAAGGGCACCTTCGTCGAGCGCGACGAGGTGGCGCACCGGGCTGTCATCTCGGCCAAGGGCAAGGACAAGCGCGGCAACGGTACGGCCGGTGCGACGGTCGTGGCCCAGCTGACGCCCGACGGCGACGGCACCGCCGTGGAGGTCACCACCGACCTGTCCATCACGGGCAAGCCTGCACAGTTCGGCCGCAACGTCATGCAGGACGTCAGCGACAAGCTGCTCGGGCAGTTCGTCGACTGCATCGCGAAGCGGCTCGGACCCGCGTCGGCCCCGGAGACGGCGCAGGGCATCAAGGAGCCGGTGCGCGAGGCGGCAACCGATGCGCCGCAGGCCGCAGCGGCACCCCAGCCGCCACCGCCGCCCCCCAGTGCGGCGGCCGACCTCAACCTGATGTCGACCGTCATGCTGGTGCTGATCCGACGTTACGGGCCGGCCGTCGTCGGCGGTCTCGTCGTCGTCGGCGCCATCATCTGGGCAATCTCGCGCGACTGATCGACCGGGTCGATGCTCGTCAGTCCGTGCCGATGTAGGTGCGGGCGTCGCTCAGCTCAGGGAAGAAGGTGAGCTCGAGGGCCTTCTGCAGGAAGCCCACACCGGACGAGCCGCCCGTGCCCCGCTTGAAGCCGATGATGCGCTCGACGGTCTTGAGGTGGCGAAAGCGCCACAGCTGGAAGCTTCCCTCGACGTCGACAAGCTCTTCGCACATCTCGTAGGCGTCCCAGTACGTGTCGGGGTCGGCATAGATGCGTCGCAGCACCTCGGTCACGCCGGGGTCGGCCGTGTAGGGCTGGGTGACGTCTCGCGCGAGCACGGCTTCCGGAACGGCGTGTCCCCGCCTGGCAAGGAAGCGCAGGAACTCGTCGTAGAGGCTCGGTGCCTCGAGGTCGGCCTGCAACCGGGAGCGCAACCCGTCGTCGTGGTCGAAGACCTCGATCATCTGAGGGTTCTTGTTGCCCAGGAGGAACTCCACGGTGCGGTACTGGGGCGACTGGAACCCCGACGCCTGGCCCAGGGAGTCGCGGAACTGGACGTACTCCACGGGCGTCAAGGTCTCGAGCACGGCCCACTGCTCGAACATCTGCCGCTGGATGGCCTTGACCCGGGCGAGCCGTTTGAGTGCGGGCGGCAGGTCGTCGTCGGCGACCAGCGACATCGCCGACCTCAGCTCGTGGATGAGCAGCTTGAGCCACAGCTCGGTCACCTGGTGCTGCACGATGAACAGCATCTCGTCGTGGTGGTCGGACACCGGCTGCTGCGCCGACAACAGGGTGGGCAACCGCAGGTAGTCGGCGTAGGTCATCTCACCGCGCAGGTCGATGGCGACCCCGTCCTCGATCGGTCGGAAGGATTCGGTCATGCCTGCACGGTAGGCCGTCTGCTCAGTCAGGGGCGGCTGGGCAGCCGGGCGGTGATCATGGGAAGGGCTCTGGTCAATCGTCGGGTCGGCACGCTGGCACCAAGCTCACCGGGTGAATGATCTGGCATGGTGAGGGCATGGCTCTCATCGAGGCTCGGTCGCTGGGCAAGTCATTTGGCCCCAATCGCGCCGTTGACGACCTGTCGTTCGTGGTGCGCCCCGGCAGCGTCACCGGGTTCCTCGGACCCAACGGGTCAGGCAAGTCGACGACGATGCGGCTGATGCTGGGGCTTGACCGCGGCGACGGGCGGACGACGTTCGACGGTCGAGCCTTCTCCGAGCTCGAGCACCCGATGCGCCACATCGGCGCACTGCTGGAGGCAAAGCCGTTCCATCCCACCCGGCACGCGCGCGACCATCTCCGGATGCTGGCCGCGGCCAACCGCATCCCCGACGTGCGCGTCGACGAGGTGCTCGAGATGGTCGGCCTCAGCAGCGTCGGCAGCGGACGGCCGCGCAAGTTCAGCCTCGGCATGGGCCAACGTCTGGGCATCGCCGCGGCGTTGCTGGGAGATCCCGACACGCTGATCCTCGACGAGCCGAGCAACGGCCTCGACCCGCAGGGCATCACCTGGCTGCGGATGCTGCTGAGGGGTCTCGCCGCCGAGGGTCGCTCGGTGTTCGTGTCGAGCCACCTGCTTCAGGAGATGGCGGTGCTCGCAGACGAGCTTGTCGTGATCGGTCGGGGCCGGATGCTCGCCAACGGGGCCGTGGCCGACTTCGTCTCGCACAGCAGATTGGGGACGGTCGAGGTCCGGACCCCCGACGGGACGCTGCTCGTCCCAGCCCTCGAGGCGATCGGCTCGACCGTCACGCAGGACGACGGGGCACTCGTCGTGAGTGGTGCCACCGCCGAGCAGATCGGTGACGCCGCCCACGCGGCCGGAGCGCGTCTCCACCAGCTCGTCACCCGTCAGGCCACGCTCGAGGAGGCATTCCTGGAGGCGACCGGACTCTCGGAGGAGTTCCGAGGCAGCCAGCTGGCAGGCGGTGACCAACCGTGATCGACGCGCTGCGCTACGAGTACGTGAGACTCCGGACCATCCGCTCGACCTACTGGCTGATCGGGCTCGCCCTCACGTTCCAGCTCATCATGTCGATGCTGATCGCGTGGCAGCTCTCGAAGTCCGCGAGTGCGCCCAGCGGTGACAGCTCCTTCGACATCCTTGTGACGATTGGCGCGTCAACCGGCTTGGCACCGCTGTTCATCGCCTACATCATCGGGCTTCTGGGGGTCTTCTCCACGGGTCATGAGTACCGGCACGGCATGATCCGCGCGACCCTCACGGCGTTGCCCGACCGCCGCCTCGTCTTCGCCGCGAAGGTCATCTCGACGGCCGTGGTGTCGGCATCCGCCGCCTTGCTGTGCATCATGATGGCGTTGCTCAGCATCGTGGTCTGGGGTCTCGACATGCCGTCGGGCAAGGATCTGGTCAATCTGACGGGCGGCACCATCGTCTTCACCGTCCTGTTCGCCTTGTCGGGCCTGGCCTACGCGTCACTGACCCGCAACCAGACCGCGGCGGTGGCGTTGCTGATGCTGGTGCCGAGCGTGGTCGAGCAGATCATCCGCGCGATCGTCCTCGCGATCAAAGCCGCCTCCGACGACCCTCGTGGCACCGGTGGCCTCGTCCAGATCCTCAAGTACCTGCCCTACGATGCGGGCGGACAGATGTACACGCGCGCGTCGATCGGCGACCTGCTGGGGTTCTTCGGTGTCGTGCCGTTCGGCGCTGTGGGTGGCGGCGTCGTGATGGCCACGTTCGTCGGTGCGCTGCTGGCCGCGTCCTACGTGCTGTTCTTGCGGCGCGACGCCTGACGCGGGACGCCTTGGGCAAAGTGGCCCACGTCACCCCCGGACGTAGACTCCGCTCATGGGCCGCAGCAACGATCTGGCGATGCCACCGGGAGCTGATCCGGCCACGCTGTCGCGCCACCTCAATGTCGCGCACGACGAGTTCGTGAGCAGCGGTCTCGTCAATCCGGGTCTGCGCCAGCTGGTGCTCGAGTCGTGGCGTCGCAGCGTGGAGGGCGGGCTCGACCCCGAGCAGACGCTCGCCGCAATCCGGCTCGATGAGGCGGCACTCGCCGAGATCCGTGACGGTCACCCTCTCGCCACGGGCATGCCGGTCATCAGGCGGCTGCTGGTCGAGAGTGCCGCCGAGGCGGGCTTGCTTGTCGCGGTCAGCGATGCGGCCGGTCAGCTGCTGTGGGTCGAGGGTGATGCGTCCCTGCGCGCGAGGGCTGAGGGCATGCACTTCGTGGCCGGTGCCGACTGGAGCGAGGCCAGCGCCGGGACCAACGCGCCCGGCACCGCCCTGGCCCTCGACCGCCCGGTGCAGATCTTCGGCCCCGAGCATCTCGCCCGGCAGGTCACACCGTGGAGCTGCTCTGCCGCGCCGATCCACGACCCCGACACCGGCGCGGTGCTGGGCGTCCTCGACCTGACCGGTGGTGCTGAGGTCGCCACGCCACAGAGCCTCACCCTCGTGCGGGCCACCGTCGCCGCGGTCGAGGCCGAGCTCCGCATCGAGCGGTTGAGCACTCCCCGCTCATCGACGATCACGCCCAGCGGCTGGTCGCTGCCGGGTCTCGACGTGCTCGGGGGTCACGGGGCGGTGCTGCGCCACGGCTCGACCACGACCCGACTGAGCCTTCGACACAGCGAGCTGCTCCTGCTGATCGCGGAGTCCGAGCACGGCATGACCGCCGCCGAGCTCGCGGTGGCGCTGAGTGATGACGAGCAGGCGCAGGTCACGATCCGCGCCGAGGTGTCGCGGTTGCGCATCGTGCTCGGGCCCATCGAGCTGGCGTCCCGGCCCTACCGCCTGCGCAACGCCGTCGACATTGACGTCGCCGCCGTGCGTGACGACCTCGCCGAAGGACGGCTGCGCCGTGCGGTGGCGCGGTACCGCGGGCCGATCCTGCCGTCGTCCGCGGCTCCCGGTGTCGAACGGTTGCGCGACGGGCTGCACCTGCACATACGGTCCTGCCTGCTGGCCACCGACGACGCCGACGCGCTTCTGTCGTTCGCCGACACCCCGTACGGATGCGACGACCTCGAGGTCTGGGAGCGGATACTGATGATCCTGCCGCCGACCTCGCCGCGTCACACCCAGGTCACGGAGCGCGTCGCTCGGCTCGACAACGAGCTCCGCTGACCCGCAACCTGCAGGGGGCTCCGCTCCGGCGGGCCATGACGACGGTCGCTTCGACCGCACCCGTCAACGAGTCCGCACGAGACCTGTCGCTCGTCGGTATCCGGCGGGCCGTCCTTGCCCGTGACGGCGCGCTCTGGGGGCACGTCGATCGTCGAGCCGGGTTCGGCAACTCGTTGTTACACTTCCCCGGTTGATCCCGGCGCAGTAGCGTCAGGGGCGTCACGACGGGTTTGGAGACAGCATGGGCGAGCTTGGTTACACGCTGAAGGTGTTCCGCCGGATCGGCATGCTCAAGCCGGTTCTGCCGCACCGCTTGGTCGGCGCCGCGCTCCAGCTCGCCAAGTGGGGCCCCGGTCTCCCCTCGGGCGTCAACGCCGCCGCACGACGGTTCCCCCACCAGCTGGCCATCATCGACGATGCCGGCGAGATCACCTGGTCAGAGCTGGCCGACCAGATCAACCAGCTCACCCAGGGGCTGAAGGACCGCGGTGTCGAACCGGGCGACTCGATCGCCCTGCTGTCACGCAACCACCGGTACATGGTCATGGCGATGGTCGCGATCATGCAGGCCGGCGGTCGGGTCCTGCTGCTCAACACCATGGCCAGTCGATCGCAGCTCGGAGAGCTCGCCAAGCGTGAGTCGGCCAGGCCCGTGATCCTCGATCAGGAGTTCCTGCAGGTCGGCGCCGATGTCGACCACGACGACCTCGTCCTGGCCTGGACTGACGACGACGCACCCGCCGACCTGCCCACGATTGCCGGGATGATCAAGGGCCAGCCGACGACGTCGCACCCCAAGCCGTCACGATCCGGCCAGATCATCATCTTCACGTCGGGCACCACAGGGCTGCCCAAGGGAGCCCGTCGCGAGGAGCCCAAGGACCTCAAGCCCCTCATCGCCTTCTTCGGCGCGATTCCGTACCGGGGCAACTCGACAGTTGTCTTGGCGGCCCCGCTGTTCCATTCCTGGGGGCTCATCAACTTCGGTTTCGGATTGTCGACCGCGCCGACCTATGTGCTGCGGCGCCGTTTCGACGCTGCACAGGTGTTGCAGGACATCGAGGAGCGCGAGGCCCGCGTCCTGGTCGTGGTACCGCTGATGATGCAGAGGCTCGTTGACGTCGACCCCGCGGTCATCAAGAAGGCCGACGTGTCGACGCTCGAGATCACGGCCAGCAGCGGTTCGGCCCTCGCCGGCGACCTCGCCAACCACTACATGGACCTGTTCACCGACTCGGTCTACAACTTCTACGGCGCGACCGAGACCGGGTGGGTCACGATCGCCAGTCCGACCGACCTCCGGGAGGCGCCGGGCACCGCCGGCACACCACCCTTCCGCACGTTCGTGAAGATCCTCTCGCCCGACGGCACGGAGCTGCCGCAGGGCGAGACCGGCGTCATCCATGTGGGTAATGACATGCCGTTCGGGGGGTACACCGACGGCAACACCAAGGACTTCATCGACGGGCTCATGAGCACCGGCGACCTGGGCCACTTCGATGAGAACGGCCGGTTGTTCGTGTCCGGTCGTGACGACGACATGGTGGTCGTCGGCGGGGAGAACGTCTTCCCCCGCGAGCTCGAGGACTCACTGATCGACCACCCCGACATCTCCGACGTCGTCGTGACCGGCATCGACGACCAGAAGTTCGGTCAGGCACTGGCGGCCTACGTCGTGGTCAAGGACGGCGCCTCCGTGACCGAGGCCGATCTGGTGGCGTATGCCAGAGAGCACCTCCCGCGATTCGCGGTGCCGCGCAAGGTCAAGTTCCTCGACGAGCTGCCGCGCAACCCGACCGGCAAAGTCATGAAGCGAGAGCTTCCAGCCCTCGACTGAGGTCGTCCTCGACGGGCAGGGCCGACCGCGCCCGGGTGCGGCTCCGTCTGGCCCACCAGCGGCAGGAAGCAGCCTGACGCCCGCGGACGGCACGTGCTGACAACCCGTCGTGTCGGTCACTTTCCCGGGCGCGCAGCGCGCGACGCTGTGCGAGAGTTGCTCTGTGGACATGACCTACGACCCCCACCCTGACGGGGCGCCCGATCCGGGCGAGATCGTGTGGACCCGGGTTCCCTACGAAGACGATCCGTCCCGCGGCAAAGACCGGCCCGTCCTGCTCATCGCCCGCACCGGCGACGACCTCGTGGGGTTGATGATGACGTCGAAGGATCACGACCGTGACATCGAGCAGGAAGCGCGCGACGGCCGTTTCTGGTTCGACGTCGGTTCCGGCCCGTGGGACGGCGCTGGTCGTCCCAGCGAGGTGCGGCTCAACCGTCTGATCACCGTCCACCCCGTCGACGTCCGACGTGAGGGCGCCGTCCTCGACCGGTCTCGTTTCGACGCAGTGATTTCCGCGCTCGGCGAGCACCTCCCGTGACGGACGCAGACAAGCACTCGACCGGCCAGGGCGCGGCTCCCACGATCGGGCGTCTCGATGGCTTCCAGCGGAGTCACCCTGTCGTCGGGTTCCCGCTCGCGGTGTTCTACAAGTATTTCGACGACCAGGGTGCGTACCTCTCCGCGATCATCACGTACTACGCCTTCATCGCGATCTTCCCGCTCCTGCTCCTTGCCACCTCGATCCTGGGCTTCGTCCTGAGAGGCAACCCCGAGCTCCAGCAGACACTCCTCAACTCGGCCCTCAGCCAGTTTCCGATCATCGGCGAGCAGCTCGGCAAGCCCGAGAGCCTGACGGGATCGACCTCGGCGATCGTCGTGGGGTCGCTCGCGGCGACGTATGGTGCGATGGGTCTTGGACAGGCGGCCCAGAACGCCGCGAACATTGCCTGGTCGGTGCCGCGCAACAGCCGCGCCAATCCTTTCCTGCTGCGTTTCCGCAGCCTCGTTCTCCTGCTCATCGGTGGCATCGGCATCCTCGTCCTCGCGGTCGTGACGTCGGTCCTGGCCAATCCCGACGCTCTCGGCGGGGAGCTCGCACCGACACTCGGGCTGCTGATCCGCGCCGCCGGTTCCCTTCTGACGCTTGCGATCTTCGCGGCGCTGTTCCGGCTCGTCAGCGCAGACAGGGCGGGGTGGCGTTCCGTCCTGCCCGGCGCCATTGTGACAACGGTGCTCTGGCAGGGGTTGCAGTATTTCGGCAACACCTACGTCCGTGAGGTGATCGGCAAGGCCAGCACGATGAATCAGACCTTCGCCCTGGTGCTCGGGCTCCTCGCCTTCATCTACATCGCATCGATCATGGTGGTGATGGGGCTGGAGGTCAACGTCGTCCTGCGGCGGCACCTGTATCCGCGTGCGCTGCTGACCCCGTTCACCGACAACGTCGTGCTGACCGAGGCAGACCAGAAGGCGTACTCGGCCTACGCCAAGTCGCAGCGCCACAAGGGGTTCCAGTCCGTCGAGGTCACCTTCCAGGACAGAGAAGCGCGACCACCTGACGGCACGAAGGCATCCGACCCGGCCTCGTGATCACGATCATGACCCCGGCCGGGCCCAGCTCGGTGATCCTCGACTTCATGACCGTGGGCGTCGACCACTAGGCTGACAGTCCGACCGAAACAAGACCCGAAGGTGGAGCCATGCCGACCGGCAAAGTGAAGTGGTACGACTCGGACAAGGGCTTCGGCTTCCTGAGCCGCGACGAGGGTGAGGACGTCTACGTCCGCTCCGACGCACTGCCCGCCGGAGTCGAGAGCCTCAAGGCCGGGAGCCGGGTCGAGTTCGGCATCGTGCAGGGCAGTCGCGGCGACCAGGCGCTCCAGGTGCGGCTGCTCGAGCCGGTGACGTCAGTGTCCAAGTCGCAGGCGCAGGCACGCCGCAAGGATCCCGAGGCGATGGCCGTCATCGTCGAAGACCTCATCCGCATGCTCGACAACGTGGGCGAGGGCTACCGGCACGGGCGGCACCCCGATGCCAAGAAGGCCAAGCCGATCTCGCAGGTGCTGCGCGCCGTCGCAGCTGAGCTCGAGCTGTAGCGCCAGCACGAAGAGTCGCTACGAGCGGGTGATCGGCTCCTGCGGGGCTGGTCGATGCCCCGGAGGGCCCGATGGTCGTCGTGGGCGCGCCCGGTTGAGCACGAACACGAGCCAGGCCACGAGGATCGTCGCGGTGACGAGGAGCCCGATCCTCGGGGTCGCGTCGACGATGAAAAGACCGATACCCATCAGCCCGCCGAGAACCCAGGTGAGCTGTAGCAACGTCTCTGAGCGCGCGAACATGCTGGTGCGGACGCGCTCGGCGACATCGCGCTGGATCAGGGCGTCGAGGCTCAGCTTGCCCAGCGACTGACAGAGTCCCACCGTCAGACCGAGGATGACCGCGGTCCACCACGTGAAGAACACGCCAACCATCGTCACCACGGCGACGTCGAGGACGAGCACGGCGATCACGACACGTTCGGGCCGACGTGACTGGGTGGCCGAGGCGATGAGCGTACCGATCGTGCTGCCCGCCCCGGCGCCCCCGATGACCAGGCCGAGCAGCACGGTGGCATTGCCGTTCCAGCCCATCGAGTCGGGGGGCTGGCGCAGGGTGAAGGCCATGAAGATCGTGAGGAACCCGGAGAGCAGACGCAAGCCGGAGTTGCTCCGCAGGGCGTTGACGACGTCGCGGGAGATGTCGATGCCCTTGGAGCCGATCTTCGTGAGGTCGACCTGCTCCTCGCCCTCGCTGGAGTCGACCTGCGTGGGGAGCAGGATCGCCAGCACGGTGCCGACGACAAACAGCAGGGCCGCGTAGCGGACCGCCCAGTCGGCGCCGATCGCCGCGGCACCGATGGCCAGCGGGGCGGAGACGGCAGCCGCTCCGGTGCCGGTCAGGGAGATGCGCGAGTTGGCCTTGACGAGGGTGAACTCGGTGGGCAGCAACCGGGGTACAGCGGCAGCACGCGTCACGCCGTACGCCTTGGAGGCCACGAGGCAGCCCAGCGCGGCGAAGTAGAACGACGGTGGGGGACTGTCAGCGTTGATGGCACCGGCAAGGACCCAGCAGCAGAAGGCGCGAACGGCCAGCGTCGACCCGATGGCCCAGCGGCGTCCGCGCCGGAAGCGATCGAGGAATGGGCCGATCAGCGGTGCCACGACGGCGAACGGGAGCATCGTCAGCAGCAGGAACAGCGCGACCTGGCCGGTGGCCTCGCCGGTGGGAACCGTGAAGAACAGTGTGCCCGCCAGCGAGACGGCGAAGGCGGCGTCGCCGGCGGTGTTGAACGCGTGCAGCTCCAGGAGGCGCGACAGACCGCTTTCGCCGGCGCCGCCGGAGTGGGTGAAACGACGTGAGGCGCTGAAGGCCGAGGTGCTGCCGCGCGCGACCACCCGGCCAGTGCCGGTGGAGATCTTCGCGGCAGCTCGTGCGGAGCGGTTCAGGCGGGAGGAGCTGGTGGGCCCGGGTTGATCAGCACTTGAGCGGGAGGAATCGCCCGTCGACGATCCAGTCTCCCCGTGATCTTCCACCCCTTCATCCTGCCTCACCCCGGGAGGCGCGTGCCCCGGGACATGGGGGACAATTGAGGAATGTCCGCCGACGAGCAGCTGTCCTCCGCGATCGACGTCGCACGTGCAGCCGTCGACGAGGCGGCCGATGCCGGAACGGTGGGTGAGCACCTACAGGCGGTCGACGACGGCGACGCCTTGGTCTCGCACCAGTTCAGGTGCCTGAAGGCTGGTTACCAGGGCTGGTACTGGTCGGTGAGCATCTCGCGAGCACCCGACACCGACCGCATCACGATCAATGACGTGGTGCTCCTGCCGGGCGACGACGCCATCATCGCTCCGGTGTGGACCCCCTATCGCGAACGCATCCGACCGGGCGACCTCAGCCCCGGCGACGTGCTGCCCCCCGACGAGGACGACGTGCGGCTGGTGCCATCGTGGTCGGCCGGCGACGGCGACGAGCAGACCGACGACCGCTACTTCGCCCGCGAGGTCGGTCTTGGTCGCGAGTGGGTGTTGTCCTTCGAGGGCCGCGAGATCGCCGCCGATCGCTGGCAGGAGGGCGAGCAGGGCCCCGATGCACTCATCGCCCAGCAGGCCGCTGGCGTTTGCCACTCGTGCGGTTTCATGGTGAGCCTGGCCGGGCCACTCTCCGAGCGATTCGGCGTGTGTGCCAACGGCATGGCCAACGACGATGGCCGCGTCGTCTCCTTCGACCACGGCTGCGGAGCCCACTCCGGGGCCAGGCTGAGCCGGTCCGCCGCCGCGCAGGAGCTGCCGTTGCCGGTGTTCGACACGCTGGCCGCCGACGAGACCGAGCCCTTCTAGGCCGTCGACTTCTTCCGTCCCACGTGAGCCCGCTCACCTGGGACTGGTTTCGTTTGCCGCACGCCCAGCATCTATGTATGGTTGCAGCATGCAACTAACAGCCACTGAGAAGGTCGACGGCGGAAAGCGTGACGTCGCGAAGCCGGTCGGCACCTCGACAGACCGGCCGACAACCAGGTCCGTCCCGACGCAGCTCAGCCACCGCGAGATCCTCGAGGTGCTCTTCGGCCTGCTGGCGGCGCTCTTCACCGCGATCCTCAGCTCGACCATCGTGTCCAACGCCCTGCCGACGATCATCGCCGACCTGAACGGCTCGCAGACGCAGTACACGTGGGTCGTCACTGCCTCGTTGCTCGCCATGACGGTGTCGACACCCGTCTGGGGCAAGCTGTCCGACCTGTTCAACAAGAAGCTGCTCGTGCAGACCTCGATCATCATCTTCGTGATCGGCTCGATCTTCGCCGGCATCTCGCAGAACGTGCCCGAGCTCATCGCGATGCGTGTCGTGCAGGGGCTCGGCATGGGTGGTCTGACCGCCAACGCCCAGTCGATCATCGCCTCGATCATCCCGCCCCGCGAGCGCGGACGCTACAGCGGCTACATGGGTGCCACGATGGCGGTTGCCACGGTCTCCGGCCCCCTGCTCGGTGGCGTCATCGTCGACACCCCGGGCCTCGGGTGGCGGTGGACGTTCTACGTCTGCGTGCCGCTTGCCCTTGTCAGCCTCGTCATCCTGCAGAAGTACCTGCGGATCGCCACGGTGCGCCGCCGCGTCAGGATCGACTACCTCGGCGCCGTGTTGATCGCCATCGCCGCGAGCCTGCCGCTCATCTGGGTCTCCTTCGCCGGCAACTCGTTCGACTGGATGTCGTGGCAGAGCGGCGCATTCCTCGGAGGGACGCTCGTGGCTGTGCTCCTCACCATCCGGGTTGAGCTGCGCCATCCTGAGCCCATGGTGCCGCTCAAGGTCGTGCGTGAGCGGACCACTGCGCTGGCAATCATCGGCAGCATCGCGGTGGGCGTCGGCATGTTCGGCGGTTCGGTCTTCATCGGCCAGTATTTCCAGATCGCCGGTGGCCGCACTCCCACCGAGGCAGGCCTGCTGACCATCCCGCTGATGGTCGGATCGCTGATCGGCACGACCCTGTCGGGACGGATCATCTCCCGCACGGGCCTCTGGAAGCGGTTCCTCGTCATCGGGTCGGTGCTGCTCGTGCTGGGGCTCGGGCTGCTCTCGACGATCAACCACCGCACGCCAGAGTGGCACGCGATGACCTTCATCGCCTTCCTCGGCCTCGGCATGGGCATGCTGTTGCAGAACTACGTGCTCGCGGTGCAGAACACCGTCGACGTCTCGGAGGTCGGTGCCACGAGCGCCGTCGTCGCCTTCTTCCGCTCGCTGGGTGGTGCAGTGGGTGTGTCGGTTCTCGGCGCCATCCTCGCCGCACAGGTCAAGGGTGATGTCACGAGCAAGCTCGCCACCCTCGGCGTCAAGCCGTCAGGCGGTGGCGTCTCGCTGCTCGACCTGAAGAGCTTGCCGGCGCCGGTCGCCGAAGTCGTCCGAACCGCGTACGGCGATGCGACTGGCACGATCTTCGGGGTGGCCGCGATCGTCGCCGTCTTCAGCCTCGTGGCCGCGCTGCTGATGAAGGAAGTGCCGCTGCGCACGACTCTCACCAAGGGCGACGCCGCGGAGTCGGTCGACGCCTGACGCGTCGGGACGTGGTCGGGTCAGGCGGCGCGGCGCCGGCGGCCCGGCTGCATGTGCAGCGCGTTGCGGCGCCGGCGGCAGTACTCGATGCCGATGAGTCCGAGCCCGAACCCGGCCAGCGCGGTCCAGAGCCACCACGTGCGGCCGTCGTCCTCGAGCGTGCCCAGGAACGGCAGAAGTGCGACCGCGAGCACACCCCAGATGATGGTGCCGACGGTCATGGTGCGGACACCGTCGACGTCCATGGGCTCGACCTCTGCGACGCGGTGCGTCGTGCTGCCGATCTCGAGCTCGGTGATCTCGGGCCTGCCGAACTCATGACGCCGGGCGGCCCGATCGAGGCGGGCGATCTCACGATGACCCATCTTGCGCTCGATCGTCTCGGGCCCGTCGCCCTGGCGGATCGCCCACTCGTCACTGTCGGTCACCTCTCCACACTACCCGCCGGGATCGCCGACGGCGCCGACTGCTGTCATGCTGATCTGCAATGAATCCGCGCTACCGCCGGCTGTTGATCCCGGGCCTCCTCGTTGCGCTCCTGGCGATCGTGGTGGTGAGCTCGCTCGCGCGCAGGGCCGATGGCGCGCAGAGCGGATCGGTCGTCGTCAGCCACATCTCCGACCCGCGCATCACGGAGTCAAGCGGTCTGGTGGTCAGCTCCGCCGATGCCGATCTGGCGTACACCATCAACGACTCCGGCAACGCGCCCGTCGTCTTCACGGTCCGGGTGTCCACAGGCGCCGTGGTCGGCACCACGACGGTGAGCGGAGGCACGTGGTTCGACACCGAGGCGATGGCGACGGGTCCGGACGGCACGCTCTGGGTCGCCGACACGGGTGACAACGATGGCAACCGGTCTGACGCCGCCCTCTACTCGTTGGCGCAGCCGACGGCAGGCGACCGGTCCGTCGTGGCCCGGCGTTACCCCATCACGTATCCGGACGGTCCCGAGAACGTCGAGGCGCTGATCATCAATCCGTCGACCGGGCGCAAGCTGCTGGTCAGCAAGGGCGTGTTCGCCGGGGGTGTGTTCGCCCTGCCCGACGCCCTGTCGACGACGACGGCCAACAGAGCGAAGGATCTCGGCGTGGTGGTCCCGGCCCTCATCACCGATGGCGCGTTCGCGAACAGCGGCAACCACGTCGTCCTCCGCAACTACTCCACGGCGTATGTCTACGACACTGCTTCATGGAGCTCCGTCGACTCTGAGCCGATGCCCGACGTCGAGCAGGGCGAGACGCTGGCGATGGAAGCATCGGGTCAAGCATTCCTGGTCGGCAGCGAGGGCACGGACTCCCCGCTGATCCGGGTGCCCTTCGAGGAGCCCACCAGCACTTCTGCCACATCGGGGACCCCGACCCGGGCTGCTCCCACCCCGACTGCCACCAGTCCGACGGCTCCCCTGCCGGGTGGCAACGGGTTTGCCGGGGCGACCTGGTTCTGGGCGGTCGGCGTGATGGCGCTCCTGGCGGGCATCTCGGTAGCCATCAACCGCAAAAACTGAGCGACGGCCCCCTGCGTGTGATTGCCGTTGTTGTCTTCTGGCATGCTCCTTGCGACGATTCCTCGACTTCCAGGAGCACCGGTGACCACCACGCTCGAGCAGTTCTTCAAGATCAGCGCCCGCGGCTCGTCCATCGGTAGGGAGGTCCGCGGTGGTGCCGTGACCTTCCTGACCATGGCCTACATCATCGTGCTCAACCCGATCGTCTTGTCGGGGGTCGCTGACAAGGACGGCAACTTCCTGGGTGGTGGCGCGGACAAGGGTGCGGGCTTCGCGACGATCGCCGCCGTCACGGCTCTGGTCGCCGGTCTCCTGACGATCTTGATGGGCGTCGTGGCCAACTTCCCGCTCGCGCTGGCGACAGGGCTCGGCCTCAACGCGTTCGTGGCCTACTCCGTCGCCTCGCAGATGTCCTGGGCCGACGCGATGGGGCTCGTCGTGCTCGAGGGGCTGATCATCCTGCTCCTCGTGCTCACCGGGTTCAGGAAGGCAGTCTTCGACGCGGTTCCGCGTCAGCTCAAGACGGCGATCGCGGTGGGCATCGGCCTGTTCATCACGTTCATCGGCCTCGTCGATGCGGGCTTTGTCCGCACGTCGGGCCTCGCTGCCCCGCCCGTCCAGCTCGGCATCGGTGGCAACCTCGCCGGTTGGCCTGTCGTTGTCTTCGTCGTCGGGCTGCTGACGATGATCGCGCTCTACACCCGAGGGGTGCCCGGGGCGATCCTCATCGGCATCGTCGCCACGACAATTCTGGCCGGAGTGGTGCAGGCCTTCGTCGATCTGCCAGCGGGGAACGGCGACCCGACCTCGAAGGGGTGGAACCTGAACGTCCCGTCCTGGCCCTCGTCGATCGTCGCCAAGCCGGACTTCTCGCTGCTCGGCGACTTCTCACTGTTCGGCTCCTTCGAGCGCGCCGGTTTCGTGACCGCTGCACTGCTCGTCTTCACCCTGCTTCTGGCGGACTTCTTCGACACCATGGGCACCATGACCGCGATCGGCGCGGAGGCCGGTCTGAACGATGCCGACGGGACGCCCGAGGGCGCCCAGAAGATTCTTGTCGTCGACTCCATCGCCGCTGCCGCCGGTGGCGCCGCCGGCATCTCGAGCAACACGTCGTACATCGAGTCGGCATCGGGGGTCGGTGACGGTGCCCGGACGGGTCTGGCCTCGGTCGTGACCGGCGTGCTGTTCCTGCTGTCGACGTTCGCCTCGCCGCTGGTCGAGCACATCCCGAGCGAGGCGACCGTCCCTGCACTCGTGCTGGTGGGCTTCCTGATGATGAGCCAGGTCAAGCACATCGACTGGGACGATGCCGAGATCGCGATCCCGGCATTCCTGACCATCGTCCTGATGCCCTTCACCTACTCCATCACCGCGGGCATCGGTGCGGGCTTCGTCTCCTACGTCGTGATCAAGGCCGTCAAGGGCAAGGCATCCGTCGTCCACCCGCTGTTGTGGGTCATCGCGGCCTTCTTCATCGTCTACTTTGCGATCGACCCCATCTCCCGCACCCTCAGCTGACCCTGGGAGGGCGTCGCTTGGGTACGTTGAGTGCATGCTCATCGCACTCGGAGACAAGATTCCCCAGGTGGCAGACGGCGCGTGGATCGCGCCCAATGCGACGCTGGCCGGCTCGGTCGTCATCGGCGACGGCGCCAGCGTCTGGTACGGCGCTGTGCTCCGGGCCGACAACGAGCCGATCACGATCGGCGCACGCTCCAACGTGCAGGACAACTGCGCGTTCCACGTCGACAAGGGCAAGCCGGTCGTTCTCGGTGAGGATGTGTCGGTCGGTCATGGGGCGGTCATCCATGGTGCGACAGTCGAGGACGGAGCGCTCGTGGGCATGGGCGCGATCATCATGAACGGCGCGGTCATCGGTGCCGGCTCGCTCATCGCTGCGGGCGCCCTGGTGTCCGAGGGCATGGTCGTCCCTCCTCGCTCGCTCGTGGCGGGAGTTCCGGGCAAGGTCCGTCGCGAGCTCTCGGACGAGGAGGTGCAGCATCTTCGTGACAACGCCGGCATCTACGAGCGTCACCGAGAGCTTCATCGCACAGGCACCGTCGTCGGCTGAGCAGTGTGTCAGCGTGCAAGAGCATCGCTCCCGTGGACGCCTACCCACCGCCGACGGGGCAGTGGGTCAGAGGTTGCCCACGACGAAGTCGATGCACCGGGTCAGCTGCGTGATGTCGTCGGGCTCGATGGACGGGAACATCGCGACGCGAAGCTGGTTCCGATGCAGGCCTCGGTAGCCGTCGATGTCGACGATGCCGTTGGCACGCAGCGCTGCGGACACCGTCGAAGCGTCAACACCCTCCAGGTCGATCGTGCCGACGACCAGTGAGCGGTCGGCGGCGTCGGTGACGAACGGAGTGGCATACGTCGACGCCTCGGCCCAGGCGTAGAGCCGGTCCGACGAGTCGGTCGTGCGGGACACCGCCCACTCGAGGCCGCCCTGATCGAGCATCCAGCGCAGCTGCTGGTCCATCAGGAACAACGTGGCCAGGGCTGGGGTGTTGTAGGTCTGGTCCTTGCGTGAGTTGTCGATCGCGACGGGCAGGTCGAGAAACGCGGGAATGTGCCGGCCACTCGCCTTGATCCGCTCGGCGCGCTCGATCGCGGCGGACGACATCAGGGCGATCCAGAGACCACCGTCCGAGGCGAACGACTTCTGCGGCGCGAAGTAGTAGACGTCGGTCTGCGCGACGTCGACCGGTAGCCCACCGGCACCCGAGGTGGCGTCGACCAGGACGAGCGCTCCGTCGTCGGCGTCATCGACGCGCGTGACGGGAACCATGACGCCCGTCGAGGTCTCGTTGTGCGCCCACGCGTACGTGTCGACTCCGCTGACCGCGACCGGGTGGGGATGCGTCGAGAAGTCGCTCTCGATCACTGATGGGTCCTGGAGGAAGGGTGCGGCCTGCGTAGCGGCGGCGAACTTGGACGTGAACTCGCCGTGGACGAGGTGCTGGCTGCGTTCCTGCACCAGGCCGAACGTCGCGGCGTCCCAGAACGCGTGTGACCCGCCGAGGCCGAGCACGACCTCGTAGCCGACGGGGAGGGAGAACAGCGTGCTGAGGCCCTCGCGGATGCCACCGACGAGTCGCTTGACGGGGGCCTGGCGGTGCGAGGTGCCGAGGAATGACGAGCCGGTGGCCGCGAGCGCCTCGAGCGCAGCGGGCCGCACCTTGGAGGGGCCCGACCCAAAACGTCCATCCGCGGGCAGCAGGTCTGCGGGGATCTTCACGGGGCCATCATCTCAGCCGGGGTCGCGGCCCTACGGTGGAGGCATGTGGACGTGCGTGGGCCCCTCGGCCGAGGTGGCGGTGCTCGACGGTTTCGCCGTCGGCGACGAGGTGTCGTGGAGAGTGGCGTCAGGCGACATCGAGGATCATCTGCCGGCCCTCCCGGCGGACTTCGACGGGGTGGTCGGGAGCATCGAGGACGCCGACCTGGACCTGTTCGCCGTGAACGATCTTGTGCGGCTCGACGGCACGGTCGTGCGCATCCTGATGCTGACGGGGCGCCGCCGGACCACCTCGACCGAGATCACTGCGACACCCGCTGAGCACGTGCAGGTGCTCGACCTCGCTGGCTTCCTGGTCGAGGTCAAGCCCTCCCACGCGTGACGAGTACGTCACATTCATCACATGGGGTGGCAGGGGTCGCAAGACCTTCGTACTATGCCCCCTATGGCACCTGACGGATCGACCCCCGACGTCGCACTGGCCGAAGGGCTCGACCACACCCTCGGTGAGTGGGAGAAGGCCACCGCGGCAGTGCTCCGCAAGAGCCGGAGGCTCGCTGACGACGCACCCGACAGCGACGTGTGGGGCACGCTGGCCACCACGACACTGGACGGCATCACCGTGACTCCGCTCGGGACGCCTGCGCTGACCGCCGACCTTGCCGACAACGGCCTGCCCGGTCAGGCGCCGTTCACCCGCGGCAGCACCGCGACCCGCGAGCTCGACGGCTGGGACATCCGCGCATGGTTCACCGATCCTGACGTCGAACGCACCGCGCGGGACGTCGTGACCGACCTCGAGAACGGCGTCAACTCCCTGTGGCTCTCCGTCGGCACCGGCGGCATCCCTGTCGACGCCCTCGCGACGATCCTGGAGCCCGTGCTCGTCGATCTCGCCGCTGTGGTCCTCGATGCGCCGTTCGAGCCGGTGGACGCAGCGAAGGCGCTGGCGGCGGTCATCACCGACAAGGGCGTCACCGCAGCGCCGGGCACGAGCTTCGGCGTCGACCCGATCGGTGCCGCGCTCCGCGGTCGCGGGGTCGTCGATCTCGAGGTCGCCGTCGAGGTCGCGCGCCTGGCTGTCCCGCTCGGCGTCCGGGCTTTCACCGTCGATGCCACCGCGGTGCACGACGCGGGCGGGTCTGATGTGCAGGAGCTTGCCTACTCGCTGGGGTCGGGGGTCACCTACCTGCGGACACTCGTCGGTGCCGGCTTCAGCGTCGACGAGGCAGCGGGTCTCATCGACTTCCGCTATGCCGCGACCGACGAACAGTTCCCCACGATCGCC
The DNA here is from genome assembly GCF_014378035.1 of Aeromicrobium sp. Classification (GTDB taxonomy): domain Bacteria; phylum Actinomycetota; class Actinomycetes; order Propionibacteriales; family Nocardioidaceae; genus Aeromicrobium. The sequence continues at coordinate 27,848 of NZ_JACMOM010000348.1, read as the reverse complement.
AAGCTTCGCGCAGCTCGCCGCCTGTGGAACCGCGTGGCAGAGCTCAGCGGCGTCACCACCGCGGCCGCCGGCCAGGTGCAGCACGCCGTGACATCCCGGCCGATGATGGCGCGCTACGACCCTTACGTGAACATGCTCCGCACGACGATCGCATCGTTCGCCGCCGGCGTCGGGGGCGCGACCGCGGTCACGGTGCTGCCGTTCGACGAGCCGATCGGCCTGCCCGAACCGTTCAGCCGCCGCATCGCCCGCAACACCTCGGGCCTCCTGATCAGCGAGTCGCACGTCGCAGCGGTCACCGACCCGGCTGGCGGGTCGCACGCCGTCGAGAAGCTCACCGACGACATGGCCCGCGCAGCGTGGACGATGTTCGGTGAGATCGACGCGACCGACAGCCTCGACGCGGCGCTCGCACTGGTCCGCGCGGCCGTCGAGACCACCGTCTCCGACCGGGCCCTGCAGATCGCCAAGCGCGCTCGTCCCATCACGGGCGTCTCGGAGTTCCCCAACCTCCACGAGCAGATGCCGACCCGCCGTCCATACCCGGCACCGCTGGACGTCGTCCGCTACGGCGGCGAGTTCGAGGCGCTGCGCGACAAGCCGGCCACCACGCCCGTGTTCCTTGCGTCGATGGGCCCGGTGGCAGCGTTCACGGCGCGTGCCACCTTCGCTGCCAACCTCTTCGCCGCCGGCGGCGTCGACACGGTCGTGGCCGGACCCACCGACGGTGTCGACCAGGTCATCGCCGCGTACGTCGAGGCTGACACCGTCCCGGTCGTGTGCCTCGCCGGCAACGACAAGGCGTACGACGCGTGGGGTGCCGACCTCGTGGCCGCGCTGCGTGAGGCGGGGGCCACCCACGTCGTGCTCGCCGGCAAGGCCGAGGTCGGCGCCGACGCCACCGTCGCCGTGGGGCAGGACGCACTCGCCTTCCTCCGCGACACACGAGAGAGGCTCGACGCATGAGCGACAGCAGCAGCATCCCCGACAGCTTCGCCGGTCTTCCGCTTGACCCCGCGCAGCCTTACGAGTCCGATCCCGAGATGTACGCCCGCGCCACCGACGGCGCCGAGCCGTGGGCCGCGCCCGAGGGCATCGACATCGAGGGTCTGTACACGGCGGCTGATCTCGAGGGCCTCGACGCACTCGACACCTACCCCGGCCTCTCGCCGTTCCTGCGCGGTCCCTACCCGGCGATGTACACGTCGCAGCCGTGGACGATCCGGCAGTACGCCGGATTCTCCACGGCGGAGGAGTCCAACGCGTTCTACCGCCGCAATCTCGCGGCCGGCCAGAAGGGCCTCTCGGTCGCCTTCGACCTTGCGACGCACCGGGGCTACGACTCGGACAACCCGCGCGTGGTCGGCGATGTCGGCATGGCCGGCGTGGCGATCGACTCGATCTACGACACCCGAAAGCTCTTCGAAGGCATCCCCCTCGACGAGATGAGCGTGTCAATGACCATGAACGGTGCAGTGCTGCCCGTGCTGGCGCTGTACATCGTCGCCGCGGAGGAGCAGGGCGTGCCGCCCGAGAAGCTGTCGGGCACGATCCAGAACGACATCCTCAAGGAGTTCATGGTCCGCAACACCTACATCTACCCGCCGGCGCCGTCGATGCGGATCATCTCCGACATCTTCGCCTACACGGCGCAGAAGATGCCGCGGTTCAACTCGATCTCGATCTCGGGCTACCACATCCAGGAGGCTGGGGCGACGAACGACCTCGAGCTCGCCTACACGCTGGCCGACGGTGTCGAGTACATCCGCGCGGGCCTCGATGTGGGCCTCGACATCGATGCCTTTGCCCCGCGACTGAGCTTCTTCTGGGCCATCGGCATGAACTTCTACATGGAGGTCGCCAAGCTGCGTGCCGCCCGCGCGCTGTGGGCACAGCTCGTCGCCGACTTCAACCCCACGAACCCCAAGAGCCTGTCGTTGCGCACCCACAGCCAGACATCGGGCTGGTCGCTGACGGCGCAGGACGTCTACAACAATGTCGGCCGCACCTGCATCGAGGCCATGGCCGCGACGCAGGGCCACACGCAGTCGCTGCACACCAACGCCCTCGACGAGGCCATCGCCCTGCCGACCGACTCCTCCGCCCGTATCGCCCGCAACACCCAGCTGCTGCTCCAGCAGGAGTCGGGCACTTCCGACATCATCGACCCGTGGGGGGGCTCCTACTACGTCGAGCGTCTGACACAGGACCTTGCCAACCGCGCGTGGGCGCACATCCAGGAAGTCGAGAAGGCCGGTGGCATGTCGAAGGCCATCGAGGCGGGCATCCCCAAGATGCGCATCGAGGAGGCCGCAGCCCGCACGCAGGCCCGCATCGACTCGGGGCAGCAGGCCGTCATCGGCATCAACACGTACCGCCTTGCCGACGAGGACCCGCTCGACGTCCTCAAGGTCGACAACAAAGCCGTCTACGCCTCGCAGATCGCCAAGCTCGAGCGCCTGCGCGCCGAGCGCAACCAGGACGAGGTCGACGCCGCGCTCGCCGCCCTCACGAAGAGTGCCGCGCGGGGCTCGACGAATGACGGCAACCTCGACGACAACCTGCTGACCCTGGCGGTCAATGCGGCGCGGGCGAAGGCGACCGTGGGCGAGATGTCCGACGCGCTGGAGGAGGTCTACGGGCGCCACCAGGCCGTCATCCGTACGATCTCAGGTGTGTACCGCACCGAGGCAGGCAAGGCGGGCAACGTGCAGAAGGTCATCGAGGCCACCGAGGCGTTCGACCGGGCCGAGGGCCGCCGCCCCCGCATCCTCGTGGCGAAGATGGGCCAGGACGGCCACGACCGCGGCCAGAAGGTCATCGTCACGGCCTTCGCCGACATGGGCTTCGACGTCGACGTGGGCCCCCTCTTCTCCACGCCCGAGGAAGTCGCGCAGCAGGCGGTCGACGCTGATGTGCACATCGTCGGCGTCTCGAGCCTCGCTGCCGGGCACCTCACGCTCCTCCCGGCACTGCGCGATTCGCTCGCCGAGATGGGTCGCCCCGACATCATGGTCGTCATCGGCGGAGTCATCCCGCCCGACGACGTCCCTACCCTCAAGGAGATGGGCGCTGCTGCGGTGTTCCTGCCAGGCACGGTCATCGCCGACTCGGCCCTCGACCTGCTCGACAAGCTCAGCAGGACGTTGCACGCCTGATGGTCGACGTCTCAGACCTTGCTGATGACGTCAGGGTGGGCAAACGAGCGGCCATCTCGCGCGCCATCACCCTGGTTGAGTCGAGCCGCCGTGATCACCGGGCCGAGGCGCGCGAGCTGCTCGGCATCCTGGGCCCGGCCGCGATGTCCGACTTCGGTGGCAGCGGAGCCATCCGGGTCGGCATCTCCGGCGTGCCCGGCGTCGGCAAGTCGACCTTCATCGAGGCGCTCGGCATGTATCTCGTCGAGGAGGGGCACCGTGTCGGTGTGCTGGCGGTCGACCCGTCGAGCGTGCGCACCGGCGGTTCCGTCCTCGGCGACAAGACCCGCATGGCGCGGCTCGCGGTGAGTCCTGACGCCTTCATCCGCCCGTCTCCGGCCGCCGGGACCCTCGGGGGGGTCGCCCGCGCGACCAGCCAGGCCATGACGGTGCTCGAGTCGGCTGGCTTCGATGTCGTGCTGGTGGAGACCGTCGGCGTCGGCCAGTCCGAGATCACGGTTGCCGGCATGGTCGACACCTTCCTGTTCCTCACCATCGCGCGCACCGGTGATCAGCTGCAGGGCATCAAGAAGGGCATCCTGGAGATCGCAGACGTCATCGCCGTCAACAAGGCCGACGACGATCGCCTGCAGGAGGCCGAGGCCACGTCGAAGGACCTTGCGGGGGCTCTGCGACTGGTCTACGCCGGGACGCAGGACTGGGTGCCGCCGGTTCTCACCTGCTCGGCGCTCGAGAACAACGGCATCGACACGGTATGGAGCCGGGTCATCCGCCACCGCGAGTTCATGGGCGTCAGGGGTCTCCGCGACAAGCGCGCCCAGCAGCAGCTCGACTTCACCTGGGCACTCGTCCGTGACGAGCTCGACCAGCGGCTGCGCACCGACCAGACGGTCGCTGCTGTCCGGGCCGAGATCCGAGAGGCAGTGCTCTCCGGCGAGATGCCCGCTTCCACCGCAGCCGACCGCATCCTCGAGGCCTACGACAGCTGACCCCTCGGAGCGTCATCCAGGAGGCTGCTGCCCTCGATCTTGTGGTGGCGACGCCGCGGCAAGGATGGGTGAGGCGTGTGAAAAGATCGACCAGTGAAGCGATCGGTGACGACCCATCTCGAGCTCCAGCTGCACGGCGAGGCAGACCTGATCTTCTCTATCGCGGTGGCCCGGGGTGTCGAGACGGCAGAGACCCTCACGATGCGTGCAGGCAGCGTCGAGCTCGAGCCGCACGAGGTCATCGGTAGGCACGGCACCAGGCTGCACCGGCTCACGGCGCCAGCCGGCCCGCTGACGATCGACTACTCCGCAGAGGTCACCGGGCAGTCGGCCCCGGCACCGGTGGAGGAGCTCGATGTGATCGAGTACCGCCGGCCGAGCCGCTACTGCGAGTCCGACACGTTGTTCGCGACGGCGAAGTCGGAGTTCGCGGGGGTGGCGGGCAAGGACTTGCTCGACGCTGTCAGCTCGTGGGTGGGCGACCGGCTGATCTACGTCCCCGGAGCCAGCCAGCCCACCGATGGAGCGGTGGCGACGATGCTTGCCCGCGCCGGCGTGTGCCGCGACTACGCCCACCTCGTCGTCGCTTTGCTCCGCGCGCTCGATGTTCCCGCCCGCATCGCCTCGGTCTATGCGCCGGGGCTCTTTCCGATGGACTTCCATGCCGTCGCGGAGGCGCACATCGAGGGGGCATGGCGCGTCGTCGACGCGACAGCCCTTGCTCCGCGGGGCAGCCTTCTTCGCATCGCCACGGGTCAGGACGCTTCGGGGACGGCGTTCCTCTCCCAGCACGGTGCTGCCGTCGACCTGCGCTGGATGGCGGTGACGGCCGTCGTCGACGACCTGCCCGGTGACGACCTCACGCAGCTCGTCGCGCTGCGTTGATCAACGCGAGGCGCTGATGCTGATCAGGCGTTGCGGCGGGTTGCGGCAGCAGCCGCGTCGCGCATCCCGCCGGCGGTGAGCCGCGGGCCGTAGCCAGGCGTGTCGGGCTGGACCCGCCAGCCCTCGGCGAGCGTCCCGACATCGACGACATCGAAACCGAGCTGGTCGATCAATGCCGTGACCGCTGCCTTCGCACCGTCGTCGTCGCCGGCCACCACGAGTGCGCGGCGGTCAGGTGTTCCGGCCTCCTGCGCCTCCGACGTGATCGCCTGCGCCTGGATGTGGTTGAACGCCTTGACGACATGCGAATCGGGAAGATGGCGCTGGAGCATCTCGGCGCTGGTCGTCGACTCGTCGTCGAGCTCGGCGATGGCGCCATCGCGCTCGGGGTAGTAGTTGTTCGTGTCGATGACGACCTTGCCGACAAGCGGCGCCACGGGCACGTCGCCGATGGCCTTCAGCGGGATCGTCACCACGGCGATGTCGGCAGCCTCGGCAGCCTGTTCCGCCGTCGCGGCGCGAGCGTGCGGGCCCAGCTCGTCGACCAGGTCGGTGAGGGTCTCGGGTCCGCGTGAGTTGCTGATCACGACGTCGTGGCCCTTGGCAATGGCGGAGCGGGCGAGCTGGCTGCCGATGTGACCGGCGCCGATGAGACCGATGGTTGTCATGGCGGAGACAACGTCACGGTGTGGAGAGGTATTCCGGGCAGCGGGCCGCGGGGAGAGAAGTGCCTCTGCGCCACCAGAGCCGCCACTCGAGGAAGCCGTCCAAAAGGACCAGGTCCGTATAGTCCTATTTAACTACTTCTTAGGCTAATGTTCAGGGGTGTCCTGGGGATCAACCAGGTGGGGTCCGGCAGATTCGGGGGATGGTCGGGCCGAATGAAGATCGGCACTTCGGTGTCATGGGGTCGGCCGTCTCGGGGGGGTGGCCGACCCCCGATCTGTCCATCGACACCTACCGTGATCTCGCTGTGCTCAGCAAGCGCGTGGCCGGCGTGGACCGAGGGTCAGCTGGTGATGGCCCACTCTTCGTTCCAGCCCTCAACCTCATCGGCCTTGCGCGACGGCGGACCGATGTAGATCGACGACGGACGGATCAGTCGGCCGGTGCGCTTCTGCTCCAGGATGTGGGCGCTCCAGCCAGCCGTGCGGGCCGAGGTGAACATCGCGGTGAACATGTGGGGGGGAATCTCGGCGTAATCGAGGACGATGGCCGCCCAGAACTCGACATTGGTCTCGAGAACACGGTCGGGACGGCGCTCCCTGAGCTCCTTGAGTGCCGCCTCCTCCAGAGCGATCGCGACCTCGGCGCGGGGTGCATTGAGCTCCTTGGCCGTGCGGCGCAGTGTGCGGGCCCGAGGGTCCTGGGCGCGGTAGACGCGGTGCCCGAAGCCCATCAGTCGCTCGCCGCTGTCGAGGAGACCCTTGACGTACCCAGTGGCGTCGCCCGACTTCTCGACGGCCTCGATCATGGTGAGCACGCGCGCGGGTGCACCGCCGTGAAGCGGTCCCGACATCGCCCCGACGGCTCCGGACAGTGCGGCGGCGGCATCGGCGCCGGTCGACGCGATGACGCGAGCCGTGAAGGTCGAGGCATTCATGCCGTGCTCGGCGGCGGAGACCCAGTAGGCGTCAATGGCCTTGACGTGGTTGGGGTTGACCTCTCCGCGCCATCGGGTGAGGAAGCGCTCGGTGATCGTCGAGCACATGTCGATCTCGGACTGCGGCACCATCGGCTGGCCGAGGCCGCGCGCCGCCTGGGCGACGTACGACAGGACCATGACGGCCGCGCGGGCCAGGTCGTCGCGAGCCTGGACGTCGTCGATGTCGTAGAGCTGCTTCATGCCCCACGCTGGCGCGGTGAGGGCGATGGCGCTCTGCACGTCGGCGCGAATGTCTCCGGAGTGGACCGGGATCGGGAACGGCTCGGCGGGCGGGAGGCCGGGCTCGTACTTGCCGTCGACGAGGAGTCCCCAGATCTTCTCGAAGGGAACGCGTCCGACGAGGTCATCGATGTCGACACCGCGGTAACGCAGTGCAGACCCTTCCTTGTCGGGTTCAGCGATCTCGCTTTCGAACGCTACGACGCCTTCGAGTCCGTGGTGCACTTCAGTCATACGCCGTATTCTGCCCTGCGCCGATACCGTGGACACATGGTGTCCCCGGATCTGGCCCGAATGAGAACCGAGTACGCGAGGGACGGCCTCGACGAGGCGGCCGCGGGCGACGATCCCCTTGCCCTGTTCGAGCGCTGGCTCCTCGACGCGGTGAACGCCGAGATGCACGAGCCCAATGCGATGGCGCTGGCCACCGCGAGTCCCGACGGTCGCCCCTCGGTGCGCATCGTCCTGCTCAAGGGTCTTGACGATCGGGGCCTGGTGTTCTTCACAGGCTACGAGTCGCGCAAGGGGTTGGAGCTCACCGCCAACCCACGCGCCGCGGCGACCATGCTGTGGCATCCGCTGCAACGACAGGTACGGGTCGAGGGTTCGGTGAGCATCCTCGACGCGGAGGAGTCCGACGCCTACTTCGGCTCCCGACCGCGTGGATCCCAGATCGGCGCCGTCGCCTCGCCCCAGTCGAAGGTGATCGCGAGCCGCGCGGTGCTGGAGGCGCGGATCAAGGAGGTCGAGCAGGTGTTTGATGGCCACGACGTGCATCGACCGCCGGTGTGGGGCGGTTACCGGGTCGCGCTGGAGTCTGTGGAGTTCTGGCAAGGCAGGGAGAATCGCCTGCACGACCGGTTGCGCTACGTCCGCCGGGGCCATGGCTGGGTGCGCGACCGGTTGGCTCCCTAGCCTGTTTTCGCACGTCAGACGGTGTTCACACGTGCGTCACCCCGCTGTCGGTCACGGGACGCATGCCCTTGGCACGCTGAGGGCATGAGCGGTATCGCGCTGGCACTCGCACTGGGCTTCGGCCTTGCCTTTGCAGAGTCCGGACTCGGGCTTGGCATGGTCCTTCCCGGGGAGACGGCTGTCGTCGTGCTCGCCGCCTCGATGCGATCGCCGTCTGAGATGGTGGCGCTGGGAGTCGTCGTCATGTTCGGTGCGAGCCTCGGAGATCACTGCGGCTACCTCCTCGGCCGCCGCTACGGCGACTCGTTGCGCGACACGAAGGTCGTCCGGCGACTCGGCCAGAACCACTTCGACCGCGCCAGCGACCTGCTCCGACGCCGCGGTGGGCTGGCCGTCTTCCTCACCAGGCTCGTGCCGATCGTCCGCACTCTCACGCCCGCCGCTGCGGGCGCGTCCGGCCTCGAGTACCGCCGTTTTGCGCCGGCCTCGCTCGCCGGTTCGGCGACCTGGTCGACGGCGTACGTCGGTGGCGGCTCCGTCGTGGCCGCGCTGACCGCCATCACGACGGACGCCTTCGGGCGGGCCTCGTGGCTGCTGCTGGTCCTGCTCGCGCTGGCGGTCGTGCCCGTGATGATCATCCGCGCAGTCACCGGCGTGCGTCCGGTGCTGGCGGCGCCCGACGTGGAGTCGCTCGAACGTGACCTCGGAGTGACGTTGCGCAGCTCAACCTTCGCACCCCTGGCCGGCGACTACAGGGCCTGAGCTCCTGCTGTCACGGGCTCTGCTGTTAGAGGACCGCGACTGCCGCGACCACGGCGGGCAGGACGCCGAGCAGGAGCAGCGGCGACATGACCGGGCGGCGGTGCACGACGCGGATCGCGCCCAGAGCGAGCACTCCGAGGGCCGCCATGACGAACAGCAGGAGCACCCCGTCACTGCGACGGCCGTCGTCGACGATGGTGCGGATCACCGCCACGAGCGCGCCGAGCGGGAACGATGCCACGGCAAGGATCAGGAACGAGATGACCCACCGCTGCACCTGCTCGATGCTGAGCTCGCGGCGAGGGCGGATTTTGGCCATGGGGTCAGTATGGTCCCGGGCCGGTGACGCCCGCGCCCGCGGTGTGGTCCTCGACAGCCGATGGCATGATTTGCCGGTGACCTTCGTGACCCGTGTCGGACGCGTCGTGACCGACATCCGGCCGTTGCGCGAGTCGGCCGCCTACCGGCGGCTCTGGTTCGGGCAGACGGTGTCCCAGTTCGGTCAGCAGATGACCACCATCGCGATCGCCTACCAGGTCTACGTGCTGACCCACTCCTCGTTCGCGGTTGGCCTCGTCGGACTCTGCGGGCTGCTGCCTCTCGTCCTCGGCGGGCTCTACGGCGGGGCACTTGTCGATGCCTATGACCGCCGCCTCGTTGCTCTCTGGTCGGCAGCCGGACTGTGGATCTGCTCAGGCGTGCTCGTCGCCCAGGCGTACCTCGACGTCCGCTCGGTGGGGCTGCTGTACGGCGTCGTGGCGGTGCAGTCGGCGCTCTTCGCCGTCAACAACCCCGCCCGATCGGCGATGCTGCCGAGGTTGTTGCCCTTGCACCTGCTCCCGGCGGCCAACGCGCTCGGCATGGCGTCGTTCAACCTCGGATTCACGATCGGTCCACTGCTCGGTGGCGTGATCATCGCGTGGCACGGCGTCGAGGCGGCCTACACGTTCGACGCCGTCACCTTCGCCGCAGCGTTCTACTCGGTGCTGCGGTTGCCATCGATCCCTCCGCTCACCGCCGCAGCGAAGGCACCCGGGCTACGGTCGGTCGTCGAAGGCCTGCGATTCCTGAAGTCGGCGCCCAACCTACGGATGACATTCTTCGTCGACCTGTGTGCCATGGTTTTCGCCCAGCCCAGGGCGCTGTTCCCCGCGCTCGCCCTCACGGTCTACGCGGGGTCACCCTCGACACTCGGTCTGCTCCAGGCCGCGCCTGCGATCGGCTCGCTGGTGGCGTTCAGCGTGTCGGGCCCGATCGGACGGGTCAACCGTCACGGGGTCGCCATCGTCGTGGCGATCATCATCTACGGGGCTTCGGTGTCTGCGGCCGGCTTCGCCGCGCTCGGGTTACCCGGCGCCCTGTGGCTCGGGGTCACCTTCCTCGCATTCTCCGGTGCGGCCGACATGGTGAGCTCGGCCTACCGCAGCACGATGCTGCAGACCGCGGCGCCCGATGAGCTGCGCGGACGGTTGCAAGGTGTGTTCACGGTTGTGGTGGCCGGAGGCCCGAGGCTGGGCGACTTCCTCGCCGGTTCGCTGGCGGCGGCCACCAACGAGGAGGTCGCGATGATCATCGGTGGCGCACTGTGCATCGCGGCTCTCGCTGTCACCGTGACGCTGCAGCGCAGGTTCCTGGCCTATGACGCCCGAGTGCCGACGGCCTGACGCGGTGGCCGTTCACAGGACCTGGGCCGCCTCGACCTCGATCCAGGTCTGCTCCGAGCGGCCCAGCAGCTCGCCGTCCCGGGTGTAGAGAGCCGTGCCGGTGAAGAACTTGCGGCCGTCCCGCGCGCTCAGTGGGCCCACCGCGAGGCACGGCTCGCCCGGGCGCGGGCACCGCAGCACCTCGGCAGTCATCCGCCCGAGCACCATGAGGTGCTGGTTGAAGTCGGCGGCCCAGCCGCCCGGGCAGTCGAGCGCCGCCCACGTCACCGGCACGTCGATCGTCCCGCTGGCCGTGGCGAAAGCCTCGTGCGGCGTCCACGAACCCGCAGTGAGACCGTCACCGACGGGCCCGGTGAAGAGGCGCAGTCCGTCACCGTCGTCACGTTGCGTGCCGCAGGTGAAGCAGCGGTCGAACGGGTGGTGGTGAAATCCCGGGTATGCCGCAAGCCCTGCTTCTGCCTGTGGTGGTGTCGGGCACGCGAGGACGTCGCGCGCGAACGAGCCGGGCGCCGCGTCGCCGATGACGGCACCGCCCGCTGTCAGCAGCCTGACTGCGTCGCCGTCGCGCTCCCAGCTGAGCGGGACGTCGAGCGGCGGCGGGATGCGCAGGGTCGAGGTGATGGGTCCTGGTGTCGCGAGCTCGTCGGCGAGCATGCCAGCGACATAGCCGCCGTTGCCTGAGTGTTCGGGGCCGTTGAACTGCGCGGGGATGGTGACCATGTCGCCAACCTACCCACGTCGGGTCAGCGGATCGCCTCGTACCTCCGCAGCGACTCACGACGCTCCTCCGCGTGGTCGACGATGGGCGCCGGGTAGTCGGCCGGTGGCTCGTCGAGCTCCCAGGGAGTGTGCACGTTGCGGGAGTCGACATTCGCCAGCTCGGGAACCCACCGGCGGACGTACTGGCCGTCGGGATCGAACTTCTTGCCCTGTGTCATGGGGTTGAAGATCCGGAAGTACGGCGAGGCGTCGGTGCCGGAACCGGCCACCCACTGCCATCCGTGCTGGTTCGACGCAAGGTCGGCATCGACGAGCAGGTCGAGGAAGTGACGGGCGCCGTGCTGCCACTCCAGGTGCAGGTCCTTGACCAGGAAGCTCGCCACGATCATCCGCACACGGTTGTGCATCCAGCCCTCGGCGAGCAGCTGGCGCATGCCGGCGTCGACGATCGGGATGCCGGTTCGACCCTGCTTCCACGCCTCCAGCTCCTCACCCGGCTCGTCATACTCCATCGCCTCGAACGAACGGTTGTAGTAGCCGAAGGCCGAGTCTGGACGCTGGTGCAGCACGTCGGCATAGAACTCCCGGAAGGCGAGCTCGCGGGCGTAGGCGTCCGACCCCTTCGACCGCAGCGACGCAAGGTCGGCAAGCATCGTGCGTGGGTGGATCGTGCCCCACTTGAGGTGTACCGACATGCGGGAGGTGCGGTCGGGGCCCGGCAGGTCGCGTGTGACGTCGTAGTCGGCAACATCGGCGACGAGGAAGTCGCGCCACCGCTCGCGCGCTGCGGCCTCTCCGAGAGGCGGGAGGGTCAAGCCGTCGGCGACGTCCGACTCCGGGATGCGGTGCGTACGGCCGTCGGGCCTGATCCACGCGACGTCCTCCGGCGCGGCCACGGGCGCTCGCAAGCCGTGGTCCCTCCACGCGTTGAAGAAGGGGGTGAACACTCGGTAGCCGCTGCCGTCTTCTTTCGTGACCTGCCCGGGCGAGACGGCGTAAGGCGACCCGGTCCGGACGAGCGTGATGCCGTGGCCCGCGAGCGTCTTCTCGACGGCTTCGTCGCGTTCGGCGCCGTACGGGGTGAAGTCGGCCGAGATGTGCACCGTGGACGCCCCGACGGCCTGGGCGATCCGTAGCACTTCGGCGTCAGGCTTCCCGTGCACGACGTGGAGCCCGCCGATGCGGTCGGAGAACTCGTGCAGCAGCCGGACCAGATAGGCCTGTCGCGTGCTGGCACCAGGCCCCCAGAACTTGTCGTCGAGCACGAGCAGGGGAACCACGCCATCGGGACCGGCATCGATGGCGGCGCGGAGGGCAGGGTGGTCGTGCAGCCGGAGGTCGGTCCGAAACCACATGACAGAACTGGTCATGGACTCATTCTCGTGGGTGGAACCCGATGGCGCACGACGTGGAACAATGGTCCCGTGAGCGACCTGATCGACACCACAGAGATGTACCTCCGCACGGTCTACGAGCTGGAGGAGGAGGGCATCGTCCCTCTGCGCGCCCGTATTGCCGAGCGCCTGCACCAGAGTGGACCGACCGTGAGCCAGACCGTCGCCCGCATGGAGCGCGACGGACTGCTGACTGTCGAGGGCGACCGGCACCTCGAGCTGTCGCCCAAGGGTCGCCAGCTCGCAACGAGGGTCATGCGCAAGCACCGCCTGGCTGAGCGCCTGCTGACCGACATCATCGGCCTTGAGATCGAGTTCGTCCACGAGGAGGCGTGCCGCTGGGAGCACGTCATGTCGGAGCAGGTCGAGCGCCGCCTGGTTGCGCTGCTCGGGCACCCGACTGAGTCGCCCTACGGCAACCCGATCCCGGGGTTGTCAGAGCTCGGCCAGGTCGGTGAAGATCCGGTGTTCCTCGAAGGTGTCGTCCCGATGACCAGGGCCGTGCACGGTGCGATCGATCCCATCCGCCTCGTCGTGCGCCGCATCAGTGAGCCGCTGCAGACCGACACCGAGGTCATGTCCATCCTTCGACGCGTCGGTGTCCTGCCGGGCAATGACGTCCTTGTCTCGCAGGGTCACGACGGTGTCATCGTCGCCCGTCAGGGTGAGACCGCCGAGATCGACGCCGAGGCCGCGGTCCACATCTTCGTCTCCTGCTGACGTAGCTCACCTGGCGCTGGGGGCGGGGTGGCGGGTTATTTCTTGGGGGGAAGCGGGACGAAGCCGCTGGTGCGGCGGACGTACTCGTCGTAGCCGGGCTTGCTCTTCTTCATGCCCTTCTCGTTGAGAGCCGCGCCGGTGACCTTCGTGAGGAACAGCGTCATGGCGATCGGGCCGATGACGGTGGCCAGACCCGGCGCGGAGCCGGCGACGACGATCCAGATGCCGATCCAGACACAGGCGTCTCCGAAGTAGTTGGGGTGACGCGTATAGCGCCACAGCCCCTTGTCCATGAGCTGGCCCTTGTTTGCCGGATCCTTCTTGAACGCCGCCAGCTGAGCGTCGCCGACCGACTCGAACGCGAATCCGATGCCCCACACGATGAGACCGAGCACCAGCAGCCAGATGCAGAGCTCCTCGTTGTTGGCACCGACCATGATCGGGGTGGCGACGAGCCACATCGCGATTCCCTGTGGGACGAACACCCTCATGAGTGCCACGCGAACGAACGAACGACCGTCGGCATCCGCGAGCTCCTGGTAGCGCGGGTCCTCTGCCTGGCCAGAGTTGCGGGTGTGGAGGTGCCACGCGAGGCGTCCGCCCCAGACTGCGGTCATCGCCAGCAGGATCCAGCGCAGGGCCGGGTCGCCGTCGCCGCCGGACGAGACGAGAGCGGTCTCCGCGGCGACCAGGACGAAACCGAGTCCCCACATGGTGTCGACGACGGTCAGCTTCTTCTGGCGCTGCGCAATCGCGAGGCCGACCCCCATGAAGGCGACCACGACGCCCAGGCCCCCGAGCAGGCTTGCGACGGTCTGGGAGATGTCGTTGGAGATCATGCCGTCAGGCTAGTGGCCCGGGCCTTCTTGCACTGTCTGAGACGAGACGGTGGTCGATCACGCCAACCACGCCATGGGAGACATCGGCATGTTGCTGATGCCTCGCGCGCTGGGCTTGACGGAGAGGATCTGGTCGACGCCCATGCGGTTCTCCTCGAACGCGAGCGCCCCGCCGACGAGATAGAGGCGCCAGACGCGCGCGTTCTCCTCACCGACGAGCTTGACCGCAGTGTTCCAGTTGTCCTCGAGCTTGGCGGCCCAGCCAGCGACGGTCTGCGGGTAGTGCTCGCGCATGGCCTGCACGTCGCGGATCTCCAGACCGGAGTCGGCAATCAGGCCGAGGGTCTTCGCGAGCGGCTTCATGTGCATGTCGGGAGCGATGTATTTCTCGATGAACGGTCCGCCGCCGGGGCTGTCGCCGGGAGCGTCGTTGCTGCGGGACATCTGTTGGATGAGCGCTCGCCCGCCCGGCTTGAGGTAGCGGTAGATGGAGTCGACGAACACGACGTACTCCTCGTCACCGACATGCTCGCCCATCTCGATCGAGGCGATGGCATCGATCTCGTTGTCGCGCACACCGGAGGCCTCGAGGTCGCGGAAGTGCCGCAGGCTGACCTCGACCTTGTCCTTGAGCCCACGCTCCGCTGCCTTGCCCATGACGTAGTCGCGCTGCTCGACCGAGAGCGTCACGCCCGTGACGTGGACGCCGTAATGCTCGGCGGCGAAGAGGGTCAGCGAGCCCCAGCCCGAGCCGATGTCGACCATCTTCATCCCGGGCTGCAGGCCGAGCTTCTTGCAGATCAGGTGCAGCTTGGCGGTCTGTGCCTCCTCAAGGGTCATCTCGGGGGTCACGTGGAAGCCGCTCGAGTAGGCCATATTGGGGTCGAGGATCAGCTCGTAGAAGTCGTTCGACAGGTCGTAGTGGTGCGAGATCGCGGCCTGGTCGCGCTCCTTGCTGTGCAGCTCGCCGGTCAGGTTGGACTCGGCGGCAGGAGCCGGCGGGCGGCGGCCGATGGCGCCGAGGCGGACGGCGAGGGCAGCGCCCTTGAGCACCTGCCTGAGGCCGATCTTGGGTCGACCGGCGCTCTCGTCGGCGATGCGTGCGTTGCGCACTGCATCCCACATCGCGCGGAGGCCGTCGCCGAGGTCACCCTCGATATCGATGTCGCCCTGGACGTACGCCCGCGCGACGCCAAGCTCGCCCGGCTTCCAGATGATGTGTCGCAGGGCGCGCTTGTGGTGGATGACGACAACGGGCGCTCCGGGCACTCCGGCCTCGCTCCCGTCCCACGCGCGAAGGCGGATAGGGAGCGCGAGGCCGAGGGTCTCCTCGGCGAGGTCGAGGAGTGCGGATGCGGTATTCACGTTGACAAGTGAACCGTGGGCTCTCGGGTTGCGCCATCTCAAACAGGCAAGTGCTGGCATGCTTTGTGCATGACCGCAAGAGCCGCGCTGAGAGGCTGGTTCAGACGCACGGGCAGCGAGATCCTGGGGTGGACACTCATCCCCGTCGGCGTCGTGCTGATGCCCCTGCCCGGACCCGGCCTCCTGATTGTCCTCAGCGGGGTTGCGCTGCTGTCCCGGCGCTACGTGTGGGCACAAAATGTCCTGGGCCCGCTCGAGCAGCGCGCGATCGAGGCCGCCAAGTACGGCGTCGAGACCTGGCCGCGGGTCTTCCTCGGCTTCCTCGGCGGGGCTTGGCTGTTCGCGCTGGGCTGCGTCTGGTCTGTCAGTCCGATGATCCCGGAGTTCTCGATTCTGAGCGTCGGCTTCGGCCCCCAGCTTCCGGCGCACGGCTGGGCAACGGCGGTCGGGTTGTGGGCCTCGGCAATCGCCGCCTGGGGCCTTCTCGGCTACAGCGCCAAGCGCTGGCGGCACCCCCATGCCCAGGACAGCACCGCCGCCAGCGTCTAGCCCGTCGGAGACCGGGCAGCTCAGGGCGCGTAACCCGGCACCGCTTCGAGGCGTTGAACCATCAGGCGGGCGAAGCCGGCCGTTCCAAAGGAAGGCGATGTGGTCGTGCGGTCGAGAACCATGACGAGGCTTTCGGCCGGTGCGGTGCTGGTTGTCTCCCTTCTCGGAACGAGCTCGTTGGCGGCCAACGCCGCCGGGGGCTCGAGCGATGCTGACAACCCGCTGGAGCGAGCGGCGGCCCGCATCTTGGCCACGGCAACGCCCGGCCACCCCCTCAAGGTGGTGGTCACGACCCACACGGCGAGCGGCCCCCGCATCACCGCCGTCACTGTCGGCTCCGCAGCCCGGGCGCTGGCACTGATCACCGCCGGTCTGTCACGGTCCACGACCATCGGCGTCGACATGGCCCACCCGGTCCACCTCGACGTGAGCAACGACACGTATCGCTCCCGGCAGTGGCCGCTCACCCGCTTCGGCGCCGAGTCGCTGTGGAGGACGTCAACCGGCTCCGGTGTCACCGTCGCCGTCGTCGACACGGGGGTGCTCGGCACTCATCCGGATCTTCGGG
Source organism: Aeromicrobium sp. (assembly GCF_014378035.1). Taxonomy (GTDB): domain Bacteria; phylum Actinomycetota; class Actinomycetes; order Propionibacteriales; family Nocardioidaceae; genus Aeromicrobium. The sequence continues at coordinate 11,435 of NZ_JACMOM010000348.1, read as the reverse complement.
GCAAGGTCTACTCCGGCCACGACTTCATTGACCCCGGCACGTCGGCGACCGACCAGAACGGTCATGGCACGCACGTGGCTGGCATCATCGCCGCCACGGCGGACAACAAGCGGGGCATCGCGGGGCTCGCCAGGTCGGCGAAGATCTTGCCGGTCCGAGTGCTCGATGCGAAGGGTGAGGGCGATTCTGCCACTGTTGCGCAGGGCATCGTCTGGGCGGCGAAGCATGGAGCTGACGTCATCAACCTGTCGCTCGGCTCACCTCTGAGCGACAGCGCCGGTCGTGCCGCGGTGGCCTACGCGATCTCGCGCAACGTCCTGGTCGTCGCCGCTGCGGGCAACGACGGATGCGGCCTGCTCGGCTCGCCGCCCTCCTACCCCGCGGGCTATCCCGGCGTGGTGGGTGTCGGCGCCATCGATCGGCAGGGCGCGATCGCCTCCTACTCCAACTGCGGCACCTACGTCGACGTCGTCGCCCCTGGCAGCGAGGTCTTGTCGACGATGATCGCCAGGCCCGATGCCTCCCTCGGCTGCTCGCCGACGTGGACGTACTGCACACTCTCGGGCACCTCGATGGCCACGCCCTACACCGCCGCGGCCGCTGCACTCGAGATCGCACGTGAGGGCACGGGCTGGAGGCAGTCTGCCGTGGCGGCACGTTTGAGTGCGACGGTCGACGACATCGGCTGGGCGGGACGCGACGACCGCTCGGGCAGCGGCATCATCAACCCGCGTCGGCTGCTCGCCGGCAGGTGGTCACGACACCGTCACGTCAGAAATCTGGCGGGGTGCCGGCCGATGACGCAGGATGAGACCATGAGCTCTCATCAGTGTGATGTCGTCGTCGTCGGACTCGGGCCGGGGGGCGAGGCGCTGGTCGCTCGCCTCGCCAAGGCAGGGCTCAGCGTGGTGGCGGTCGAGGCCGAGCTGGTCGGCGGCGAGTGTCCTTACTGGGGCTGCATCCCCTCCAAGATGTTCATCCGCGCGGCCAACCTGCTGGCCGAGGCGCGTCGGGTGGAGAAGCTCGCGGGTAGCGTCTCGGTCGCGCCCGACTTCTCGATGGTGGCCAAGCGCATCCGGGCCGAGGCCACCGACAACTGGGACGACACCGTCGCGGCCGACCGCATCACCGATGCCGGCGCCACCCTCGTGCGCGGCAAGGGCCGCCTGGTCGGCGACCGCACGGTGCAGGTGAACGGCGACACCTACACGGCCTCGAAGGGAGTCGTGCTGAACACCGGCACGACAGCCTCCGTGCCGCCGATCGACGGGCTCGCAGGCACCCCGTTCTGGACGAACCGCGAGGCGCTGCGCGCCGAGGAGGCCCCCGCGTCACTCATCGTCATCGGCGGCGGACCCATCAGTGTCGAGCTGGCCCAGGCCTACTCGCGCTTCGACACCGAGGTCACGGTGCTCGAGGTCGGTGACCGCATCCTCGGGCCCGAGGAGCCCGAGGCATCGGCACTGCTCACCTCGGTCTTCACGGCGGAGGGCATCTCGGTGCACGTCGACATCACGATCGAGAGCGTCAGCCACGACGGCGAGCGATTCACCGTGGTCTGCAGCGACGGCACGTACGAGGCCGAGAAGGTGCTCGTGGCTGCCGGCCGGACGTCGCGCCTGCAGGACATCGGTCTCGAGACCGTCGGGGTCGAGCCCGGCAAGCACCTCGAGGTCGACGACGCGATGCTGGTCAAGGACGGGCTCTGGGCGATTGGTGACATCGTCGGTCGCGGCGCCTTCACACACGTCGCGATGTATCAGTCCGAACGGGTTGCCAAGGTGATCCTCGGCGAGGATCTGGGGGAGTACGACACGAGCTTCCCGCGGGTCACGTTCACGGACCCGGAGGTCGGGGGAGTCGGCCTCACCGAGAAGCAGGCGCGTAAGAAGGGCCTCAACGTGCGGGTCGGATCGGCCGACATCGCGGCGAGCAGCCGCGGGTTCGTGCACGGGGTTGGCAACGAGGGGCTGCTGAAGATCATCATCGACGCCGACCGCGGTGTCATCGTGGGCGCGACGAGCGCCGGCCCCATGGGCGGCGAGACGTTGTCGGCATTGGCCTTTGCGGTCCGCGCCGAGATACCGGTGGCGACCTTGACGAACACGATCTACGCCTACCCGACGTTCTACCGCGCCATCGAGACAGCCCTGCAGGACGCCCAGGTTTGACGGTCTGGGCTGGCTGGAACCACTTCGAGCCGCACCTAGGCCTTGCGCAGCATCTTCAGCACGTCTCGCTCGAGACCACGGCTGATCGTCGCGCCGGGTGACACTCGGCGGTGGTGGGTGCTGACGGTCACGTCGTCGCGGAAACAGTCGATGACCCTCGGGTCGACGTACGACGTCCGTGCGATGGCAGGGGTGTTGCCGAGGTGGCGCGACACCTCGCGCATGGCCTCGGCCACGGCCTTCTTGCTCCGGGTCGGTGTGCTGTTGTCGCCGCCGGCAAGGCTCAGCGCCGCGATCGACGTGCCGCGCCAGGTGCGAAAGTCCTTGGCGGAGTAGGCGTCACCGAGCAGGTCTTTCACGTAGGAGTTGACGTCGGTCGCGAGGAGATCGTGCCAGCGTCCGACGGTCTTGTGCGCGAGGAGACGGTCACCGCCACCTCGGCGACGCCGCAACAGCTCGATCACCTCCCGCACCCGCTCGTCTCGCACTGTCACCTCGACCTCCTGCCCCGACTTCGCGGCGTAGGCGAAAGCCACGCCCCGGCCGGCGGTGTGCACGTGCTGCTTTTCCAGCGTGGTGAGTCCGTAGCTGCCGTTCTCCTCGACGTAGCGCTCCGACCCGATGCGGAACATGCCCAGGTCGAGCAGGCTGAATGCCGTTGCCGCCACTCGTCCGAGGGTGAGGTCGTTGCCGGCGAGGTCACGGCGGGACTCCGCGCGGTGTTTCAGCAGCGACGCCGCGAAGCCCTCCATGCGCTCGAACTTCTCGACGTCACGACGCTGCCGCCAGTAGGGGTGGTAGATGTACTGCCGGCGACCGGCGTCGTCGGTACCGACGGCTTGCAGGTGACCATTGTCGACCGGACAGATCCAGACCTCCGTCCACGCTGGCGGGATGACGAGCTTCTTGCACCGTTCGCGCTGCGTGTGCTCGAGCGCGCTCCCGTCCTCGTCCAGGTAACGGAACCCCCCACCGTGCTTCACCCGCGACCAGCCGGGAGTGCTCGGGGACGTGCGGCGAAGACGAACCATGCGACAACGCTAGGGCCGCTCTACGGGCTCGGCACTTTCTCCAGCCATCGATTTCTGCACCGTGCGCCGAGTGCTTGTTGACGTCGAGGCGGTGGCGTTGCGGTAGCGGTGTCCATCGTTTGTCGGCATCCGCCCGCCATGTCCCAGCCAGGGTAGGGTGGATCTTGAGCGCCGGCCGCGAGTTGTCCTATTCGGCGCAGGGGGCCGACATGACGGCAAAGTTCGATCCTGAAGGCCTGCTCTACTCAACGCGGGGGTGCCGCAAGTGCCGCAAGCCCGGACCACATCCTCAGCTGGAAATTGCCGGAGCGAATGTCTTCCGGTGCGACGACTGCCTGACCGTCTTCACTGACCGATAGTCGTCAGCGTAGTCAGCACCTCGGTTTTTCCACCTCAACGTGACACAATCGAGCGAGGAACGCTCGCCCGCGCGAGCTGCGATCGTGCGCTGGCCGTACGAGCGACAGGGGGCGAACATGGCGGGATCTGCACATGTTCAGAAGACTGCATGGGTCGCCCAAGGCATTCTCATGGAGCTCATGGAGATCAGCGCCGACGTCGCGATACTCATGATGCTGGACGACGCCAGCGAGTTTCACATGACCATCGACGATGTCGCTGAGGTCATCGTCTCGGGTCTTCCCAGCTAGCGACCACGGCTCGCCCGTCGGCACCGTGGTGCCATCTCGCGGTCACGCGCGTTGCACATCGGTGACCAGATGTCATCCCCTGCGAGCGTTCTTTGGCCCTTCGTCCAACAACAGCTGCACCGGATCGAAATCGGCTGTGCCCGGGCCTAGCGTGACGAGCGGGAACCCACCGGGGCTCCGCGCGACACAGCAGAAGGAGCTCACCATGATGAAGTCCGTCGTACGGCCCGTGGCCGTCCTGGGAATCGCGTCGATCTTCGCCACCATGTCCGCCTCTGGCGCTCATGCTGAGGATGCGCCGAGCACAGAGGAGCTTCTCCAGAAGTGCGACGGTGCCGACTACTGCGAGTTCACCCCCACATCCAATGAGCCGTTCCTGAGCAAGTCCGAACAGGTGTCGCCGATGTCGCCCAACTGCAACCAGTCGATCGTCGACCTGCAGGCAGACTGGAGCCAGACGAAAGGCTCCTCCGACAGCGTCGGTGGGTCGGTCACCGCAAGCAGCGGTGTGATGGGGCTGTTCGAAGCCAGCATCGAGATCAACTACAACCACACGTGGACGACGACCGACACCAAGGGTGGCCGCCTCACGGTCCACATCGGCCCGAATGAGCTCGGCTATGTCACCAGAGCAACACCCATGAGCAGGGTCACCGGCACGTATGAGCTTCACTTCGGCGACAGGCTGGACGGTCACTACTACTGGTTCACCCCGCCGGTCACCGTGGAAGGACCCGATCCGGCACGGGTCGCCGATGAGGTTGTCCAGGGCCATACCCGGCCGATGTCACCCGAAGAGACTGCGCTCTACTGCAGCTGATCCTGGGTCTGCTCCCTTGACCTGATGCGGACGGCGCCCATACTGGGGCAGGGGTAGTCGCGTGGCGTCAGAAGGCCGGTCAGTCCGCACGGTTCTCGATCTCGGCCTCGCCGACCACTGCGACGAGCTGATGGCGTCGATGATGCGCTGCTCTTCGTTCGATCGGGAGCACGGCGCGTGGCTCCGCGAACGCTACGCCGAGATCGTTCCCGTAGTGCTGGCCGATGCACTGCGATGCGTCGAGACCGGCGATGCCCTGGCCGAATCGAGCCGTGCCACGATCCGCACCTCCGCTGCGGCGATGCAGGCCTCGGACATTCCGCTCTCAGTGGTGCTCCGTGGGGGTGTACCGGCTATTCGGGTGTTCGCAGCCTTCATGCAGAGTCGGGTCCCGGCGCTCGGGCCTCACGATCTGGCTGTGGTGCTGGGTCGCGCCGCGCTCATCTCACACGAGCTCGGTGCCTGTTGGGTCGAAGTCTTCGCCGGTGGCGAGAGCTTCACCGACGGGGAGAACCTCGATCTGGTCGCCGTGCGGGGTGACGTCGAGAGCCCGGCCCGGGTGATGCGATCGTGGCGCGTTGGCAACCGAGCCGCACTTGTCTCAGTCGCCTTCGTCCGGGGCGTCCTGACCCCACGGTCCCGAACGAGCGGGGGTTGGGCGTGCGGCACTCAGCCTTCCCGGACGACGTCGAGTCGCGGGAGAAAGGCGAGCTCGTCACCGTCTCCCACCGCGTCAGACGAAAGGGGACCGGCGAACAGGTATCCCTGAGCGGAGTCACAGTCGAGATCCTTGAGAACGTTGAGCTGGTCGGGCCGTTCGACACCTTCGGCGACCACCAGCATCCCGCGCGCGTGAGCTGCAGCGGTGATCAGCGCGATGAGCTCGGATGACCCCGGCTCGATCGAGAAGAGGAAGCTCCTGTCGATCTTGACGGTGTCGACGGGAAGGGTGCGGAGCTGTCCGATGGAGGTGTAACCGGTTCCGAAATCGTCAAGGCTGATGGTCACGCCCAACGCCCGCAGCGCGCCGAGCCGGATCACGGCGATGGGCACGTCGACGAGCACGGTCTCCGTGACTTCGATGATGAGGTGATGCGCCGGCAAGCCTGAAGCGACGAGGGCGGCCGAGACGTCCTCGACGATGCGCTGGTCGGCAAGGTGGCGTCCGGAGATGTTGACCGCGATGGTGCGGTGCGAGAATCGGTGGGGGTCTGCGGCCTTCCAGGCAGCGAACTGGCGGGTGGTCTCGGTGAGGACCCAGCGTCCAATGTCGCAGATCAGGTCTGACTTCTCGGCGATCGGGATGAATTCAGCTGGCATCCGAACGACCCCGTTGCTTCCGTTCCACCGCAGGAGCGCTTCGTAGCCGTTGACCGCCCCCGTGCCGACGGCGACGACTGGCTGATAGACCAGCTCCAGGCCGCCGTGAAAGATCGCCCGCCGGAGCGCGGCTTCCATCTCGACGCGCTGCATGACCTCGCGGCGCAGGTGGTTGTCGAACACTTCGAATGAGGCGGTGGGCGAGGCCTTGACACGACGGTTCGCGATCTGGGCCTCGCGCAGCAACACGGAGGCGTTGACACCCATATCGGCGTTGACCGAGAGACCAATTCTTGCGGCGACGTCGATCAGGTAACCATCGGGTTCGTAAGGACTTCGTAGAGCAGTGAGCAGCTCTCCGGCCACGAAGGTCGTCTGCTCCTGCGCCTCGGGCGCCTCGATGAGCACGATGAACTGGTCATCACCCAGACGACCCACAGCGTGATGCGGTCCGACCGCGCCGACGATCCGTCGGGCAGTCTCGCGAAGGATGTCGTCGCCGATCGCGGGGCCCCAGACGTCGGTGAGAGCAGTGAAGCGGTCGAGATCGACCAGCACGAGGCCCGTCGCTGTTCCGGCCACCTGCCCCCGCCGCAGAGTCTCTTCGACAAGGTGGAGCATGTAGGCACGGGTGAACAGCCCGGTGAGGGGGTCGTGGGCCGCCCGGAAGAATATTTCGTCCTGGAGCCAATCGCGCTGCCCGGCCGTCACCCGGATCTCGTCGACGGCGCACGCCATGCGCGCCAAGACCAACGAGGTGAGAACTAGCGCTCCCCCCACCGCGGTCCAGGCATCAACGGGCCGTCCGAGCGCCATTCCGATGAGGAACGTCGCCGGGGACAGCACCGCAGCCGCACCGAGAGCTGTCATTCGTCGACCCGTGAAACGACCGCTGTGAAGGTCGGGGCGCCGGGAAAGGCCAGCCATCTGAGGATGAAGCGCCAGAGCCCCCCACAGGACGTAGGATCCGAGCCACAGCAGATCCAGTGCGCTGGGGTAGTCCCATCCCTGTGAGGGTGCGGCGAAGGCAGTGTCGGCCACCACCTGCAGCGCCACCGCCCCCACGAGCATCCGAAATACCGTTGACGTGGTGCCCGGCGCAGTGACCAGCTTGACCAGCAGGGCGAGCAGCAGGACGTCCCCGACCGGATACGCGACGGCTACCGAACGCGCCAACGTTGACACGCCCGACGCCGACGCCGAAACCAACGGTTGCGCGATCCAGGCCCATGAAACCAGGCCGATGCCCACGAGGACGATGGCGCTGTCGATGGTTCCCGGGAGGTCCATCCGCGGACTGCGTGCACGGATGAGTGTCCCGACCCCGGCGGCGAGCAGGGGGTAGGCGATCAGGTAGGCGACGTCAGCAGCTGACGGAAAGGGAGTGACGTGACGGACGTCGAGGTTCCAGCTGTAGATCGCGTCGCCCATGACCCAAGCCATCTGACCGGCAGCGAAGAGGTACCAAGGTCCGGGCGAGGCTGTCCGATGCAGACGTGTCCCGGCGCAGATGGCAATCACGCACGAGAGCCCCACGGCGAGATATATGACGTCCCGAACCGGCCCAGCAGGAACCAGCAGGTAGAGGGAGATGACCGCCGCGCCCGCCCCGAGGTACACACGCCACACCATCGTGTCCCTCCCCCCTTGCGTGAACACCCGGACGGCGCTGCGGGATGTCTAGCGCAAGGATGCCACTGGCCGGCGTGTCCCCGCATCGGTTTGCGGGCATTGCCCGGCGGATCACGGCGATACGGTGATCGGAGCAGAGTGCATGTCACCCGTGCGACGCAACTTCTGCCACTGCAGACGAATACCGTAGATCGCGCTCGCCACTGACTGGATGACGACCAGATACATGAGCTGGCGGTAGACGACCTGCTGGAGGACAAGGGTCCAGAGCGGGCGAAGGCTCTCGCGGTCGAGGATGAAGGCATACGCAGCGCTGACGTATTGCAGCGCGAGGAACGCCAGCCAGACGTAGGCGATGGTGGGCGAGGGGAGGAAGACCACCGAGTAGAGCGCGGCGACATCGATGACAGGTGCCAGGAGCGGCAGCAAGACCTGGAAGGCCAGCAGGTACGGGAGTCCGCGTCGCCCGAGCTTGCCTGACGCACCCCGCTCGATTGCCGCACGCTTGTGCTTCCACATTGCCTGCATCGTTCCGTAGCACCACCGGTAACGCTGCCTCCACAGCTGGCCGAGAGATGACGGGGCTTCAGTCCAGGCGCGTGCCTCGGGGGCGTACACCACGCGCCATCCGGCCCGGCAGATGGCCATCGTCAGATCGGTGTCCTCGGCGAGCGTGTCATCGCTGACGCCACCGACGTCGTCGAGCACCGACCGACGGAATGCGCCGATGGCCCCCGGAACCGTGGGCATGCACTGCAGGACGTCGAACATCCTGCGGTCGAGGTTGAAGCCGATCACGTACTCGATGTGCTGCCATCTCCCCAGCAGTCCACCCCTGTTACCGACCTTGGTGTTTCCCGAGACGGCACCGACACGCGGATCGGCAAGCGGCGCCACGAGGGCGCGCATCGCGTCGGGCTCGAAGACCGTGTCGCCGTCCACGAGCACGAGAACATCGTGCTTCGCTGCGGCGATGCCGGTGTTCAATGCAGCCGGCTTGCCGGCGTTGGCTTGGCGGATCAGTGTGACGCCCGGAAGGCCCAACGCCTCGACCGCAGCAGAGGTGGCGTCGGTGGACCCGTCGTCGACGACGATGATCTCCAGCAGCGGGTAGTCGCTGTTGACGAGTGACCTGACGGCCGCTTCGATGCCCAGCTCCTCGTTGTAGGCGGGCACGACGACCGTGACGCCCGGAAGCTGAGCAGCAGACCGGAAGGGCGGCTCGATCGTCGTGCGGGCATGTCGTCGCGCCAGCGTCAGGAGCAGGAGCGTCCGGGCGACGGCAAGCGCGGCCAGGAGGATGAACATCCACAGCAGCAGAGTCACAGCCGTGTCGCTGATGCGAACGAGACTGATGACGACATGCCCACGGATCTCCTCGCTCTGGTCTGCTGGGTGCCAGGGAGAGCGGACGCCGGCAGCTTGCGTCACGGTCTCGAAGCGGTAACCCCGTGACTTGAGGTCGACGATCAGCTTGTCCAGACCCGCGGCGGTCTGGGCGCGATTGCCACCGCCGTCGTGAAGCATCACGACGGCACCGGTGTTGCCTCGCGGAGTTCCCGCTGCAGTGATCTTGTCCACGCCGGGCTTCTGCCAGTCCTTGGTGTCGAGGTCGGTGAGCACGACGCGGTAGTTGTCCGAGCGGACGAGGGCGCGCCAGTCACTGGGAGTCACGCCGTCGACCGTGGACGAGTAGGGCGGTCGGAGCAGGTCCGTCGCCCGCCCGGTCACGGCCGCAATGGCGAACTGGGTCTGGTCGAGCTCGAGCCGCTGACGCCAGGTCGGCACGTTGGCCAAGTTTACGTGGGTGAACGTGTGGACGCCGACCTCGTGGCCCTCGTCGACCATTCGCCGCAGGACGTCTGGCTTCTGGGCGACGTGCGAGCCGATCACGAAGAAGGTTGCCTTCACGCGTTGACGATCCAGGACGTCGAGGATGCGTGGCGTCCAGGACGTCGGACCGTCATCGAACGTCAGAACGACTGTCTTGTCGGGAACAGCGATGCCTGGTGCGTCGGGCCTGGAGGGGTCGAGGATCGGACCACCTTCGCGGACTGCGTTCGGGACGGTGATGCCCCCGGCCTCCGACGCGGGCGAGTTGTCCCCCTCGCCGAGCTGGCCAGAGGTGTAGCCCGAGACGACCAGCAGGAGGAATATCCCGGTCAGCAGGACGATCAGGAAGAACCAGTGAACGCGCGGGTCCTTGAGGTCGCGTGAAGTCACGAGGGGCCGGAGGCCGTCTTGGCCTTGCCCGGCGGCTCGGTGGGTGCGCTTCCGGGCAAGTGATCGAGATTCGCGGCCGTGGTCGGTCTGGCAGTGGGCCTGCCCTGAGGGGTGGTCGCCGCGAGTGGTGCAGATGCGGTGGGTGCCGTTGTGGAGGGTGCCGTCGACGGGGTGGCACGGAGCGGCTGGTCCGTTGACCGCGAGCGGCCAGCGGAACCCCCATCAGGTTGCTCAGTTCTGCTCATGTCGGGCGTCTCTGTGCCACCGGCCGTGCCGACCGGCGGGGGCACCGTCGCTCGGCTGGGTTCGGGTCGGTCAGCTCCTGATGTCGCCGGACCAGCGCCAGGTAGACGGAGGGGAGAGCCCAGCCCGGGAAGGGTGACGTGACCGATCATGCTCACGAACACCACCGTGACTCCGAGGATGAGAAACGCCGATACGAATCGCAGGGTCCACGTGGCCTTGCGCCGCCGTGCGCCGGAGTCGTCGGTGAACACCGACGTGGCCTCGCTTTTTGACATGGTCGCTCTTTCCCTTCCGGACACGAGTTTCCCGGCCCACGGGACGCTATGACTCCAGATCAGTCAACGCGGTGCGGAGATCTGACCCAGGTAGTTCCTTGGAACTAGCGGCGCAGATCATAAGGGATGGTTTTCGATATTTTACTCTGTTTCGCAGGCATTTGTGACCCATAAATAATGACGAATCCTCCACTTCGCGGGTTAATTGATGGGCGCGTTATGCCGGACTCCTGAGCTTCACTCTCGAACACCGACATGGCGACAGACCGTCCGATTCTCGGGAGACATCGATGGAGTTGACTCATGAAAAGATTGTTCGTCGTACTGACGATGTTGGCGATGATGGTAGGCAGCGTGTTGTTTGCTGGCCCCACCGCGGCCGCAGTAAACGACACCGTCACCACTAAGACACCCGCCCCCGAAACAGCCGCGGGCGATGAACCTGCGGCCGGAGACGCGCCGACAACAGACTCTTCGCCGTCTGCCGCCGAGGAGGAGAAGGTCCTCCCGTCCCCTGCCGAGGAACCTGCTGATCAGGCGCCTGCCGCTGAGGAGGCCCCGGCCGAACCGCCCGCCAAGGACACGTCCGGCAACGCACCGCCTGCCAAGGTCGCGAAGGTCGCGAAGGTCGCCAAGGTCGCGAAGGTCGCCAAGCGCACGTCTCGCGCAACCGTCGCAGCCAAGGCTTCGCAAAGGGTCGAGATCTGTCACGCCACCGCCTCCCGGACAAACCCCTACGTCTCGATCGCGCCCAGCGCGAGCGGCACCCTCAACGGTCACACCGGCCACACCGGACCGGTCTTCACAGAAGACGGTGACGCTGGCTGGGGCGACATCATCCCGCCCTACACATTCGACGGGGTTGACTACCCCGGTCAGAACTTGACCGCCGCGGGCCAGGCGATCCTCAACAGCGGCTGCACGATCGAGGGCGAAGTCCCCGTTGATCTGACGCCGGTCACGGCAGCCGAGGCCACGGCGACTCCGCCGACGTGTCTCGCCGACGGGGCGCTGGTGCTTCCCGTCACCGAGGGCGTCGTCTACCAGCAGACGCCGACCGGCACCGG
>NZ_JACMOM010000347.1 GCF_014378035.1 Aeromicrobium sp. | reverse complement strand
TACGTCACGGGGAGCTTCACCGGGCAGGGCCAGGCTGCATGGACCGTCGCCGGCAACAGTCAGTATCTTGCGGTCGGCGGCGAGTTTCCCTTCGTAAACGGTGCGGCGCAGTACGGCCTCACCCGGTACGCCATTCCCTCGATCGCCCCGAACAAGGTCGGCCCGAACGTGAACACCGCGCTCGTACCGGCAACAGTATCTTTCAAGAGGGGTGAGGCTCGCGTCTCATGGCAGGCCACGTACGACCAGGACAACAAGAACCTGACTTACAAGGTGGTTCGTGACAACGCCACGGCAACGCCCGTATTCACCACCACGCTCGAGTCAACCTTCTGGCAGCGGCCAGCGATGGGCTTCATCGACAAGGGACTCGTTCCCGGGAGCACTCACTCTTATCGCGTTTACGTCACCGATCCATTCGGAAACTCGATCAGCCGACTCGGCCCCCCGGTAACCGTAGCGACAACCGACAGTGGCGGCGCATACAACAACGCCGTCGCAGCCGACAACCCCAGCTCGTACTGGCCGCTCGACGAGACCTCTGGCGCTGTCGGATTCGACCACGTCAACTTCACCGACCTCCAACTCGCCTCCGGCGTAACTCGTGGCGCCCCCGGAATCGTGCCGAACAATCCGGCTTCGATATTCGATGGGACCGCGAACGGAACCGCGGCCACCCCTACCTCGACCCAAGCTCCCGACACCTTCACCACTGAGGCATGGATCAACACCACATCCACGTCCGGCGGCAAGATCATCGGCTACGGCGCCGCCGCGACAGGGCAATCGAACAGTTACGACCGCCAGACCTATATGGACAACTCCGGGCACATCATCTTCGGCGTGTACACCGGCAGCACGGCGACCGTGAACTCAGCGAACACCTACAACGATGGCCAGTGGCATCAGGTCGTGTCATCGATGGGACCGGGAGGAATGCGCCTGTACGTAGACGGCACGCTCGTCGGTTCGCGCGCCGATGTCACTATCGGCCAGCCCTACGCCGGCTATTGGCGGGTCGGCGGGGACAGCCTCGGTGGATGGCCGAACCAGCCGTCGAGCAATTTCATCGCCGGCAATATCGGCCAGGTTTCGATCTACTCCACCGTGCTCTCGCGCCAGCAGATCGTGAACCACTACGTGGCATCCGGACGCACCTCGCCGATCCCGCCCGCACCGACCGACACCTATGGTAAGGCCGTGTATGACGCCAATCCAGTGCTTTACTGGCGCCTCAACGACACCAGCACTTCGGCGAAGGATTCTGGCCCCAACGCGAGCCCCGGCACGTATAGCGGCAGCGTCACACACGGAGTCGCGGGAGCTATCTCCGGCAACCCAGACACTGCAACCAGCTTCGACTCCCAGGCGGTCGTCGGGAGCAATCAGCAGTTCAGCAACCCGACCACCTATTCGCTCGAGACCTGGTTCAAGACAACGACCAATGTCGGAGGCAAGCTCATCGGATTCGGCAATCAGCAGACCGGCCTCTCGAGCAGCTACGATCGCCACGTCTACATGCAGGACGACGGAAAACTGGCCTTCGGCGTGTGGACCGGACAGACCAACCTGGCCATCACGTCGTCTGCCTACAACGACGGCAGCTGGCACCACGTCGTTGCCGAACAGTCCAGTGACGGAATGAAGCTCTATGTTGACGGCAGTCTGCAGGCGACAAATCCGCAGACCAGCCAGCAGGCGTACGACGGATACTGGCGCATCGGCGGCGACGTGACCTGGAACTCCTCGAGCCCTTACTTCGCCGGAACTCTTGACGAAGCTGCCGTCTACGACACGGCGCTCAGCCCTGCGGGGGTGCAAAAGCACTACAACCTCGGATCTAGCGCGGTGAACGTGCCACCGGTCGCCGCCTTCACTTCGACGTCGACCGACCTGAGTTCCACCTTCGATGGCTCCACCTCCAGCGACCCGGATGGAACTATCTCGTCCTACGCCTGGGATTTCGGAGACTCGAGTACGTCCATGAGCGCGACCCCGACTCACGCATACTCGCAACCGGGAAGCTACGTCGTATCTTTGACCGTCACCGACAATCGTGGCGCAACTAACACGGTCACGCACTCCGTCAGCGCCTCGCTCCCGAATGTTGCACCGACGGCGGCGTTCACGACATCCACGACCGACCTCGCGGTAACCACCAACGCGACAGGTTCCACTGACTCGGACGGCACCATCGCGTCCTACGCCTGGAACTTTGGAGACGGAGCCACAGCATCGGGCGCCACTCCAAGCCACACTTACGCGACTGCTGGCAGCTACACGATCAGCCTCACCGTCACGGACAATCAGGGCGCCACGGGAATCGTGACGCATCCCGTCACGGTTCTCACTGCGAACATTGCCCCGGTAGCCGCGTTCAGCTCGAAAACAAGCGGACTCTCTGCGACATTCGATTCATCGGCCTCGGCGGATGCGGACGGCACGATCACTTCGTACCTATGGGACTTCGGAGACTCGAAAACCGGCACCGGTGCCTCACCGACTCACACTTACACCCTGTCCGGAAGCTATGTCGCCTCGCTCACTGTGACTGACAACCGCGGCGGTACGAACGCTGTCACCCACACGGTGACCGTGGTCGCCGTCAATCAGGCTCCCGTCGCCGCGTTCTCGTCGACGACGAGCAATCTGGTTGCATCCTTCACCGGGGCGGCATCCGCCGACCCGGACGGCACCATCGCCGGCTACGCCTGGAACTACGGAGACGGGACCACCGGAACCGGTGCGATTTCCTCCCACACCTATGCGGCCGCCGGCACGTTCACTGCGACTCTCACCGTCACCGACAACCAGGGATCAACCAACGCGGTCAGCCAGCCGATAACGGTAACGGCACCCCCGGTCAACGTGCTCGCCCAGGCCCAGTTCGGTACCGCAATCGCGAACTCGTGGGGTTCGGCCGAAGTCGGAGGCCCCTGGACGAACGCCGGCATCGCGACGGCATATAGCGTGACCGGCGGTGTCGGTCTCCAGACGGCGCCCAGCGGGTCAACGAAGACGAGCAGTCTAGGAGGGGTCAGCTCGAGCTCGGCGGACCTGACGGTGTCGTTCACCCTCGATCGGATGCCGACGGGAGGTGGATCGTTCATCTCGGCGATCGGGCGCGATGTCGGTTCGACCAACTATCAGGCTCGCACCTGGATACAGGCGAACGGGGCCGTCCAGCTGCAACTCATGCAGGGCGCGACAGCGATGCAGCTCGTGAACGTGACCGGGCTGACCTTTACTACGGCCACCACCCTCAACGTGCGACTCCAAGTGTTTGGGACTGCTCCGACGACCGTACGCGCAAAGCTGTGGTCTGCGGCCACGACGGAGCCAACCGCGTGGCAGGCGAGCGCCACCGACGCGACGGCGGCACTCCAGATCGCCGGCAGCGTCGGACTCCGCTCCTACCTTTCGGCCACGGCGACCAATTCTCCCGTGACCACGAGGTTCGACAACTTCGCCGTCGTCAAGTTTCAATAACCACCGAACACGCACCAAGCAAGAGAAAGCCATGTTCGCCTCTTCCGTCGCTACCAGGTCCACCCGAGGGCCCCGCCCGATCACTGCCGTGCTGGCAGCAATCGCGGCGGGTTCCCCTGCGGGGGACCTTCTGGTCGGTTTGGCTTCGGTTGCATACGCCGACACAACACTGGCCGACCCTTCAAGCCCGGCCACCCCCACGACCGTCGGTGCGGATGCCGTTCCCACCACTAGCGGATTGGCTGCAAGCTTCGACGGTGGCGGGTCGAGCGACCCCGATGGGACCGACGCAACCTGGGTCGGGAACAATGGAGAAAACACCGCCGGCTCGGGCGCTGCCTCCTCGCATGCTCACGCCACCGCAGGAATCGGTTTTGTGAGTCTCACAGTCACCGACAAGCAGGGAGCGACAATCACTGTCACCAACCCTGAGACCGTAGTGGCGCGCGTCACTCCGTCAGGCACCCTGCTTGCGCTCTCTCAGAGCGGTACTGCCCTGCAAGTCGTGCCCGTGTCGGAGACTTTCATCAACTCGATCAAAATGAACGCGCGCGTTCAGGTATTCGGCGCTATCCCGACGACGAACCGCGCGCGCACCTGGTCTGTCTGCATTGTGGAGCCCACCGACTGGCAGGCCAGTGTGACCGGCGCCACTTCGGCGCTTAAGGTACCCGGATCGGTGAGGCTTCGCTCGCACCCGTCATCCACCGCGACCGGCCAGACCGTGAAATCGCGGTTCGATTACCTCGCCTTGAGCCAGATCTGATGTCGCTCACCCAACGGACGATACTGTTCGCCAATCCCGGGGCGGAGCTTTACGGATCCGACCGTGTTCTGCTCGAGAGCGTGAGCGGGCTCGTCGAATCCGGCTGGACTGTCGCAGTCACCTTGCCAGCATCCGGCCCCCTTGTTCGCGAACTTCAGGATCGAGGGGCGAAGGCCAGTCTTCGGCCGACGCCGGTAATCCGCAAAAAAATCCTGCGACCACGAGGCGCGGTTGCTTTCCTCTCGGCCGCGGTTCGCGGCTTCTTCGCGGGAATGTGCCTACTTTCCAGGTTGAAGCCCGACGTCGTCTATGTCAACACCATGACTATTCCACTGTGGATTGCCCTCGCCCGGCTTCGCGGCATCCCCGTGATTAGTCACGTGCACGAAGGCGAGTCCTCTGCTCCGCGCTTCATGCGGTCGGCGCTCGCCGTGCCCCTATTATTTGCAACTGAGATCATCGCAAACAGCAAGTTCAGTGTTGGCGTGCTGGCCACGTCCTTTTCGTGTCTGGCCAGGCGGGCGCTCGTTATTCACAACGGC
>NZ_JACMOM010000346.1 GCF_014378035.1 Aeromicrobium sp. | reverse complement strand
TCCAGCTCGCGGCAGTCGGCGACATCCCGGTGGTGTTCGACCAGTCGACGAACGAGATCGTGACCGAGGGCGGGCAGAAATACGGCATCGGCGACGAGTCGGGCCTCAAGCTCCAGCAGACCGGCCCCGAGTCATCCTTCGCGGTTGTGGCGACAGCCGATTCCCTCGTGCGCATCGATCTGGGCTCTGGCAGCGCCGAGACGGTGAACGCCGGCTTCGAGAGCACCAGCAGGGAGCTCGACGGTGTCGCGACGCGGGTCAACCAGGACGGGTGCGCCCACGGTGCCTGGGGTTCCGAGCAAAAGTATCTCCTCTCGTGCGAGGGCCAGGAGCCTGCTCCTCAGGACATTGCCGAGCCCACCCAGGCCAGCGTGCTCGAGTTCCGCGTGAACCGCACGATCATCGCCCTGAACGACCTTGTCAACGGCAATGTGTGGCTGCCCAGCGAGAACATGCGTCTCGTCGACAACTGGGATGACGTGACACCGCCCGTCGAGGAGGAGTCCGAGGAGATCGGCCAGGAGAAGTCGTCGATCCAGTCCTTCGAGGACACCCTCGCCGAGCGCACCGACACGAACAGGCCGCCCACGGCGAAAGACGACGAGTTCGGCGTTCGCCCCGGGCGCACCACCATCTTCTCAGTGCTCGACAACGACTCAGACCCCGACGGTGACGTGCTGGTCATCTCGGCCTATGACGCCATCGCCGAGACCACGGGCACGCTCGACCCCATCGATGGCGGTCGCGCCCTGCAGTTCACGCCCGTCGAGGGGTTCGTCGGCGCCATCTCCTTTAACTACACGGTGGATGATGGCCGCGGCGGCACGGCCTCGGCCAACGTCACGGCGCGGGTGGTTCCCGACGAGATCAGCCAGCCACCGTACTCGGTGAGGCTGCCCGGCGTCGCGGTGGAGGCGAACCAGACCATCACCTACAACGTGCTCTCCGACTGGCGCGACCCGGACGGCGACGACCTGTACCTCATCGGTGCCAGCCCGAAGTCGGCCGACCTTGTCAGGTTCACGCCGGACGGCTTCATCACGTTCACCCACCAGACCTCCGAGCTCGGCGAGAAGGAGGTGCAGTTCCAGGTCAGCGACGGCAACGGACCACCGGTCGCCGGCACGCTCACCGTCACGGTCGAGCCCGCTGGCTCGCTCAATCCCGTCGGAACTCCCGACTTCGCCAGTGCATTCGCCAACGAGACGGTGGTCGTCGAACCTCTCAAGAACGACCTGTCGCCCTCGGGCGCGCAGCTGTCGCTGGTGGGAATGGATGAGGCGACCGGTGGCGCCGTGGCATCCTTCAACTCCGATCGTGGCCAGGTCACGTTCTCCTCCGCCAACGCCGGCATCTTCTACATGAAGTACTCCTTGCAGGCCGGCGCGAACACGAGCGTGGGAATCATCCGCATCGACGTCAAGGACAAGCCTGCAGACGAGAGCCTGCCCCCGGTTGCCGTGAAAGACACGGCGTACCTGCGCGGTGAGGAGCCGGTGACGGTCTCCGTGCTCTCCAATGATGTGAGCCCGACCGGCAAGATCATGGCCGTGCAATCGGTGACCGTGCCACCGGATGTGGTGGCCAAGGGCCTCGTCGTCGAGCTGCTCGAGTCGACCCTCATCCGCATCACCTCACCGGCCGCTCTCACCGAGCAGGTCAATTTCACGTACACGATCTCGGACGGGCTCTCCACGGCGACCGCGGGTGTCACGATCGTGCCGGTGCCGGCTCTCACGAAGCACCAGCCGCCCATCGCGGCCAATGATGCTGCAACGGTTCGCGTGGGCGACATCATCACGCTGGATGTGCTCTCCAACGACACGCACCCCGACGCCTCGACCATGTTCCTCGACTCGAATCTGATCACGGCGCCTACCGACGGCCTCGCGTTTGTGGCCAAGAACAAGTTGCGCTTCCAGGCGCCCACCACGGCGGGGGAGTATCGGGTCGACTACCGCGTGCTCGACCCCTTCGGCGAGACGGCCGCGGCCACCGCGATCTTCACCGTGACGCCGCTGGACGAGGAGGGCAACCGCGATCCGGTTCCCGATCCGCTCGTGGGTCGCGTGCTCGCGGGCGGCTCGATCCGTATCGATGTGCCGCTGAACGGCATCGACCCCGACGGTGACTCGACCCAGCTGCAGAATTTCCCGAGCAACCCGACCCTGGGCTCGCTCGCGGAGGTCGGCAACGACTACTTCATCTACAACTCCTCCGAGGCGGCCGTCGGCACCGACGAGTTCAGCTACCGGGTCTACGACGCGTTCGGGGCGACGGGCGACGCGACCATCAAGATCGCCGTCATCCCGCAGCCCACCGAACTGCAGCCGCCGAATGCGGCACCCGACAGCGTGTCCGTGCGTCCGGGTCGCATAGCGCAGGTCGACCTGATGGCCAACGACTCAGACCCGCAGGGCTCGCCGATCAAGGTCTCGAAAGTGCTCGTCGACGTTCCGGAGGGTATCGAGGCCGAGGTTGTGGGCCGCCAGTACCTCGTCGTCACAGCGCCAGATACCGAGCAGTCGTTCTCGCTGCGCTATGAGCTGACCAACGATCGCGGCGGCAAGACCATGAGCTACGTGCTCGTGACCGTGACTCCGGATGCCCCGCTACTGCCCCCGTCGGCCGACGATGTCCCGATCCTCACCAAGGACATCGCGGGCAAGAAGTCGATCACCGTGGATGTATTCGCCGGTTACGCCTTCAACCCGTCCGGGAAGACCGAAGACCTCGTCGTCTCGGTCGAGGGTCCTAACGCGGGAGCGGCGGCGCTCGCCGAACGCAACGGCCAGATCGATGTCACCCCCGGGCCACTCCGCCAGGCGATCGCCTATCGCGTGACCAACGAAGCGGACGAGCTCAGTGCGATGGCTTTCATCCTCGTGCCGGCCGCCGTCGACGAGAATTTCGACGAGCCTCCGACGATCGACCCGAACCTGCCCATTCAGTACGTGAGCATGAACGAGTCCCGGCAGTGGAAGCTCTCCGACATCGTCGTGGCGCCATCGGGCCGCGACGTGCACATCTACGACAAGACCACGGTGAGCGCGATTCGCAGCAACGGCGACCCGAACTTCGTGGATGAGGGCTCCATTGCCTTCACGCCGACCCTCGACTACCGGGGCCCGGCGTCGGTCACCTTCAGCGTCTCGGACGGAGACTCGAAGAACGACCCGAAGGGCATCCCCGCCACGCTGACCCTGCCGATCATCGTCGGCGATCCGGAGTTCAGGGACACACCGCCCGTCTTCACCACACCCAATCTGCAACTTGAGGTCGGGGAGACAACCACGGTCGACCTGCGCCAGTCGACGGGCCACCCCAACCCCCAAATCCTGCAGCAGGTCACCTACTCCGAGATCGCCCCGTCCGGCTCAGCGCTGAGCGCGAACCTCAGCGGATCACAACTGGCGCTGAGCGTTCCGCGGGATACCCCCAAGGGCACCACGTACACGGTCGGGGTCACCCTCCGCTGGGACACGTTCACGGTTCCCGGCACGATCAACGTCACGGTGGTCGGCTCGACCAGGCCACTGCCGGTGGCCGTATCTGACACCTACGAAACCAAGCGCCCGGTGGGCACCTTCGTGATGGATCCGCTGGTCAACGACTCCAACCCGTACCAGACCACCGGCGAAGCGCTGACGATCGTGGATGCGCAGATCACCAACGCCGGTAGTGTCGGCTCGATCTCGTTCACCGGTACCCAGATCAGGGTCACGCCCAACTCGAGCCCGCCGTACATGGTGATCGAGGTCGTCTATACGGTGCAGGATGCGACGAAGGACAGGGATCGCCGCGTCAACGGCACGATCACCTTCACCGTGACCGACGTCCCGGACGTCGTGCAGAAGCCCGACAGCGACGGGGGATCCGCGATCGGCGGGGACGGCTCGGCGACGATCAGGTT
>NZ_JACMOM010000345.1 GCF_014378035.1 Aeromicrobium sp. | reverse complement strand
CCCGTCGCCTCGGCCATCGCGATCGGGATGTGGTGGAGGCTGTTGTTGTGGATCACGTCGAAGCGTGACCGGCCGCGCCGCGCCAGGTCGAGCATCAGGCTCAGGTAGGCGTGGTGCTCCTGCATCCACTCATCGGCGGTCGAGCCGAGGTCGGTGCGGCCCTCCCTGCTGGTGAACGCCGTCGGCACCGTCAGCTCGCACACGTTGAACCGGGCGTCGGAGCCGGGCGCCGCGAACACCTGCACGTCGTGGCCGCGCGCGATGAGCGCGCCCGCCAACGATGCCGTGTGTGCCTCCAGCCCACCGTGGAACGGCTCGGCGACCGGAGATCGGCTCGACGCGATGAGGCAGACGCGCATCAGCTGGCCAGCCCGTGGAGGGGTCGTCCGCACAAGGGACGCAGGTGACAGATCTTCACGAAATCTCCGAGGTAGCACGACATCCTGGCTCCTGCTCAACCAGGCCTCAATCATGTCATCGCCGCCGCTGCTGACCGCAACATCGAGATTGCGTCGATACAGCAAGGCCCATCGCCAGGCTCAGAACTCGTTGGTCCCTCGCAGCTTGCGCGGACGGCCGTCGGGATCGTGCAGCAACAGGTACGGCACCGTGGCCATGGCTCGCTTGAACGGGCTGAGCTCCGGCGGCTGCATCCGCCGCAGTCGGCCATCGGGTCGGAGCCCTTCACGGCCGCCGGCGTGCCAGGCATCCAGGCGCTCAGCACTCTCGACGTAGGCCGTGAACATTCCGGCGGTGTCACGGAGGTCGACGCTGTCCTCGAGGACATCGGTCCGGTCGAGGTGCTCGGCTGCCAGGGCAAGTCGGAGCCGGCGAGCGTAGGTCGGCCCCGACTCGTCGTCGGTCAGGTCGACCACGACGGCCGAGAGCTCGGAGTCGTGTGTCCAGGAGCGGCGGTTGAAGTTGTCCGAGCCCACCGTCGCCCAGACATCATCGATGATGCAGGTCTTGGCATGGACGTAGACGGGTGTTCCGGCGTGGTTCTCGATGCCGAAGATCGCCACCCGGTCGGGTGCCGCACTGATCATCTCCCGCATCGCACGTCGCCGACCCAGCAGCTGTGCCGTCCGGGAGCTTCCTTCCAGGTCTGGGTGCATCGGCACGACGGCGATGACGTGCAGGTCCTGGTGCTGACGCAACGCCTCGGTGAAGACGTCACCGACGTGCGTGCCCCAGAGGTACTGGTCCTCGATGTAGACGAGCCGACGCGCCTTCCCCAAGGCTTTCGAATAGCCGCGCGCGACGCTGCGCTCACCACCGGGGGCGAACTCGTAGTCGCGGTTGGCGCGAAGGTCCGGATAGGTGCGCAAGAGCTGCACGGCGTGCGTGCCACCCGACACCTCCGGCGGAGGCGGGGCCTGCTCGGGGAGCGGGTCGGGGCTGCGGTCCATCCGGTGCACCATGTCCGACAGGACATTGAGTGGGCTTCGGCTCAGCGGCGTCGGGTCTTCCCACCGCTCGCGAAAGACCGTCTCCACGTCGTGGACGGCGGGGCCGCTGATGGCTGCCTGGACGTCGTGCCACGGCGGGGTCGGGCCGTACTCCTGCGCCATGCTCAGCGGTTGTGGGTCGCCATGGTGGTCGGCGTCGTCGCGCCGGGAGTGGCACAGGTCGATGCCCCCGACGTAAGCAATGTCGCGCGACGGGTCGTCGCGGTGACGGATCACCAGCATCTTCTGGTGGTGGGAGCCGCCCATCCGAACGCGCATGTCGAGCAGCGCCTCGGCACCTCGGTCCTGCAGCTCCTTGCCCAGCCTCCGGTTCTCCCCCGCCGTGAAGCCGAAGCCCTCCCAGTGCGACCGCCAGACCAGGCCACGGACGTCGACACCGCGCTCGTCAGCCCGACCGAGCACCTCGACGACTTCGGAGCCGGGCTCGCCCGTGAGCTGCTCGTCGGCGTCGCCCTGCCAGTCCGTGAAGAAGACCAGGTCCCCCTCGCGGGTCGCCTCGATGCGCTCGAACAGCTCGGCAAAGTACGTCGCACCGTGGATCAGCGGACGGACGTCGTTGCCCGTCGACCACCCGAGCCCGGGATGGGCGTCATCGATCCGGGTAAACGCGTTGTTGCGCTCATCGGACGTCAACAGCCAGCTCGTCGGGTCGTCCCCATCGGCTCCCATGGTGACCATGGTGACCACCCTGCCCTATCCAGCCCTCTTGCGTAGCGTCATCGCTGTCGAGGCCGTTGACCCTCGAGGTTGATGACGCTACGCAGCGGGCACTGGGGTCAGGCGATGTCGAACCGGTCGAGGTCCATGACCTTCTCCCACGCGGCCACGAAGTCCCGCACGAACTTGCGCTGTGCGTCGTCGCTCGCGTACACCTCCGTGAGCGCGCGCAGCTCGGAGTTCGAGCCGAAGACGAGGTCGACACGGCTGCCGGTCCACTTCACCTCACCCGTGGCGAGATCGCGGCCCTCGAAGACGTCAGCATCTTCGGACGTCGCGTTCCACGCCGTGCCCATGTCGGTCAGGTTGACGAAGAAATCGTTCGTCAGCGACCCGGGTGTCGTGGTGAGGACGCCGTGCGAGGTTCCGTCGACGTTCGCGTTCAGGACGCGGAGTCCGCCCACGAGAACTGTCATCTCCGGAGCGCTCAACGTCAGCAGGTTCGCCCGATCGATCAGCAGGTACTCCGCCGGGAGCTGGTGACCCTTGGCGAGGTAGTTGCGGAAACCGTCGGCGGTCGGCTCGAGCGCGGCGAACGACTCCACGTCGGTCTGGTCCTGCGACGCGTCGGTGCGTCCCGGCGAGAAGTGGACCTCGATGTCGTGACCGGCAGTTCTGGCGGCCTGCTCGACGGCCGCGCATCCGCCGAGGACGATCAGGTCAGCGATTGAGACCTGCTTGCCTCCGGTCTGCGAGTTGTTGAAGTCCTGGCGGACCCCCTCGAGGGTCCGCAGCACCACTGCCAGCTCGTCGGGGTTGTTGACCTCCCAGCCGTTCTGCGGCTCGAGACGGATACGTGCACCATTGGCCCCGCCGCGCTTGTCGCTGCCGCGGAACGTCGATGCCGACGCCCAGGCGGTCGAGACCAGCTGCGAGACGGACAGGCCTGAGGCGAGGACCTCACGCTTGAGGACGGCGACATCGTCGGCGTCGATGATCTCGTGCGTGACCGCGGGGACCGGGTCCTGCCACAGCAACGTCTCCTGCGGAACGAGCGGCCCGAGGTAGCGCTGGATCGGGCCCATGTCACGGTGCGTCAGCTTGAACCACGCGCGGGCGAAGGCGTCGGCAAGCTCCTCCGGGTGCTCGAGGAAACGACGCGAGATCTGCTCGTAGACCGGGTCGACCCGCAGCGCGACGTCCGACGTCAACATCGTCGGCGGCCGCGAGAGCGAGCCGTCCTCGGGATCGGGCACGGTGTTGGCTCCGGCGCCGTCCTTCGGCTGCCACTGGTTGGCACCGGCCGGGCTCTTCATCAGCTCCCACTCGAAGCCGAACAGGGTCTCGAAGTAGCTGTTGTCCCATGTGGTCGGCGTGGCGGTCCAGGTGACCTCGAGCCCGCTGGTGATCGCATCCCTGCCCTTGCCACTGCCGAACGAGTTCTTCCAACCGAGGCCTTGCTCCTCCAGGGGCGCGCCTTCGGGCTCGGCACCCACGAACTGGTCGGGGTCTGCCGCACCGTGGGTCTTGCCGAACGTGTGGCCACCGGCGATGAGGGCGACGGTCTCCTCGTCGTTCATCGCCATGCGGAGGAAGGTCTCGCGAATGTCGCGTGCGGAGCCGAGCGGGTCCGGGGTGCCGTTGGGGCCCTCGGGGTTGACGTAGATGAGGCCCATCTGCACAGCGGCCAGCGGATTCTCGAGCTCGCGGTCGCCGGTGTACCGGTCGTCGCCGAGCCACGTGCTCTCGGGGCCCCAGTAGACGTCCTCGTCGGGCTCCCACACATCTGCGCGACCGCCGGCGAAGCCAAAGGTCGTGAAGCCCATCGTCTCGAGGGCGCGGTTACCCGTGAGGATCATCAGGTCGGCCCACGAGATCGCGCTGCCGTACTTCTTCTTGACCGGCCAGAGCAGGCGGCGCGCCTTGACGAGGTTGCCGTTGTCGGGCCAGCTGTTGAGGGGAGCGAAGCGCTGCATTCCGGCGCCAGCGCCGCCGCGGCCGTCACTGATGCGGTAGGTGCCCGCGCTGTGCCATGCCATGCGGATGAAGAACGGCCCGTAGTGCCCGAAGTCGGCCGGCCACCAGTCTTGTGACGTGGTCATGACCTCATCGATGTCCTTGCTCAGCGCATCGAGGTTGACGGTGCTGAACGCCTCGGCGTAGTCGAACTCCTCACCCATCGGATTGGCGACGGCGGGGTGCTTGCGAAGGATCTTGAGGTTCAGCTGGTTGGGCCACCACTCCTGGTTGCCCGAGCCCTCGGTCGGGTGCTTGTGGCGACCGGCCGAGACCGGACACTGGCTCTCGCTCTCCTCCGAGTTCATGTCGCCGACGACTGCATCGTGGTTCTCGGTCATAAGGTTCCTTTCGGATGAGACGGATTCAGCTGATGTGGATTGACGCGGAGCGTGTTGACGAGATGTGCTCCGTGGAACAGCTGGAGCAGGTGCCCCAGTAGATGACCTCGGCCTCGTCGATCGAGTATCCGTGGGCACCGGACGCGGTCAGGCACGGTGGGGTCCCGATGGCGCAGTCGACGTCGGCGATGTCGCCGCACGACCGACACACGACGTGGTGGTGGTTGTCGCCGACCCTCGACTCATAACGGGCAACAGAGCCCGACGGCTGGATGCACCGCAGCAGGCCAGCGGCCGTCAGCGAACGCAGCACGTCGTAGACAGCCTGGTGGGACACGTCGCCGATGTCTGCACGCACGACGCCGATGATGGAGGCCGTGTCGGCATGCGGATGCTCACGGACGGCGGTCATGACCGCCACGCGCGGGCGGGTGACACGAAGAGCCGCGGCGCGCAGGAGGCGCTCAACATCAGGCAACTCGGACATACGCCAAGAGTGGCCCACTTTCTTGAATGAGTCAAGAATTGGCCTTGAATGAGTCAAGAATCGGCGAGGTCACGGGCCGTGACCGAGGGCCACGTCACACTCGCCGGCAGGTGTAAGCCGCCTTCAAGGGGGCACCTTCGGGCATGACCAATGACCAGACAGACAAGGCAGGCGAGGCCCGCGAGGGACTCTTCGACAGCATCGCGGGCAAGGCCAAGGAAGTGGCTGGCGCCGTGAGTGGCAAGGACGACCTGGTGGAGGAGGGACAGCTCCAGCAGGCCGAATCACGCAACCGCAAGGCAGCCCTCGCCGACGAGGCCGTCGCCGACGCGAAGCGTGACGCCGCTGCACAGGAGCTTCGCGAGACCAACGAGGAGGTCGCCCAGCGCAAGGACGCCGCTGAAGCCCAGTCCCGACGCGAGGAGTCGGCCGTCGAGCGTCAGCGCGAGGCCGAACACGCGGCCGCCGGCCGCGACGCGAAGCAGCAGGAGGCCGAAGGCAGCAAGGCGGCCGAGAAGGAGGCCGACGAGCTGGCCGAGTCCCGCGTGCGTGACGCCGGGGCTCTCGCGGCTGATGCCACGTCGACTGAGCAGCGGGCCGCCGCCGAGGCGCTTCGTCTCGAACGCGAGGCCGCGGCTGCTGACCAGCAGGCCGCGCAGCTGCGCGACGAGACCAAGAACTAGAACACGCCAACGAAGCTAGAACCCGCCAACGAAGAGCCCGACCAAGATTCACTCAGACAAGACTCGAGGACCACCATGATCAGCACTCTCATCGCCGCCCCCTACACACTCGCCCGTCTCCCCCTGCTCATCGTCGACAGGAGGCTGTCCGACAAGCTGCCGGAGACGTCTGCCCCGCGCGTGACCCTCGACCGGGTCATCGGCTCGGCAGACAAGGTCGCTGGTGCCCTGCTGGGCAACCCGGGCATCGCCCGACGCGGCGCCGACCGCATCGAGCGCACCGACAAGCTGGTGGCAGCGGCCAAGCTCGAGCACGAGGCCGCGGCTCGCCGGGAGCAGGCCCGCCAGACGGCTGCCTCCGGTCGCGAGACTGCGGCTCAGAAGCGCGAAGCCGCTGCCGACCGTGCCGCTTCGGGTCGTGCCGAGGCCGACGCCCCCGAGGCGCGCCGCAAGCAGCAGGCCAAGGCCAAGGCCTCCCAGGCGGCCGCGACCAAGAAGGCAGCCGCCGACAAGCGTGCCGCGAGCAGAGCCGCCACGGTCAAGAAGCGCAAGCAGAATGTCGAGTCCGCCGCCAACGCCAAGAAGAAGGCAGCACAGCGCGAGGCGAAGACCGAGCTCGATGACGCCAAGAAGAGCAAGCAGTCCGCCGCCGAGGCCCGCGCCGACGCCAAGCAGCTCAGCGACCTCGCCGAGGCTAAGAAGCAGGAGCGCAAGCAGGATTGAGTGCGCGATGGTGCGCGACCGGAGGCAGGCTGCCTCCGGTCGCGCACCGCGGCCACCTGTCTAGGCTTGTGGACATGGCCACAGTCATCCTTGTTCGGCATGGCCGAACCACCGCCAACGCCAGCGGTGTCCTGGCCGGTCGGACCGCCGGCGTCAAGCTCGACGAGATCGGGCGTGGCCAGGCGGCCCGCACGGGTGAGCGCCTCGGCGTCGTGCCCCTCGTCGGGGTGGTATCGAGCCCCCTCGAGCGGTGCCGGCAGACGTCGCGGGCGATCCTCGACCATCAGACCGGCTCCCCCTCGACCCCCATCGAGAAGGGCATCACCGAGTGCGACTATGGCGATTGGCAGGGCCGCGCACTCGGCGACCTGGCCAAGGAAGCGCTGTGGTCCGTGGTGCAGACGCAGCCATCAGCCGCCGTGTTCCCCGGCGGGGAGTCGCTGGCGGCCATGCAGGCACGGTCGGTCGCGGCGATCCGACGGCACGACGCGGCGTTCGAGGCAGAGCACGGGCCAGGTGCGGTGTGGGTGGCAGTGAGTCACGGCGACATCATCAAATCGATCCTGGCCGACGCGCTGGGCATGCATCTCGACCTGTTCCAGCGCATCAACGTCAATCCCGCGTCGGCCTCGATCGTGCGGTACTCGGCCACCCGGCCTGATGTCGTGGCCACGAACACCGACGCAGGAGACCTCTCCTGGCTCCACACGAATGCCGCCTCGGGCGACGCGCAGGTCGGGGGCGGAGCGGGTCCGGAGGCGAAGGCTTCGGCTGGCTCCTAAAATGGTGACATGACACCCATCGTCCACGGATTCGACTGGCCCGATCGGTTCGTGGTCGGCACCGTCGGCCAGCCCGGATCCCGCACATTCTTCATGCAGGCCCGCGCCGGATCCCAGCTGGTGAGCATCGCACTCGAGAAGGAGCAGTCGGCTGCGCTCGCCGAGCGCATCGACGAGGTCCTCGACGAGCTGATGGCCGACGAGGGCAATCCGCACAGCATCCCCTCCATCACGCCGGAGGGACTCGTCGACAACGATCCGCTGGACCTGCCCGTCGACGAGCAGTTCCGTGCTGGCGCGATGAGCCTGGGCTGGGATCCGTCAACCGCACAGATCGTGATCGAGGCCTTCCCTCTGACTCTGTCTGAGGACGACGCCGAGGCGCTCGACCTTGTCGAGATTGAGCCTGAGGAGGTCCTGCTGGTCCGCATCCCGGTCGGCACCGCTCGCGCGTTCGCCAAGCGCACCCGCGAGATGGTGGGGGCAGGCCGGCCCCTCTGTCCGCTCTGCCGTGTCCCCATGGACGCAGACGACCACATCTGCGAGCTGCCCGAAGGGTTCCGGTGACGTCAGCGAGATCAGAGGTCGATCTCGTGGGCGACGACCTCGAGCTCACGGGCCGGATCATGCCAGCGTCGAACGCGACCTTCGTCGGCCAGATCGGTGACGTGGCGGTCGTCTACAAGCCCGTCGCCGGCGAGCAGCCGCTGTGGGACTTTCCGGACGGCAACCTCGCTCGACGGGAACGGGCGGCCTACGTGCTGTCGGAGACTCTCGGGTGGAACGTCGTGCCCCACACCTGGCTGCGCGACGGACCAATGGGCATCGGGATGGTGCAGCTGTGGCAGGAGACCGATCCCGAGCAGGACGCTGTCGACCTGGTCGCCGCGAACGACATGCCCGACGAGGGGTGGTGCCATGTCATCGACGGTCGCGACGGGTACGACCGTCCGGTGTCGCTCATCCACGAGGACTCACCCGGGCTGCGACGGATGGCCGTGTTCGACATCATCGTCAACAACGCCGACCGCAAGGGTGGCCACGTCCTCGAGATGGCCGACGGTCACCGCCACGGAATCGACCACGGACTCACGTTCCACGGTGAGCACAAGCTGCGCACCGTCCTGTGGGGATGGGTGGGACAGGACCTCCATCCCGACGAGCTGGAGGGGGTCGAACGGGTACGCGATGCCCTCGCCGAAGACCTGGGCGACACGCTCACCGCGTTGCTCAGCGACGCCGAGATCGCGGCATTGGCCGCGCGCTGCGACCTGCTGCTGCGCAAGGCCCGTTTCCCCGCTCCCCGAGGTGGGATGCCCGCGGTTCCCTGGCCGCCGTTCTGACGATGCCATCAGGCTCAGCCTCTGGGACGTCCTAGACATGCGGCCCACGAAGGGGCAGCTCAGGCATCGAAGTCGACGGTCACCGCATCGCTGACGGGGAACGACTGGCAGGTCAGGACGAATCCCTGCTCAACCTCGGTCTTCTCCAGCGCATAGTTGCGCCGCATGTCGACCTTGCCGTCGCACACCTTGGCGCGGCACGTGCCGCACACCCCGCCCTTGCAGGCGAACGGAAGGTCGGTGCGGGTGGCTTGTGCGCCGTCGAGGATGCTGAGCTCGCGAGGCATCGCCGCCGTGGTGGTGCGGCCGTCGATCACGATCGTCACGTCGCTGGTGTCGCCTGACACGACGGCGTCGGGACGGTGCATCTCCGGGGGCGGCTCATCGACGTAGAACAGCTCGAAGTGGACACGGTCGTCATCGACCCCCAGCTCGGCGAGAACGGCGCGGGCGTCGGTGATCATCCCGAACGGACCGCAGAGCCAGACGTGGTCGACGGCGGCGACCGGGACAAGCAGGGTCAGCAACCGGCGGAGGCGATCGGCCTCGAGACGGCCGGAGAACAGCTCGACATCTCGGGGCTCGCGGGACAGGACGTGCACGAGCTCGAAGCGTGCGCCATGACGGTTCTTGAGGTCGGCGAGCTCTTCGGCGAACATCACCGACCGGCTGGTGCGGTTGCCGTAGAGCAGCGTCACCTCGGCCGCCGGATGGCTCAACATCGTCGACGCGATCGAGAGCATCGGCGTGATGCCTGATCCTGCTGCGATGCACAGGTGACGACCGCCGTCGGCCGGGTCGGCACGGAACCTGCCGGTCGGCGTCTGCACATCGACGCGGTCACCGGGTCGAACCCTCCGGACCAGCCAGGAGGAGAACATCCCGTCGGGGATCTCCCGGACCCCCACCCGCGGTCGCTGGCCCGTGGCGGCGCAGATCGAGTACGACCGGCGATGCTCCTGACCGTCGATCATCCGGCGCAGCGTGAGCGACTGCCCCGCGCCGAAGTCGAACGCCTCACGTAGGTCGTCGGGGACATCGAACGTGATGGCCGCCGAGTCGTCGGTGAGGTGCTCGACCGACGCCACCGTGAGGGTGTGGAACGCGGCGCGTGTCACTGCCGACGCCACCGATGTCATCTCAGATCTCCTTCACGTGCTCGAACGGTTCGAGGCAAGACGCGCAGCGATAGAGGGCCTTGCACGCGGTGGGGCCGAACTCCGACGTGACCTCGACGTCAGAGGACCTGCACCGCGGGCACGTCAGGTTGCGCCGGGTGGGCGTCAGCGACAGGACGACCGCACCCTCGTGACGGGGGGCCGGGCCCGGCGCCGACAGCCCGTGGTCGGCCATCGCCTGCCGGCCCCGCGGCGTGATCCAGTCGCTCGACCACGCGGGGTGCAGGCTCACCCGCACCTGGACGTCGGTGAAGCCGTGATCATGGAGGCGGTGCACGAGGTCGTCGCGCATCGCGGCCATGGCCGGGCAGCCCGAGTAGGTCGGGGTGATCGTCACGACGACGGTCCCGTCGTGGAGGGCGACGTCGCGCAGCACTCCGAGGTCGTCCAGCGTCAGCATCGGCATCTCCGGATCGGTGACGGATGCCGCCACTTCGCGCGCCCGTTCGCTCCCCAGAGACGGCACGAGACGCGAGGCCACGCGTGTCACCAGGCGCCCGACGGGTGTGCGCGGGCCACGACCTGCATCTCGGCCAGCATCCTGCTGAAGGCCTCGGTGTGCAGGCCGTCACGACCGGTCTCGCCGCGCACACCGGCCAGCGGCGCGACGTCCGGTCGGTCGATGCCGCTCAGGGAGAAGATCTGCTCGAGCAGCCCGTCGACCTCGTCGGCCACGTCTGAGGGCAGCACCCCGACGGATGCCTCCGCGACGGCTTGATCGACCTCGTGGTCGGTGAACAGCCCGTCGTGCAGGGGCCAGGTCGCATCGAGCCCGGCGACGAGTCGCCGACGTGACTCGTCGGTGCCCTGCGCCAGCGTCAGGAACCAACGAGCCGCATAGTCGCGGTGGTAGGTCATCTCCTTGACGCCCTTGATCGCGACGGCTGACAGCACGGTGTCGCGGCTGGCGGCGAGGCGTTGGAGGAGCGCGAGACGCCACGTCGAGAACAGCACGAGGCGCGCGATGGTCTGCCCGAAGTCGCCGTTCTCGGCCTCGACGAGGCGGACGTTGCGAAACTCGCGATCGCCGCGGAAGAACGCGAGGGCGTCCTCCGGCGGGACCGGCGACCTGTCAGGCATCATCGGCACGACCAAGGCGTCGGCAGCCGCCGCGCGAGCCAGCAGCAGCCGCGACTGCCCGAGCAGGTCCAGAGCGATGTTGGCCAGCGCGATGTCCTCCTCGAGGTCGGGGGCGTTGCTGCACCACTGGGCCAACCGGTGCGACATCACGAGCGAGTCGTCGGCAAGCATCAGGCAGTACATCGCCAGATCGTGGTGGTCGACGCCATCAGGCACGGTCGTGTCGACGCCGGCGAGCGGATCCTCGAAGTCAGTGCCGAAGGCCCACTGCGAGTCGTCCCCGCCGAGCAGGCCGTCGTAGACGGACTCATGATCGACGTGTCCGTCGGGGTGGGGCGCGGGGGCCATGGTCAGCGCCTCACATGTGGGGAACGTTGTCGGGGATGTCGTAGAACGTCGGGTGGCGGTAGACCTTGTCGCCGCTCGGCGCGAAGAGCGAGTCCTTCTCGTCGGGGCTCGACGCGGTGATCGCGTTCGAGCGCACGACCCAGATGCTCACACCCTCGTTGCGGCGGGTGTAGACGTCGCGCGCGTGCCGCACCGCCATCTCCTCGTCAGCTGCGTGAAGCGACCCGACATGGACGTGGTTGAGTCCGCGCTTGCCGCGTACGAACACCTCATAGAGAGGCCACTCGGCCTGGATCTCGTCGACGGTGCCGCTCATGTCGCAGCCTCCGTGTTGCGCTGCGCGAACGCCATGGCCGCCTCGCGTACCCAGGCACCGTCCTCGTGCGCTCGGCGCCGGTGGGCGATGCGCTGGGTGTTGCACGGGCCGTTGCCGCTGATGACCGCCCTGAACTCGTCCCAGTCCGGCGCGCTGAAGTCGTACGACTGTCGCGCCTCGTTCCAGCGCAGGTCCGGGTCGGGCAGCGTCACGCCCAGGACCTCGGCCTGCGGCACCGTCATGTCGACCATGCGCTGACGCAGGTCGTCGTTGGTGTTGCGCTTGATGCCCCACGCCATCGACTGGGCGGTGTTGGGCGAGTCGTCGTCCGGTGGGCCGAACATCATCAGTGCCGGCCACCAGAAGCGGTCGACCGACTCCTGCACCATCGTTCGCTGCTCGTCGGTGCCGCGCATCATCGTCGCCAGCAGCTCGAATCCCTGTCGCTGGTGGAAGGACTCCTCCTTGCACACCCGGATCATCGCCCGCCCGTACGGACCGTAGGACGTGCGGCACAGCGGAACCTGGTTGCAGATCGCGGCGCCGTCGACGAGCCAGCCGATCGTGCCGACATCCGCATACGACAGGGCCGGGTAGTTGAAGATCGAGGAGTACTTCTGCCTGCCGTTGATGAGCATCTCGGTCAGCTCCTGACGAGACACCCCGAGGGTCTCGCACGCGGAGTAGAGGTAGAGGCCGTGTCCGGCCTCGTCCTGCACCTTGGCCAGCAGGATTGCCTTGCGTCGAAGGGACGGTGCCCGGGAGATCCAGCCGCCCTCGGGCTGCATGCCGATGATCTCTGAGTGCGCGTGCTGCGCGATCTGCCGGATGACGGTCTTGCGATACGCCTCGGGCATCCAGTCACGGGGCTCGATGCGGTCGGCCTGGCCGATCGTGCGCTCGAACGAGTCCAGCAGCGGCTGCTCGTCGATCTGGTGCGACACCGTCATGGCACCTCCAGGGCTGGGTCCGGTCGACACTGTGTCTCAACACCTGCGTCGTCTCACACCTGCGTCCGCACGATTTACTGACCGAACGGTCTGTAATAGTGTGACACGCGCCATCCGCTCGGCGCAACGAAAGATCGTGGCACTCGGCGCCACCAACGTGCGGTTCCTGTCATCGGTCAAAGCCGACGAACCATTCGACATCTGAGGAGAGCACATGCACCGCATCACGATCCTGTACGGCGCCCCGGCCGACCCCGAGGCATTCGAGAGGCACTACACCGAGGTCCACGTCCCGCTTGCATCAACGCTTCCGGGCCTGCGCCGCTTCACCCGTTCGCATCCGCTTGGGATGGGCAGCGCGGCTCCGGCTCCCTACTTCTTCTTCGTCGCAGAGCTGTGGTTCGACGACGAAGACGCCCTCAAGTCGGCCCTCAAGTCACCCGAGATGGCCGAGACAGCCGCCGACGCACAGACATTCGATGTCGCGTCGATGACGATGTTCACGGGCGAGGTCGTCGAGTCTGTGTTCTGACGGCTTCCTCGACTGACCGGGAGTCCAGGAGAACCCCCGCAGCCGGTGTGCCGCAGCAGTCGTAGCGGCGCGTGTCAGGAGCGCGTGATCTTGCTCCTGGTCTCCAACAGGGCTTCGCGGACGTCGGTGTAGGCGCTCTGGAGCCCGGCCCGAAGGGTCTCGCCCGCGGAAGAAGCGGTCGACGAGGCGTCCTCCACCTCAACACGAGTGCGGGCCCACGCGCTGCGAAGCTTCTCGGACATCTGGGTGAGGCGGTCGCTTC
This sequence comes from Aeromicrobium sp., assembly GCF_014378035.1. Taxonomy (GTDB): domain Bacteria; phylum Actinomycetota; class Actinomycetes; order Propionibacteriales; family Nocardioidaceae; genus Aeromicrobium. Next base: position 423 of record NZ_JACMOM010000345.1, on the reverse strand, counting down.
CGTCGGCCGCGGCCAGGTGCACCTGGAGCTCGAGGTTGTCTATCCGGCCCTGCCACTGCTCAAGGCGAGCCTCCTTCAGCTGACTGTTCAGGTCCACCTGGGTGGCCTGGAGGGTGTGTAGGTGCTTTTCAAGGGCAACGATGCGCTCATCAGTAGACATGATTCGAGTCTGTGCCGGAGGCGTCGGCCAAGACAGGGAAGCAGGTCCCTCCTGGGAACGACCAACGCCCCGCCCGACAGGGCCCATGGACCCGGGCTCAGACGAAACCCTCGCGACGGGGAGGTGGTCGGTTGCGAGGCCATCGAGACCGGGCCGGCGTCACCCCCGCGCTGGGAGTGGCGCTCTGGTGGTTCGGCACGGTGTGGCGCATCAAGAGCGTCACGCCCAGCGCGGACGGGTGAACCGACTCACGTCACGGAGAT
>NZ_JACMOM010000059.1 GCF_014378035.1 Aeromicrobium sp. | reverse complement strand
CGGCTCGCAAGTCGGGCAAACGGGCCGACAAGCTGTGTGCAGCTCTGCCGCAGCCCGACCCGACGGCGGCGACGCTCCGGAGGGCACAGAAGGCCGACGACGGCACCGGCACGAGCAGGCTCGACCTGCAGAAGATCGCTGTGCGTCACTAGCACCCTTACGATGGCGGGTCGTGCCGGAGGTTCGGAACGGCCCGCCATCGTACGTCCGGACGTCATCGGCTCCGACCACGACGGAGTCATGGACGACGCACCCTTCGCTCTTGCGCCCGACGAGAGTTCCTAGGGGCTCGGCCGCGGTGGCACGATGGTCGGCATGGCCATCCAGATCGCCCAGCAGACCCACGCCGACGAGGTGCTGAGCAATGACCCGTTCGCGCTGCTCGTCGGCATGATGCTCGACCAGCACAGCTCTTAACCATGGAGCGACCTGGTGACACGATCTTCGTGATGACGAGAGATGGCGACGTCTACGTCTTCAGTGGCATCGAGGATGCCGAGGGATACATGGAGGCCATCGACGTTCTCGACGGCGAGTACGTGGATCTGTTCCGAATCGATGGCGAGCGCCTTTCGGTCTCGGGGAGTGAGAAGGACTACCGAGTTGTGATCGAGCGGACGGGAAGTTTTGAGTTAGGCGCTCTCGTGGATCGACTGTGTTCGCTAGCTGAGCGAAACGGCTTCGACGGAGACAATCCTGATCTGCGAGCGATTGCGAACGAGATCCTGGCGAACGAATGGCGGGTGCGGTGGCCGCGCTGGCCCCGATGGCTCGCCGCGCGCACGGAGAGGGTCCGCCCTCGGTCTAGCGCGACGTGCGGCAAAATAGGAACCATGGCCATTCGGATCGCTCAGGACCCCCACGCCGACGAGTTGCTTACTAATGACTCTTTTGCACTCCTTTCAGGCATGATGCTGGACCAGCAGTTTCCCATGGAGCAGGCGTTCGCGGGGCCGGCCAAGGTGCTTGACCGGTTCGGCACGCTCGACCCGGCCGCGATCGCCGATGCCGACCCCGAGGCCTTCGCCGACCTGTGCGCAACGCCGCCGGCCGTCCACCGTTACGGGCGCTCGATGGCCGGACGTCTGCAGGAGCTGGCCCGCGTGGTGGCCGACGAGTACGACGGCGACGCCTCGCGCATCTGGACCGAGCCGCGCACAGGTGACGCGCTGATCGGGCGCATCAGGGCGCTGCCGGGCTTCGGCGATCAGAAGGCCAAGATCTTCACAGCGCTGCTGGCCAAACAGCTCGGGGTCAAGCCGCGCGGGTGGACCATCGTGGTTGGTGACTACGGCCGCAAGGGCTACCGCTCGGTGGCAGACGTCGTCGATGCCGACTCACTCGCCAAGGTGCGCGAGTTCAAGCAACAGCAGAAGAAGAAGGCGGCCGCCACGAGCTGACGTTGTCCCGGCTGAGCGCTGTCAGATGGTGGCGTTGTTGGCCCGGTTGGGGTCGAGCAGGTCGGCCGGCACGGTGCACTCGCCGCCAAGCAGAGCCTTGTCCATGCGCTCGTCGATGGGGTGTCCTTTCTCGTCCTTCGGGATGACGATCTCGAGACCGAGGTCCTCCTCGAGCCCGGCGGCCAGGGTCTCGCGCGCACCGACGAGGCGATCCCAGTCGTCGAGCCAGCCAGCGGTCGGCTTGTCGTCCGCCAGGACGTGGGGGTCGAGCTCGCGGATCGCCTCGACCATCGTGGCGACGGCGGCATCCTGGTCCCTGATGATGGCCACCTGCTGACGAACGTCTCCTGACAGGGGTGTCGACTCGATGGTGAATGTCATGATCGCGCACTCGCGTGAGATGGCGTCGAGCAGCCGTGCGTCCTCGATGAGGCCCGTGTTGTCCCTGCTGGTCACGGAAATGGCAACGGCCACCAGCGCCGTGGCAGCGACGAGGCTCAGGAAGCCAGCGGCGATCGCGACCCACTTCCATCGCGGCGAGATCGGTGGTGGGGGGTAGTCCCAGGCGTTGCGCGCCGGCGGGTAGGCCGGCAGACCGTCGGTCTCCATCACGACCCCATCGTGTCACGGCCGGACGGTCCCTGCCGTTGGCGACAGTGGCGTCGTGGTGACGACTCGGCCAGGCTCTCCCGACAAGCACACCGAAGAGTCTCCACTACTCTCAAGTGGTGATCCTTGCCGTGGCAATCTGCCCGCATCCGCCGATGCTGGTGCCAGAGATCAGCGGGGGAGCGGCAGGTGAGCTGGACGAGGTCAGAGAAGCGTGCGACGAGGTGGTCGCCGGGCTGCTGACCGTCGGTCCTGACCGGATCGTCGTGATCGGCGGTGGTGATCTCGACGGTGACCGCGACGAGGCGGCCGGCGGCACCCTCGGCGGATTCGGCGTGAATGTGCGGGCCGGGGGAGCAGACGACGCCCTGCCCCTGAGCCTGACGATCGGGGCATGGTTGCTGGACCGAGCCGGCTGGTCAGGGCCTCGCACCTACTCATCCGGGACCCCGGACACTGACGGCCGGGTGGCATTGCTGGTGATGGCCGACGGCAGTGCCACTCGCGCCATCACCGCTCCGGGCTACCTCGACGATCGGGCCGAGCCCTTCGACGCGATCATCGCCGAAGCGCTCGCTGGAGGCGACCCAAGCACACTGGCCGCCCTCGACGTCGACCTCGGCGACGAGTTGTGGGCTGCGGGCAGCCGCCCGCTGCGGACACTCGGAGAGATGACGAAGGACGCCGACATCACCGCGCGACTGCGCGTGGACGTGGCGCCCTTCGGTGTCGGCTACTGGGTCGCCGACTGGAGGCTTGGCTAGGTCTGCTTGCCGCCTTCGGCGATCTTGTCGACGCCCTCGCGGGCCTTGTCGGCCGCGCCGCCGATCTTCTCGTCGTACTTGCCCTTGGTGGCCTTGCTCGCGAGACCGGCGGCCTTGTCGATGCCCTTGTCGATCTTGTCGTTCTGGCTGACCGCGAGGTCTGCGGCCTTCTTCCTGAGCTCAGGAGCCTTTTTCGTCAGCTTGTCGAGAAAACCCATGTCTTCCCTCCTCGTGTCGTGAGATGGGGCGGCTACCGCCCCCGTGTCACTACGAACAGTACTGCGACACTTCGAGCATGTCTGTGGCCGATCGCATCGTGGCAGTGGTCGGCCCGACGGCTTCTGGCAAGTCATCACTCGCGCTCGAGATGGTCCGCCGCATCGGCTCCGCCGAGATCGTGAACGCCGACTCGATGCAGCTCTATCGCGGCATGGACATTGGCACTGCAAAGCCGTCCCTGACCGACCGAAGCATGGTGCCGCACCACCTCTTCGACGTCCTCGACGTGACCGGCACGGCGACCGTCGCAGAGTTCCAGACCTTGGCACGGGCCGCCATCGCCGAGTGCCACTCACGTGGGGTGACGCCGGTGCTCGTCGGGGGGTCGGCGCTCTACGTGCGGGCGGTGCTCGACCGACTCGAGTTCCCCGGCACCGACCCCACGGTCCGCGAGCATTGGGCGGCCGAGCTGGAGCAGCGTGGTGCGGCAGCAATGCATGCCGAGCTGGCCCGCCGGGATCCAGCCGCTGCCGCGCAGATCCTGCCCACCAACGATCGCCGCATCGTGCGCGCGCTCGAGGTCATCGAGCTGACCGGGCAGCCGTTCGTGGCGACGATGCCGCCTCACGAGTCGATCTATCCCGACGTCCTCATGCTGGGCATCGACGTCAAGCGTGACGTCCTCGACCGGCGTCTCGCCGAGCGCGTCGACCAGATGTGGACCGACGGATTCGTCGATGAGGTTCGGCGCCTCCGGAAGATCGGGCTCGACGACGGGCTCACGGCGAACAGGGCACTGGGCTACCAACAGATCCTGGCCTTCCTCCGAGGTGACACCACTGAGGACGAGGCCCGCGAGGCGACGGTGATCGGTACGAGGAAGTTCGCCAGACGTCAGGACCGCCTCTTCAGGAAGGACCCGCGCATCCATTGGTCCCTCCCAGATTCGAAGGGTTCCGGTTCACCCGACGGCTCCCCGTGATCGAAATCCCTTCACATCCGAGGGTGGGATGAGGGGGCGGCGGTAGACTGGAGGCATGTCATTTCCATGGGTCAAGGGGCACGGCACGGAGAATGACTTCGTGCTGCTCCCCGACCATGAGGGCACCGTCCACGGCGAGCTGGAGGGGTCTTTCGTGTCCGCACTCTGCCACCGTCGACGCGGCATCGGCGCCGACGGCGTGATGCGCGTCATTCGCTCGTCCGCGCTCGGCGAGCAGTCAGCCGGCGAGTGGTTCATGGACTACCGCAACGCCGACGGCTCGGTCAGCGAGATGTGCGGCAACGGCATCAGGGTGTTCGCGCTGCACCTCGTGCAGGAGGGGCTCGCCGACCCGGCCGCTGCGTTCGTCATCGGCACCCGGGGTGGCGACAAGACCATCTCCTTCGACGGCGACGCGATCAGCGTCGACATGGGGGTGCCCGAGGTGCTGGGGGCCACGAAGGTCAGCGCCGATGGCCACATGTGGGCGGCGCAGGACATTCGCACCGGCAACCCGCACGCCGTCGCGTTCGTCGAGCGGCTCGCTGACGCTGGCACGCTCCTGGCGCAGCCCGACTACGACGAAGCTCTCTACCCGGCAGGCGTCAACATCGAGTTCGTCGTCCGTGTGGACCCGCAACACGTCGCGATGCGCGTGCACGAGCGCGGCTCGGGCGAGACCCGCTCCTGCGGAACAGGCGCCTGCGCCGTTGCGGTTGCGGCGGCCCTCACCGATGATGCAGAGAAGCCCGTCACGTATAGGGTCGACGTTCCCGGCGGCACGGTCCACGTGACCTGGCGGGCTGACGACCACCTCACCCTCACCGGCCCCGCCGAGATCGTCGCGCGGGGCACCATGGATTGGATCGCATGACCCCTGACACCGATGGCCTCGAGCTCGAAGAGCGCAACTCGCTGCGTCGCATCGCCAACTTGCGCACCGAGCTCGAAGACATCACCGAGGTCGAATATCGTCAGCTTCGGCTCGAGCGTGTCATCCTCGTCGGCGTCTGGACCGAGGGCACGGTTGCCGACGCCGAGAACTCGATGGCCGAGCTCAAGCTGCTTGCAGAGACGGCCGGCTCCGAGGTGCTCGACGCACTCATCCAGCGCCGCCAGAAGCCAGACCCCGCCACCTACATCGGTTCCGGCAAGGTCGAGGACCTCCGTGCTGCGGTCGAGGCGACCGGCGCCGACACGATCATCTGCGACGGGGCGCTGGCCCCGAGCCAGCTGCGCAACCTCGAGGACAAGTGCAAGGTCAAGGTCGTCGACCGCACCGCACTGATCCTCGACATCTTCGCGCAGCACGCCAAGTCCAAGGAGGGCAAGGCCCAGGTCGAGCTCGCCCAACTGCAGTACCAGACTCAGCGCCTCCGCGGCTGGGGCGGCAACCTGTCGCGCCAGGCCGGTGGCCAGGCCGCCGGCGGCGAGGGAATCGGTGGTCGTGGCCCCGGTGAGACCAAGCTCGAGACCGACCGTCGTCGCATCCAGATGAAGATGACCAAGCTGCGTCGTGAGCTCAAGGAGCTCGGCAAGGCCCGCGACACCAAGAAGGCCAACCGCAAGCGCCACGAGATCCCGTCGGTGTCGATCGCGGGCTACACCAACGCCGGCAAGTCGAGCCTCCTCAACCGCATGACCGACGCCGGGGTGCTCGTCGAGGACGCGCTGTTCGCGACCCTCGACCCCACCACCCGGCGCACGCAGACGTCAGACGGCCGCGTGTACACGTTGTCCGACACCGTCGGCCTGGTCCGCAACCTGCCGCACCAGCTCGTCGAGGCGTTCCGCTCGACGCTGGAGGAGGTCGCCGAGTCCGACCTGATCCTGCACGTCGTCGACGGTTCAGACCCTGACCCCGAAGGCCAGATCGCCGCGGTGCGTGCGGTGTTCGCCGACGTCGATGCGCTCGACGTCCCTGAGATCATCGTGATCAACAAGGCCGACGTCGCCGACCCGCTCGTGATCAAGCAGCTGCTGGTCCGCGAGCCCCACGCCGTGGTGGTCAGCGCCTTCACCGGCGAGGGCATCGACGAGCTCCTCAGCGCCATCGAGGCCGACCTGCCACAGCCAGCGAGCCACATCGACGTCCTGCTGCCGTACGCACGTGGCGACCTTCTGAACCAGATCCACACACAGGGCGAGATTGAGTCGCTCGACCACGAGGCCGAGGGCACTCACGTCGTGGCCCGCGTCAACGGCGACCTCGCCGGAGCCCTCGAGCCGTACACGTCCCGCTGAGCAGCACGCTTAGTCCTGAGCCTGTGGACGTCGTGGTCGGGCCCCCGGTCGTGGCCGGATAACCTTCGGACATGCCCACCCCGGATGTTCGCGCGGTCCTCCATGCCGCCGTCGAGGCCGTCGGGGGAGAGGACAGGCCGGGTCAGATCGAGATGGCCGAAGCCGTGCAGCACGCTCTCAAGAGCGGCGAGCACCTGCTGGTGCAGGCCGGCACCGGTACCGGCAAGTCGCTCGGTTACCTCGTACCGAGCCTTTTGCACGGCAAGCGCGTCGTCGTGGCCACGGCGACCCTCAACCTGCAGCACCAGCTCGTCGAGCGCGACATCCCCGCGCTCAAGGATGCTGCTCGCGCCACGATGGACACCGTCCCGCACCATGCCGTCGTCAAGGGACGTGGCAACTACGCCTGCCTGCACCGCGTCCGCGAGGGTGCGCCCCGCGACCAGGGCACCCTTGCCGACATCCCGGAGGGCACGCCCGGCGCGGAGGTCGCCGAGCTGCGCCCCTGGGCTGAGGAGCAGGCCGCCGCTGGCCACGTCGCCGATCGCGACTCGGCGCCGGCGCACACCGACCGGGCCTGGCGCCAGGTCAGCGTCAACCACCCCGAGTGTCTCGGGGCGTCGCGGTGCGCCCACGCTCTCGAGTGCTTCGCCGAGCGGGCCCGCGAGGACGCCCAGGACGCCCAGCTCGTCGTCACGAACCACGCCCTGCTCGCCATCGACGCCATCGACGGCGTGCCGATGCTGCCGGAGTACGACGCGGTCATCGTCGATGAGGCCCACGAGCTCACGGCCCGAGTCACGCAGGCATCGACCGACGAGCTCGACCCGGTCATCGTCGAGAGGGCCGCACGCCGGGCTCGTACGCACCTCGACGGCAAGGAGTCCGACGACCTCACCGACTCCTCCGACGCCCTCGCCGACGTCCTCGCACGCACAGAGGAAGGTCGCATCGACGTGCCGCAGGACTCGATGCTCGACGTCCTGGCGCTGATCCGCGACAGCGCTCGTGCCTGCCTGTCGGCATTCCCCAAGGAGACCACGAAGGGCGAGCCCGACGCCGCCCGGCAACAGGCCCGCGGCATGGTCGATGAGGTGCGCAAGATCGCGGAGCGCATGGCCACCAAGGGCGAGACCGAGGTGCTCTGGATGAGCGACAACCGGGGCGGCAAACAGCTGCACATCGCTCCCATCGACGTGTCGGTGAGCCTGCGCGAGAAGCTCTTCGCCGACAAGACCGTGGTGATGACGAGCGCCACCCTCAAGCTCGGCGGCGGGTTCGACAACATCGCGCGCTCCGTAGGACTCGCGCCCGGCGACGGATCGTGGAGCTCGCTCGACGTGGGCTCACCGTTCGACTACCGCCGCCAAGGGATGCTCTACGTCGCCACGGACCTCCCGGCCCCAGGCCGCGACGGTCTGGAGGAGGCGCAGCTCGCCGAGATCGCGACGCTCATCGAGGCTGCTGGCGGACGCACGCTGGGCCTCTTCTCTTCACGCCGGGGTGCAGAGCGGGCGGCCGAGCAGGTCCGCGAGCGGCTGCCGGACATCGACATCTGGTGCCAGGGCGACGCGCAGCTGCCCGAGCTCGCTCGGCGGTTCGCGGCCGAGCCGTCGACGTGCCTGTTCGGCACCCTCAGCCTGTGGCAGGGGGTCGACCTGCCCGGCGACACCTGCCAGCTCGTCATCATCGACCGCATCCCGTTCCCACGCCCCGACGACCCCCTGATGAGCGCCCGGCAGCGGCTGGTCGAGAAGCGCGGCGGCAACGGGTTCATGAGTGTCGCGGCCAATCATGCGGCGCTGCTGCTGGCGCAGGGCACCGGGCGACTCATCAGGCGCGCGACCGACAAGGGCGTCGTCGCCATCCTCGACCCGCGTATCGTCACGGCCCGCTACGGCTCATTCCTGGCCGCGTCGCTTCCCGACATGTGGCGCACCACCGACCGCGAGACGGCACTGGCGGCACTCCGCCGACTCGACGAGTCCGCAAACGCCGCCGGCTAGGGTCGTCACAGCATCACGGTCAGGCGTGGCCATGGCTGCCACGTGCGCACTCTCCGCTTCTCCGACTGACGGGTGGCCAGCAGCCTCTGGCAGGCTGTCGGCATGACTGTTCTCATCACCGGGGGAGCCGGCTACATCGGCTCGCACATCGTCAGGGCGTTCCGTCTCGCCGGTCTCGACTGCCTCGTGGTCGATGACCTGTCGAGCGGGCACCGGGAGTTCGTCCCTGCTGGCGTCGTCTTCGTCGACAGCAACATCCTCGACACGGCGGTGGTGGCCAAGGCGATGGTCGAGCACGAGGTCGACGCCGTGGTGCACCTGGCCGGGTTCAAGTACGCCGGGGTGTCGGTCAGCCGCCCGCTGCACACATATGAGCAGAACGTGCAGGGCACCGTCAGCCTGCTGCAGGCGATGCAGGAGTCCGGCGTCGACAAGATCGTGTTCTCCTCCAGTGCCGCGGTGTACGGCACGCCCGACGTCCAGACCGTGACGGAGCAGACGGCCACGGCACCGGAGTCTCCCTACGGAGAGAGCAAGCTCGTCGGCGAGTGGCTGATGCGCGACGCGGCACGAGCGTTCGCGCTGCATCACACGTCATTGCGCTACTTCAACGTGGTCGGCTCAGCAGTGCCCGATCTGTACGACACCAGCCCGCACAACCTCTTCCCACTGATCATCGAGGCTCTGCTCGAAGGCCGCACCCCGCGCATCAACGGCGCCGACTACCCGACTCCGGACGGCACGTGCGTCCGCGACTACATCCATGTCGCCGACCTGGCCGACGCCCATGTCGTCGCGGCGCAGAAGCTGCTGCACGGGGAGCCCCTCGAGCCTGTGTACAACCTCGGCAGTGGCGACGGCGTGTCGGTACGCCAGATCATGGACGCCGTGGCCGACGCCACTGGCAACGCCTTCGAGCCCGAGATTGGGGAGCGCAGACCCGGAGACCCGGCCCGGATCGTGGCATCCGGCGAGCTTGCCGCGCGCGACCTCGGATGGACGATGCGCCACTCCGTGGCCGACATGGTCGGCAGTGCCTGGGCTGCCCGCCAGGTACACCCTTTCAGCGCAGCCGATGTGCAGGGCTGAGTCAGAGACGGCGCAGGACCGCGGTGACCTTGCCCAGGATCGTGGCGTGCGTGCCATCGATCGGGGAGTAGTCGTCGTTGTGGGGCAGTAGCCAAACCTTGCCATCTTTGCGCTGGAAGGTCTTGACCGTGGCCTCGCCGTCGAGCATGGCAGCGACGATCTCGCCGTTCTCAGCGTTGGGCTGCTGACGGATGACGACGTAGTCGCCGCTGCAGATGGCGGCGTCGATCATCGAGTCGCCGGACACCTCGAGCAGGAAGAGCGTGCCGTCGCCGACAAGTGACTTGGGCAGCGGGAAGATCTCTTCGATGCGCTGTTCGGCCAGGATCGGCCCACCCGCGGCGATGCGTCCGACCATGGGCACGTTGACAGCTGCCGGCAGGGCGTCGCCGATGCCGGTCTCGTCGAAGGCGACCTCGGCAGCGCTGTCTGCCACCCCGTGGCTCATGGAACGACGTGCCGCCATGACGTCGGGCAGGAAGATCTCGAGGGCACGTGGACGGTTGGGATCGCGCTTGACGTAGCCGAGCGCCTCGAGAGCACGCAGCTGGTGCGCGACGGACGAGGTGCTGGTGAGGCCGACGGCCGCACCGATTTCGCGCATGCTGGGCGGATAGCCGCGCATCTCGATCTCGTCGCGAAGGAACTCCAGCACTTTTCGCTGCCGGGTGGTGAGCCCGGAGGAGTCGGCCGGACCGTCCGGAAGCTCGGTGACGTCGGCGTTGCGGTCGTCGTTCATGCCGGAAAGACTAGCCCGGAAGGCACCTCGAATCAAACATATGTTCGATGGCGTGTCGTGCGTGTCTGCCCCTATCTTGAGGCGGTGAACAAGCCATTGGTGAAGCCCGGGAACCCCCGCACGGCCGTCGTGACAGGTGCAGGGCGCGGCATCGGCAGGGCCGTTGCGGTCGAGCTGGTAGCCCGGGGGTACCTCGTCGTGGTGACCGATCTCGACGGGTCGGCGGCCGAGTCCACCGCTGCCGAGATCGGGGCGTCGTTGGGCCTGCGGATCGACGTCACCGACCCCGAGGCCAATCGCGACGTGGCAGCGCGCGCTTGCGAGATCGCGCCGCTGGGTGCCTGGGTGTGCAACGCCGGGGTGTTGGCCGAGGGCGACCTGACGGTGCTGTCGGTCAACCAGGTCAGGTCGATGGTCGACGTCAACGTGCTCGGCGTCATGTGGGGGGTTCGGGCGGCGGCCGACACGTTCCGTGGGCAGTCCGGTGGCGGGGTGTCCGGCGGCGAGATCGGCATCATCGCCTCGCTGAGTGCCCATGCTCCCGTGCCCGGCTTGAGCGTCTATGCCGCCACGAAGGCCGCCGCTCTGTCGCTGGCGACGTCGCTGGCCACCGAGCTGCATCCTGACAAGGTCCGGGTGCACGCGGTCTGCCCCGACGGGGTCGATACCGCCATGGTTGACAGCATGGACCCGAGTGGTGGTGTGCGGGCCGCGCTCGCGGCCGGTGTGCTGCTCACCCCCGCACAGGTGGCGCACGAGCTCGTCGAGATGTTCGGCACGCGGCGCGTGTACCGGACCTTGCCGGCGTGGCGGGGTGTCATCGCCCGGTCGGCCTCGCTGTCGCCAGTGGTGGCCATGCGCGCCGACCCGTTGTTGCGCAAGATCGGTACCCGCCGGCTGCGCAAGGCGGGCAAGCTGGACGGCAAGCACTAGCTGGGGTCAGCGGCGGTCGGCATCCTGCCGGCTTCGGAACGGCACACGGAAACGTGTGAAGACCGATCTTTTCGCGACGGCGGGCTCCGGCGCAGGTTCGGCCTTCCGGGCAGGCTCGGGCTCCTTCGAAGGTTCGGCTTCGACGTCCGGCTCCTCGACCACCTCGGCCGGCACCGTGCCACCGTCGGCTGCCTCAGTGCGCCACGCAGCGATCTCAGAATCCTCCTCGATCGTGTCGGGTGTCACGACTTTTTCCCGGACGGCCTCGATGGACGCGCCCAGCAGAATGGCGTACAGGCCGATCCAGAGCCACAGCAGCAGCACGACGACGCCGGCGAGCGCGCCGTACGTCTTGCCATAGCTGCCGAAGTTGTCGACGTAGAGCGAGAAGCCGACCGACACCAAGACCCACAGGATGCTCGCGACAACGACACCCTTGGTCACGAGCCCGGAGTCTGAGGTCCGGTTGGGCGCCACCCGGAACAGCACCCCGATGGCGACGACGACGGCAGAGACGAGCAGTGTCCACCGCGCAACCTCCAGCAGGATGCGGACGCCCGGAACGATGTCGATGACGTCGAACACGGCGGGTGCGGCGGCGACAAGCCCGATCACGACGGCGAGGAACACGATGGCGCCGACGGTGAGTCCGAGAGACAGCAGCTTGAGCTTGATGAAGCCGCGGTTCTCCTTCAGCCCGAACATCGCATTGATCGCGGTGACGAGGTTGCCCACGCCGCCGGACGCTCCGTAGATCGCCAGCACGATGGCAATGACGAGGCCGAGCCCCAGCGACCTGCTTGGCGTCGAAGTCAGAGCGTCGAGCTGCCCGGTGACGATCGATGCAGCGTCAGCGGGGAGGGCTCTGGTGAGATCGGCGGACTGGCGGTTGACGGTTGCGGGCGACACGAGGAGCCCGTAGGTCAGGATCGCAGCGATCATCGCAGGGAAGAGCGCCAAAAAGGTGTAGAACGCCACGCCGGCAGCAAGGAGTGGTGCCTGGTGGGCGGACGCCTGCTTCCACGCGGAGACAACAGTTCGGCGGCGGTTCGGCATACATCGACGGTATGGCGTCACACGTGTCGGCGCCTCCCGATCATGAAATATCGGTATTCCAAACCCCGACATCGCAGCAGATTCTGTCGGTAAGAAGTGTCACAGTCGAAATCATGTTCGATTGGTGCTTCCTTTTGTCGGAGGCTTCCCCTATCGTCGTACATGTGTTCGATCGAACGCCTGTTCGCATCATCGAATGACATCGAGAACAGCGTTCGTTCGAATACGCCACATGCATACTCACCGTCTCACTTCCCCATGGAGGCACTCATGAGCACCATTGCACTCGACCGCACCGGTACCCGCCACGACCGCCGGGTCCAGCCCACCCGCCACCTCCGCGCTGTGCCCAATGGCGTGGTGTCCAGTGGCGCTGCCACTGACGTCCGGACGGCTCGCGTTCGGCTGACAACTCGCGGCAAGGTCGCCGTCGTCACTCTCGTCATCGCCGTCATCGCAGTGCTGGCTGTGGCTTTCGGCCCGTCCACCGCGGCCACCGACCAGACCGGCACGCCGCTGCAGACCTCCACCGTCACCGTCATGCCAGGTCTCACCCTGTGGCAGATCGCCGCCGAGGCCAACCCCAACGGCGACATCCGCAGGACGGTCGACGACATCGTCCAGCTCAACTCGCTGCCCAACGCGTCTGCCCTGCAGATGGGCTCCACGATCTCGGTGCCGGTGTACGAGTAGAGCCGCTCCGACAACGACACAGACGGCCGCGGTGATCCTTGGGGAAGGGGCACCGCGGACATCTGTAGGTTGTGGCCAGAGGCAACCAGCATCGGCGCAAGGAAGGAATCGCTCATGCCACGCAGCGGGTCGGGGGGCGTGTCTACACGCCGGCGGGTGTCATGGATGGGCGCGGCGGCGCTTTCAATGGGTGCGATGGCTGGCTGCAGCTCGTCGGGGCCAGACCCCGACGACGCGGCACGGGTGCTGGCCAAGGCTTTGTCGGCGCGCGACGTGTCGAAGGTTCCGATGGACACCAGTGCCGCCAACGCCCAGAAGGCCATGACCCGCATCGTGCAAGCGTTGGGCGACGTGAAGCCGGCGGTGAGCGTGGCCGGCGTGAGCCAGAAGGACAACCGGGCCACGGTGACCCTGTCCGTGAAGTGGAAGATCGAGCGAACCACGTGGGCCTACAAGACGAAGGCCAAGCTCGTCCTCACCGACGACCGTTGGACGGTCGCGTGGGCACCGTCGGTCGTCGCGCCCGGGCTCACGACGTCAGAACGTCTTGCGGTGAAAACTACTCCAGCCGATCGCGGCGACATCCTCGGCGCCGATGACGAGGCGCTGGTGACAGAACGTCCAGTGAAGCGGGTGGGGATCGACAAGACCAGGGCGAAGGCCGACACGATCGACTCCTCGGCGACCGCACTGGCGCGGCTGCTCGACATCGACGTCGACTCCTATCGCAAGAGGGTCGCGGCCGCCGGGGCGCAGGCTTTCGTCGAGGGACTGGTGCTCAGGGAGGGGCCCGACTATCCGATCAGCGAAGCGGATCTCCGCGCCATCCCCGGTGCCGTCGCGCTCGGCGCGGAGCTGCCGCTCGCACCGGCGCGCTCCTTCGGGCAGCCGCTTCTCGGATCTGTGGGTGACGCAACGGCCGAAGACATCAAGGACTCGAAGAACGCACTGCGGGCTGGCGACCAGGTGGGCCTCTCCGGCCTGCAGAAGCGGTTCGACCCCGACCTGCGTGGCGAGCCGGGCATCGCGGTGTCGGCAGTCATTGACGGCGACGGTGAAGGCGTCGCGCCGCGCACGCTGTACGTCAGCGAGCCGAAGACAGGCAAACCACTGCGCACGACGCTCGACGTCTCGCTGCAGGGGGCGGCCGACGACATCCTCGCCAACGTCAAGCCGGCCAGCGCCATCGTCGCGATCCGCCCGTCGACGGGCAACATCGTCGCGTTGTCGAGCGGCCCCGGCGGCAAGGGCAACGACACGGCCTCGGTCGGAAGGTACGCGCCGGGCTCGACGTTCAAGGTCGTGACGGCGCTGGCTTTCCTGCGTTCCGGCCTCACCCAGCAGAGCAGGGTTTCCTGTCCCGACACCCTGACGGTCGACGGCAGACGGTTCAAGAACTACTCGGACTACCCGGCCAGTGCGGTGGGCGACATCACGCTGCGCACCGCGATCGCCAACTCGTGCAACACCGCCATGATCGCGACGCGCGGCAAGGCTTCACAGAGCGGACTTGTCGCGGCCGCCACGGCACTGGGACTCGGACAGGATCTTGATCTCGGCATCCCGGCCTTCCTCGGCTCCGTGCCGACCAAGGCAAGCGGCACCGAGCGCGCAGCCTCGGTCATCGGGCAGGGCCGCATCGAGGCCTCCCCGCTTGCCATGGCGGTCGTGGCCGCGTCGCTGGCGAACGGCAGACGTGTCACCCCGGTGCTGCTGCCCGACAGCAAGGTCGCGTCGGTGCCCACCGCAGCCGCACCGCTCACTGGCACCGAGGCCACCCAGGTCGAGGACATGATGCGCGCGGTCGTCACCGAGGGCAGCGGCCGGTTCCTCACCGACCTCTCGGGTGGTCCGGTGGCGGCGAAGACCGGCACCGCCGAGTACGGCAACGACGCCCCGCCCCGCACGCACGCCTGGATGATCGCGATGCACGGTGATCTTGCGGTCGCGGTCTTCGTCGACGACGGTGAATCCGGCTCGCAGACGGCCGGCCCGCTACTCGAGTCGTTCCTGCGGAAGGCTGGTTGGGG
>NZ_JACMOM010000344.1 GCF_014378035.1 Aeromicrobium sp. | reverse complement strand
CGGGGGACCAGTCCTCTGGTCGTTCGCGTCTGCGCAGGTCAAGGCACACGTCGGCAAGAGCGGTCAAAGATGTCAGATCGGGAAAGCTCGCACACCGTAGGTCCAGAGGTCGCAGGTTCAAATCCTGCCCCCGCTACAAAGGTAAAACCCCAGGTCAGAGACCGTTTCCGGAGAATTCCGGAAGCGGTCTCTTTCCGTTGTGGTGAGGCACGTGTCCGCACCGTGTCCGCAAACGTTGCCGTCGAAAGGTGTCCGCGGACGCGTCAGCACGCGGCTTGTGGGTGGTGTGAGGCACCCGCCGACGTGGTGTGAGGCACTCGGCGAGCGCGTCAACCGAGGCGAAACCGAATTGGGGCGGCGTCGGCATCGGAATGGTCGTAACGGCCCTTGTCGGTGGCACGGTGAATGGGTTGGGGTTCCGTATGACGCGACACGACGATCTGGTCCTCATGTCGCTGCCGGGTGAATCCTGACCCCCTGGTGCTGCTTGGGTTCTAGTCATCGTCGCAACACTCAGCCCATGGAGTGTGTCGAGATGGCTCGTCGAGGACGTAAGCGCAACTTGGAGAAGGAACGGTTGTACTGGGATTTACTGGCCTCAGGGACAGGCACTGTCGATGCGTGTCGACAGGTCGGGATCGGTCGCCGGACCGGTCTGCGGTGGCGCCGTGAGAACGGCGGGATCCGACACGACCGCAGCGGCAGCGAGCCCGTGCAAGGTCGTTACCTCTCGCTGTTCGAGCGCGAGCGGATCCAGACGCTCACCGCCCAGGACGTAGGGGTTCGCGAGATCGCTCGGCGTCTGGGCCGCAGCCCTTCCACGATCAGTCGCGAGCTCAACCGCCCCACACTGCCCGACACCAGAGGACGAAGCCGCGGGGACGGTGGGGGTGGTGGTGGTTACGATGCCGGCGCCGCGCATCAACACGCCACAGAGCTGGCACGGCGTCAACGACGCTCGAAGCTCGCCGCAGATGTGTGGCTGCACGACTTCGTCCAAGCCAAGCTCGAGCTGGAATGGAGCCCGGAGCAGATCAGTGGCTACCTCAGCGTCCACCACACCGATCACACGGTCAGCCCCGAGACGATCTATCTGGGCTTGTACCTGCCTCATCGCGGTGCGCTGCGCCGTGACCTGGCCAAGAAGCTACGTACCGGACGGACGCTGCGTCAGCCGCACCGCCGCAAAGACGCCCGGACCACGCGCTACATCGACCCGGGCAGACTCATCGATGAGCGCCCCGAGGAGGTTGAGGACCGGGTGGTGGCTGGCCACTGGGAAGGTGACCTGATCACCGGCGCCTACAACGTCACCGCGATCGGGACCCTGGTTGAGCGCACCAGCGGCCTCGTACAACTCGTCCATCTGCCGGTGGATCACACCGCCAAGAACGTGTGCCCAGCCGTGGCAGCCACGATGGCGTCCCAGCCGTCGCCGAGGACGGTGGTGATCGTGGCATGTTCGGCCATCTCCGCGCCTTGGTCCCAGGTCAGCGAACGCCGCATCGAGGGCGGCGTCTTCTTCGCCTTGCCGGGCAGCCCCTGGCAACGCGGAAGCAACGAGAACACAAACGGCCTGCTCCGTCAGTACTTCCCGAAGAGCAGCAACCTGGACATCCACAGTGCAGTTGACCTACACGCCGTCGCTGAGCGCCTCAACGGTCGGCCCCGCAAGCGACATGGATGGAAGACACCCGCCGAGATCTACGCATCGCATGTGCAAGACTCCGAACTCACCGTTGCGACGACCGATTGAATCGAGCCAGGTGAGCGGTATCGCCCCACCCCCAGCTGACAGGGCGGGTCGGGTAGCTCGAGCCAGACCAACGGGCTGACCTGACACGTGGGCGGCAGCCTGTTTCGGTGCTGCCCTTGGCCCGAGGTGGTGACAGACTCAGTTGGCGCTGGTGGCGGTGCGGTCGTAGATGATGTCAAGATTGGTGATCTTGCCGTCCTCGAACCTGAAGACGTCGACAACGGCGAAGGTCACCTCCCGCCCGGCAGGCGTGACGACGACCAGGTCGAGGAGCGCGAAACCGTAATCAATGTTGTCGGCGATCGTGCGTGGTGTTGCCACGTGGTGCGGGTATCGGCTCGGAACCCGCCGCCGGTACGCCGCTGTCACCTCATCGCGTCCAGTCACGCTCTCGGTCGAGAAGTTGACGGTGCCGTCGACGGCGAACAAGGCGCCCAGGTCGTCCCACTGCTCAGCATTGAGGAAACGAAAGTAGTTCTCGATCGATTGCTTCATGGACCCTCCCCTTGTGAACTCCTGCTTGGTGGATCGCGCCGTACGGTAGTGGAGCCGATGACGATGGAGGCCCGGGCCCCCGGGCCCTGGAACCCGCTCCTGCTCGACGTCTCAGGGCTGTCCAGCGTGGAGGCCGCCGCCGCCGCGCGCATGGGTGATGACCACCGGCAGGTCGCCATACGCCTCGACGGCACTCTCCACGAGGTCGCCCACGGACTCGCTTGACGTCACGGCGGTCGCGAATGTCGTGGCGTGAACCCCACCCCGATCGATGTCGGCAGCCACCGCCTGCGCAGCGACGCCATCGATGTCGATCACGGTCAAGGGGGCTGTGGCCGTCACGCGATGGCCACGTTAGGGTCAGCGGATGTTCTGAAAGTCGCGAGCACATTCGCCTCATCTCGTTCAGTAACCGTGGAGCGTGGCGCCGAGGGCCCTGGCGTTCACGGGCCCGATCGAAAACTGGGAACCTGGCTCGAACTGGCCCCACTCACGCAGCTGCGTTGGCTCATCACGATTGCGTGCGTAGTGGGTGGTGCTGAGTTGCCACGGGCGCGCGTGGTGGGCGCGCCTTCCGGTGCTGACATGAGGTGGCAGTTCCCGCGCAACCTGCATCAGATGGCTGTATAGCCGCCGTCCACGGGGATGGTCGCTCCCGTCACGAAGCTGGCGGAGTCCGACACCAGCCACGCCACGACGTCGGCGATCTCGCTCGGCTCGCCCAAGCGGCCCATCGGATGGAGCAGCTCCAACAAGCGGAGCGCGGCAGCCGGGTCATCGCTGCGGCTCAGACCCGTGTGCACCATGGGGGTGTCGATGTAGCCGGGGCACACAGCGTTCACGCGAACGCCAGACGTCGCATATTCAACGGCCATCGACCGGGTGAGCCCGAGAACGCCGGCTTTGGACGCGGTGTACGCCGAGGCACCCGCGGTCGCGATCAGGCCCATGATGCTGGAGATGTTGACGATCGCCCCACCCTGCACGAGCAGCGCGGGAAGTGCCGCCCGTGAGACCGTGTACGTTCCCGTCAGGTTGACGCCGATCTGCTGATCCCAGTCGTGATGAGTGGTCTCATGCGTCATCAGTGTCGTGTAGGAGGTGGGGGCCACCCCGGCGCAGTTGACCACCGCGTCGATCCGCTCGTGTCGCTCGACGACCAGGTCGACGAACGCCTGGACCTGCTCAGGGTCCCGAACGTCGACGGTCTCCATTCGGAGACCTTCGAACCGGCTCTCCGTCTTCAGCGGTACCAGGGAGAGGTCGCAGCCGCTCACCGTCGCGCCGAGGTCGCGCAGCTTGAAGCATGTGGCCGCCCCAATTCCGCTGGCCGCTCCCGTGACGAGAATGACCTTGCCTGTGAGGTCGTTCATCCGCTGACTCCGCGCACGTGTATGAGCCGGCGCTCGGCTGCGGCGCTGCGGCGCTCATCTTCGCGTCGGCTGGAGTACCGAAGCCGCTCACCACAGGTGGCACCCGGGGTCCGCGGGGGGGCCGGGACGCGGGACTCGGTGTAGTAGCTCTCGAACTCCTCGACGTCCTCGGGCCGGGGTGCGGACCAGTAGGAGGCTGTCGCGTAGGTCATTTTTGTCGTTCCCTTCGTTCGGTGTTCGGATCCCGCAAGGGACCTCTGTCTGGTTCTGTCACTTCGGCCAGGCAGCCCAACTTCTTGTCACCCGCTTCACCGCGTCACCCGCTGACCGGGGCGTCGAAACGGGACGGGCTCGCTCCGCGGGGCCGCCACCAGCCCCACGGCCGGCCCGGCGATCGGGGTGCCCGGAGCCATCGCGCCGGTGACCTCGCTGACCTCGGCGTTCATCGAATCCCGGACCGAGACCGGAGGGCAACGGACCACCGACACCCGCGGGCGAACCTTGCCCTCACACAAGTCCGACGGCACGGGCCCCGTCGACCCTCGCGAAGTGTGACTGCTCGAACGTGGTCGGTGGCTGCCCGAGAAGCAGCCACTGGCGGTGTGGATGACCCGTCGTCCCTGGCTTCATCCATGGACACGTCGGTCGCCCGCTCCCACGAGCAAGAGTCCGCCGTCGACACGGATTTCCTCGCCGGTGATGTAGCGCGCGTCCTGCCCGACCAGGAAACTTACGACGTCTGCGATGTCCTCGGGCTCCCCGGCGCGAGGTATCGGAAGGGTGGCCAGGAGGCGATTGCGGGCGCCGTCCTGATAGGCCTTCGCGGAGCCTGGCGTGCGAATGAGCCCCGGCGCCACCGCATTGACCCGGATTCCCTTGGGCCCGAGCTGGACCGCCAGTTGACGGGTCAGACCGAGGAGCGCGGCTTTCGTGGCGGGATAGAGACCCAGGTCGAACGGCGGGCAGTTCACGGCGATCGACGTCACGTTCACGATGGCGCCGCCTGGGTTGAACAGCGGCAGCAGGTGCCGCGCGATACGCCAGGCTCCGAGGACGTTCACGTCGAAGATGTCGTGCGCCCCGTCCTCGGTGCCTTCCTCAAAGGTCTCGTGTCGCCAGTAGCCAGCGTTGTTGACGAGTACGTCTACCGACCCGAACGTGTCGCGGAGCATGGCTGCGCATTGGCCCACCGACTCGTCGTCCGAGACGTCGACGACGCAGGCAGTGCCGTCAACCAACTCGGCCGTCCGCTCCGCTGTCTGTGCGACCCGGTCAAGTGCGACGACGTGGTAGCCGTCCTTCTCAATCCTTCTGGCAATGGCAAGACCGATCCCCTGGCCGGCGCCTGTGATCACGGCGATCTTCAATGCGACACTCCCGTGCGTCTGGTCCGAACGTGATGCGGCCAACCCGTTTTCGATCGTGCCCCGAAGGCAAGTTAATCTAGAAGATGTAAAGTTACCTTAGGCGAGCTGATGTTGCGGCGTCAAGGACACTTCTCCATATCGACAGCGGGACCGGGACCTCCTGAGGCCTCTTGACCACGGTCAATACTTTGTAGGGAGTGCATCTGAGAGTGCGCGTACGCGAGGCTTCGAACCTGCCAGTGAGGACGTGCCAGCCGGTAGCCGACTTCGATGTCCAGCTTCCTCATTGATCGACTTCATTCAATGGGGTGCCGTGTGCCGAGAGCAGAGCGAGTCATCCCACTAGGGCTGCGCCCACGTGACTAGGGTGTGGCGGTGACCGGGCCTCCGCTGACAGTTCCCGCCCACCTTGATCTCAGCGGTCGAACGGGGCCGGGTCAGTGCGGGCGGACCGGGTCGCTGCCATCCCAGCCGCGGGGAACGGCGTGTCGCCCGTCAGGCGCTCTCAAGCACCCACGGAAGCGTCAGGCAAGCCCAATATCGCGGTCTTAACCCTGCGGCTGGCCGGTGTCGGGAGCGCTCACGGGCAAGCCGCTGGCCCCGGTGAGACCATCCGGCATCACGCACGCTCCAGTCGAAAACGACCGGGCTACGGCTGTGCCGCCGTGTCTTTCTCGCGGGTCACAAGGCCGCAAGGGAGACCGGCTGCCAGGTCCTCCAAGTCTCGATCCGCTCCAGGTACTCGGCCTCGACCCCTGGAAAACCATCGCCCAGGATCAGCCGCAGCGGCCGGGACGCGGCATCAACGACCTGCAAGATGGGACTGCCCAGAGTTTGGTTGACACCTGACCTGTGAGGATTCGTCCTCGCTGGAAGGATCACTGTCATGCCGAAGCCGTATCCCAAGGAGTTTTGCGACGATGTCGTGGCTGTTGCCCGTAAGGGCGAGGCTCTGTTGAAGCAGATCGCGAAGGACTTCGGGATTTCCGAGGGCTGTTTGTCGAACTGGATGAAGAAGGCCGACATCGAGGACGGTGCTCGACCCGGCCCGACGATCGCGGAGTCTGCTGAGCTGCGTGGGGCCAAGAAGCGGAT
>NZ_JACMOM010000343.1 GCF_014378035.1 Aeromicrobium sp. | reverse complement strand
GCTCCGACCCTGTGGGACGTGACGTTCCAGACGGCTGTCGCGCAGGCCGAGCTCGAGGCACGCGAATACCCCGGCGCCTACCACCGCGTGGCGTTCCACGGCGCCGACGGACCGGTCTTCATCGAGACCACGCGTCCCGAGCTCATCGGTGCGTGTGTCGCGTTGGTCGCCCACCCTGATGACGAGCGCTACCAGACCCTGTTCGGCACCACTGTGCGGTCGCCACTGTTCGACGTCGAGATCCCGGTCGTCGCCCATCCCGCGGCAGAGATGGACAGGGGATCCGGCCCCGTCATGTGTTGCACGTTCGGCGACCTCACTGACGTCATCTGGTGGCGCGAGCTGCAGCTGCCCAACCGCACGATCATCGGGCGCGACGGCCGCATCGTGCCAGACGTACCGGACTGGATCGGCGAGGCGGGACACGAGCTGTATGCGTCGCTGGCCGGCAAGACGACCTTCACCGCTCGGGAGCTGAGCGTGGCCGCACTGGTCGAAGCCGGTGATCTGGACGGAGAGCCCAAGCCGACCCAACGCATGGCCAACTTCTACGAACGCGGCGACAAGCCCCTCGAGATCGTGTCGACGCGCCAGTGGTACCTCACGAACGGGGGCCGTGACGCCGACCTGCGCAAGGCTCTGGTCGCTCGCGGCGGTGAGATCAACTGGGTGCCGTCGTACATGCAGTCCCGCCTCACCAACTGGATCGACGGGCTCAACGGCGACTGGCTCGTCTCGCGGCAGCGCTTCTTCGGCATCCCGTTCCCGGTCTGGTACCGCCTCGACGCGGTCGGCGAGCCCGACTACGCCGAGCCGATCCTCGCCGACGAGGCGTCGTTGCCCGTCGACCCGGCAGCCCAGGCACCGCCCGGCTTCGATGACTCGCAGCGTGGCCAACCCGGCGGTTTCATGGCCGACCCCGACGTCCTCGACACGTGGGCCACCTCCTCGCTGACTCCCCAGATCGTCTGCGGGTGGGAGCGCGACCCTGACCTGTTCGCCCGCACGTTCCCCATGGACCTGCGGCCGCAGGCCCACGACATCATCCGCACGTGGCTGTTCTCCACCGTCGTCCGCTCCCATCTCGAGCACGGCGTGGCGCCGTGGCACAACACCGCAATCTCCGGATTCGTCGTCGACCCCGACCGCAAGAAGATGAGCAAGTCCAAGGGCAACGTGGTCGTCCCCGACGTGATCCTCGACAAGTACGGTGCCGATGCGGTGCGCTGGCGTGCTGCCGGCTCACGTCCCGGCACCGACTCGCCGTTTGACGAGGCGCAGATGAAGGTCGGTCGCCGCCTCGCCATGAAGGTGCTCAACGCCAGCAAGTTCGTGCTGGCGTCCGAGCAGGCCTATGGCCTGGGCGCCGACGCGTCGCACCTCGACCCCGCCCGCGTCACCGAGGCGATCGACCTGGGGATGCTCAGTGGGCTGCGGGGCGTCGTCGAGGAGGCGACAGCCAGCTTCGAGGGGCTCGACTACGCGACAGCCCTCGAGGTCACCGAGAAATTCTTCTGGGACTTCTGCGATGACTACCTCGAGCTCGTCAAGGAACGCGCTCGCCGTGACGATGCGGGTGGAGAGTCTGCCAAGAGTGCCTTCGTGCTGGCGCTGTCGGTACAGCTGCGACTGCTCGCACCGTTTTTGCCGTACGTGACCGAGGAGGTGTGGTCGTGGTGGCAGGAGGGATCGATCCACCGCGCCGCCTGGCCCGTCCTCGACGTCGACCTGACGACTGACCCGCGCGACCCGGCCGTGCTGCGGGTGGCGGCCCAGGCTCTGGCGGGCATCCGCGGCGCCAAGTCTGTGGCGAAGGTCAGCATGAAGACAGAGATCAGCGCTCTGTCCGTCACGGCGGCACCGGCTGAGCTAGAGCTGCTCACGACAGCTCTCGCCGACGTCGTGGCGGCCGGGCGCGTCACCGGCGACGTCACCCTCGTCCCACGTGATGATGCCGACGGGGTGCAGGTCGACGCCACGCTCCTCGCCACCGACTGAGCCGAGCCCGGCCCTTGCCCCAGTAACGCTCTGGAGACAGAGAGTGAGGTTTGTCGGTCGTTCTGGCAACTCATTCTGTGGACTGCACACACTCACCACTCGGCCTCGGGGCTGGGGTCAGGTGAGGTGCGCGGCCGCGGCCTCGCGCGCCGCGGCTGGGTCGGCTGCGGCAAGGGCGGCAGCGGCAGCACTCCGGCACTGCTCGAGACTGACCGTCCCGAGCGTGGCGCCCACCAGGGGCGCGGCCGTGGCGGCCGATGACAGCGACGTGACACCGAGACCGACGAGCACGCAACCCAGCTGCGGGTCGGCCGCAGCCTCGCCGCACACGCCCACGGGCTTGTCTGCGTCGAGACCAGCCCTGGCGACCCGTTCGACGAGCGCCAGCAGCGCGGGCTGCCAGGGGTCCGTCAGGCGCGACAGGGACGAGGCCATGCGGTCGGCCGCGAACGCGTACTGGCTGAGGTCGTTGGTACCGATCGACACAAAGTCGACGTGTCGCATGATGCGGTCGGCGAGCAGCGCGGCGCTGGGGATCTCGATCATGACCCCGGGCACCAGCCCGCGCTCGCGCACCTTGGCGGCGAACCACGCCGCCTCGCCCTCGGTGGCGACCATGGGTGCCATGACCCACACGGGCCCAACGGCATCCTTGGACGCAAGTGCGATGGCGTCGAGCTGGCGGTCCATCAGTCCCTCGTCGCGCAGGCCGAGGCGCATGCCCCGCACCCCGAGAGCGGGGTTGGGCTCGTCCTTGATCGTGGCGAAGCTGAGGGGTTTGTCCGACCCCGCGTCGAGCGTGCGAATCACGACCCGACGATCGCCCATCGCGACGAAGACCTCACGGTAGATGTCGGCCTGCTCCTTGACTGTCGGCTCGACGTCACGGTCGAGGAAGCACAGCTCGGTGCGGAAGAGCCCAACGCCCTGCACCGGCTCGTCGGCGGCCCGACGTGCACCGGCACCGTCCTGGACGTTGACCATGATGTCGATGACGTGCCCGTCGCTGGTGGCGCCGGGACCGGTCCATGACGCGGCGGCCTCGCGCAGGACAGCGGCCGCGGCCGTGCGCTCACGCGCCATCTCCGGGCGGGGATCCAGGATGACCTCACCGGTGGACCCGTCGACCAGCACCGACCTGCCCTCGGCGACGTCCTCGAGCCCGGTCGTACCGACGACGCACGGGATGCCGAGCTGGCGGGCGATGATGGTGGTGTGGCTCGTGGCGCCGCCGAGCGAGGTCGCGATGGCCACGACAGTGTCAGGGTCGAGTCCGGCAGCGTCAGCCGGCGCGAGGTCGTCGGCGCACAGCACCGAGGGCTGCTCGGGTGTCGGGATGCCGGGCTCGGGCTGGCCGGTCAGCTCGGCGATGACCCGGTCACGGATGTCGCGCAGGTCGGCGACCCGCTCGGCCATCAGCCCCCCGGCGTCGGCGAACATCGCACTGAGCTCGTCGATCGCCCCCACGGTGGCCGCACAGAGCCCGTGTCCATCGGTGAGCCTTGCGCCTACCAGCGCTGCCAGACCGCGGTCGCGGGCCAGCACCGAGGTGGCCATGAGCACCTCGGACGTCGCTCCCCGGGCCCGGCCCGCTCTGTCGGCCAGCCGGTCCGCGACGACGGCGGCAGCAGCACTGAACCGCTCACCACCGGCCGCAGGCCCGAGGGCATCCTCGGCCTCGGGCAGGTGCGGACGAGGCCTCGGGCGAATCACCGGCCCGACTCCGATGCCCGGAACGACACCATTGCCCTGAAGTGTGGACGATGACATGCGGTGTCCCCCTTGACGCGCCGGAGGCACAGTGACGGACCCCGCGTGGATGCTTGACATTACACGCAGACAAACGTAAAACCATACATAACCACAGGCAAATCCACACAAACTCACGCGTTTCGAGGAGCCCCGTGTACGCCGCAGAACGTCAACTGCTGCTCGCCGAGCGGCTGCACCAGCACGGTCGACTGAGCGTCATCGATCTCGCTGAAGAGCTGAGCGTGTCCAGCGAGACGATCCGCCGTGACCTCGCAGTGCTGGAACGCGACGGGCTTGCGCAACGCGTCCACGGCGGCGCTGTTGCCGCCCGCCCCTTGACAGTCCTGGCGTCAGGCCTGGCCCAACGCACCAGCACCAATGCCGCGCAGAAGGAGCGCATCGCCCAACGGGCCGCTGCCTTCCTGCCCGCACTCGGCGGCAGCGTCGTCCTCGATGCCGGCACCACGACCAGCCTCCTCGTCGACCTCATCCCGCTCGATCACACGCTGACGGTCCTCACCCACGCCATCCCGTTGGCGGGCAAGCTGACAGCCATCCCCTCGGTCACCCTGCACCTCCTCGGCGGACGGGTACGCGGGGTCACCGCTGCGGCCGTGGGCCAGTCCACTGTCGATGCGCTCGCACTCGTGCAGGCCGACGTCTGCTTCCTCGCCACCGATGCTGCGTCACCGCAACACGGACTCAGCACCCACGATTCGGAGGAGGCTGCGGTCAAGCGCGCCTTGGCACGGTCTGCGCGCAAGGTCGTGGCAGTGTTCGACTCGTCCAAGTTCTCGATCGAGCATGTTTTCGCGTTCACCACCTACGACGAGATCGACGTCGTCGTGACCGACACCGGCGCCAGCCCCGACGACGTCCGCTCGCTCCGTGCCCATGGTGTCGAGGTCGTGCTGGCGTGATCGTCACCCCCCTCCCCTGACCGAAGCACGCCACCTGATCCAGAAGAGATCACCGAACGAAGGATGAGCGCATGCCAACCAGGACAGTGACAGTCGGCTCGGCGGTGGGGCTGCACGCCCGCCCCGCAGCCCTGATCGCCCAGGCCGCGTCGTCGGCGGCGAGCGCAGTCACCCTCGCCACGTCCGGGCGAAACCCCATCGACGCCGGCTCGGCCCTGCTGATCATGACGCTCGGGGCCAAGATGGGCGACACCGTTGTCGTGGAGAGCGATGACGAGGTGCTCGTCGACCAGATCGCCCGGCTCGTCGAACAGGACCTCGACGCTCACCCCGCCTGAGTCCGACTCGCTTGGCTGGCTGGCGGTCAGGCAGTCCGCGGTCGCAGCCTCAGAGGGTGCGAAAGGTGATACCGGCGTGCTGCAGCCTGGCGATGAGTGCATCGCCCATCGCGACTGCCGTGGTGGTCTGGCCCGATACCGTGGGCAGATCGTCGTAGGCCAGTGACATGGCCGACTCACTGAGCATCTTGGCAGTCTCGGTGTAGCCGGGATCGCCGCCACTGACCTGCGTCGTGACGGTCTTGCCGCCACCCTCGGCGACGAGTCGCAGGGAGAACCACGACTTGTCGCGCGTGGCCTGGTCGGGCCCGTCACCCTGCGACTTGAGGCTCAGCAGCGCCTTGCGAGTGAGGCTCAGCTGCGACCCTGCCATCAGCACACCGGCGGCGGCGATAGTGCCGACCATCATGGGCAGGGTCTTGAATTGCGCGAAGTGTGAGTAGGTGAAGTCCGGTCCGTAGCGGTCGAGCGCCCGCGCCGACCGCAGCACGATCTGGGGGTCGATCGTCGGGATCGGCAGCGCCCAGCCCTTGCCCCCGGCGCCGCGACCGATCTTGCCGGCCCCCCGGATCGTGCGAGCCGGCGGCCTCGGCTCGGCCCTCTTGCGCTCGCCGGCCGTCCTGCTGGCCTGACGCACGCGGGAGAACGCCCCGACAGCGGAGTGGTAGGTGCCACCGGATGCCGTGCCACCGGCCCGGATGTAGCCCTTGACCGAGATGGGCACGCCCTCGGGCATCTGCTCGACGGTGTAGAGCACTCCGAGGTCGTAGGGGATCGAGTCGAAACCGCAGGCGTGGATGATACGAGCACCGGACGCCTCGGCCACCGTGTGGTATTTCAACCACATCTGATCGACGAACTCCGGCTCACCCGTGAGGTCGACGTAGGCGATGCCCGCCTCGGCGGCCGCCTTGACCGCAGCCTCGCCATGCTTGACGTACGGGCCGACCGTGGTGACGAGCACCCTCGTGGCCTTGGCCAGCGCCGACATCGAGTCGGGGTTGCCGGTGTCGGCGGAGATGATCGACGGGCGCACTCCGCCGGCCTTCTCGACCCGGTCGGCAACCGCTTCCAGCTTCGCCTGGTTGCGACCCGCGATGGCCCACGATGCGCCCGCCGGGAGGTGTGCAGAGAGGTAGTCGGCGGTGAGCCCACCGGTGAAGCCGGTCGCTCCGAGCAGGGCAATGTCGACAGTCGTCACAGGGGATGCCTTTCGCGCGTGAAGTCGCTGACGCCGAGGCGGCAGACCTAGGAGGCCTTCTTGGCCACTTCGTCGTGGGTCAGGATGGTCGGTCCTGCGGTGCCTGCGACCGTCGCCTCGGTGACGATGACCTTGGCCACGTCGTCGCGGCTCGGGATCTCGTACATCACCGGCTCGAGAACCGCCTCGATGATCGACCGAAGCCCGCGTGCTCCGGTGCCCCGCTCAAGAGCCAGCTCGGCCATCGCGTCGGCAGCCTCTTCGCTGAACTCCAGCTCGACACCGTCGATCTCGAACAGCCGGACGTACTGCTTGGTGAGGGCGTTGCGCGGCTGGGTGAGGATCGCCACGAGCGCTTCCTTGTCGAGGTTGTCGACCGCAGCGATGACGGGGAGGCGGCCGATGAACTCCGGGATCAAGCCGAACTTGAGAAGATCTTCGGGCAGCACCTTGGAGTAGAGCTTCGCGGGGGCGACGGTCTTGCCGATGTCGACGTTGCCGGTGTTGAAGCCGAGACTCGTCTTGCCGCTGCGCTGCTCGATGATCTGGTCGAGACCGGCGAAGGCCCCGCCCACGATGAACAAGACGTTGGTCGTATCGATCTGGATGAACTCCTGGTGCGGGTGCTTGCGCCCGCCCTGCGGCGGCACCGAGGCTGTGGTGCCCTCGAGGATCTTCAGGAGCGCCTGCTGCACACCCTCGCCCGACACGTCGCGGGTGATCGAGGGGTTCTCGCTCTTGCGCGAGATCTTGTCGACCTCGTCGATGTAGATGATGCCCGTCTCGGCCTTCTTGACGTCGTAGTCGGCGGCCTGGATGAGCTTGAGGAGGATGTTCTCGACGTCCTCGCCGACGTAACCGGCCTCGGTGAGCGCGGTGGCGTCAGCAATGGCGAAGGGGACGTTCAGCATGCGAGCGAGGGTCTGCGCAAGGTAGGTCTTGCCGCAGCCGGTGGGCCCGACGAGCAGGATGTTGGACTTGGCCAGCTCTACCTGGTCGTCCTTGCCCCGCGCGTTCGCCGCCTGCGCCTGGACACGCTTGTAGTGGTTGTAGACCGCCACCGCGAGCGACTTCTTCGCGCCCTCCTGCCCGATGACGTAGCCGTTGAGGAAGTCGTAGATCTCGTGCGGCTTGGGCAGCTCGCCGAGGCTGAGCTCTGCACCTTCGGCGAGCTCTTCCTCGATGATCTCGTTGCAGAGGTCGATGCACTCGTCGCAGATGTAGACGCCGGGGCCGGCGATGAGCTTCTTGACCTGCTTCTGGCTCTTTCCGCAGAAGGAACACTTCAACAGATCGGCTGTTTCACCAATGCGTGCCACGCGGTATGTCCTTCCGTTGAACTGAGTCAATCGTGCATGATCCGGTCGGCCACCGAGGAGGCCGACAATTTCACCCTAGCCGCGATCTGGTACCCCGTCGCGATCATGGGGCACCCGATTCGCGCGTGTCGTCAGGGTCCGGGCGTCTTGAGCGTGTTGAGGACCTCGTCGACCAGACCGTACTCAACGGCCTGCTGCGCCGTCAGGATCTTGTCACGGTCGACATCTTTGCTGACTTCTTCGATCGACTTGCCGGTGGCCTCGGAAATCATCTTCTCCATGAGCTCGCGCATCCGGAAGATCTCGTTCGCCTGGATCTCGAGGTCGGAGATCTGGCCGCCGGTGCCCTCGGTGTAGGGCTGGTGGATCAGGATGCGGCTGTTGGGAAGAGCCAGACGCTTGCCGGGGGTTCCGGCGGCGAGCAGAATCGCGGCCGCCGAGGCAGCCTGGCCCAGGCACAAGGTCTGCACGTCTGGCTTGATGTACCGGATCGTGTCGTAGATCGCGGTCAGCGCGGTGAACGATCCACCGGGGCTGTTGATGTAGATGCTGATGTCGCGGTCGGGGTCCATGGCCTGCAGCGACATGAGCTGCGCCATGACGGCGTTTGCGACGTCATCGCTGATCGGGGTGCCCAGCATGATGATGCGGTCCTCGAACAGCTTGGTGTAGGGGTCAATGCGCCGGAATCCGTAGGACGTGCGCTCTTCCCACTGCGGCATGTAGTAGCTCATGAAATGTCTCCCGCGCTCGCGACCACGTGATCGATGAGGCCGTACTCCTTGGCCTGGTCCGGCGTGAACCAGCGGTCGCGGTCAGAGTCGAGCTCGATCTGCTCAACGGTCTGGCCGCTGTGGTGCGACTGCAGCTGGTTGAGCTGCCTCTTCAGCAGGATGCTCTGCTCGGCCTGGATCTTGATGTCGGAGGCCGAACCACCGATGCCGCCTGACGGCTGATGCATCATGATGCGGGCGTGCGGGAGGGCGTAGCGCTTGCCCGCAGTGCCGGCGGCCAGCAGGAACTGGCCCATCGAGGCGGCCAAGCCCATGCCGAAGGTGGCGACGTCATTGGAGATGAACTGCATCGTGTCGTAGATCGCCATGCCCGAGTCGACCGAACCACCGGGGCTGTTGATGTACAGGAAGATGTCGGCCTCGGGGTCCTCGGCGTTGAGCAGCAACACCTGCGCGCAGATCGCGTTGGAGTTGGAGTCGCGGACCTCTGATCCGAGGAACACGATGCGCTCCTTGAGGAGGCGCTGGTAGATGTGCCCGTCAAGATCGGACGGCCCGGCCTCGCCGGCCATGGCTTGGGGGGTCTGTGGAGTGTTCACGCTCTCGACAGTAGACGGGTCGATGGCTGAACACACGCCAAAACACGTCTGTTCGCCCTCGGCGTACGTCTCATAGGGTGCTGCTGTGGTGGACGGTTTACCACGGTGCCCATGCAACGCCGCTCTGACCGCGGAAAACTTTCCACGGTCGGAGGCGACATTCCTACGCACCGTGGTATGCCGTCCCTGCGGGGACCGGCCCGTGGGCTCATTCGCCGAGGGCGGTGCGGGATTCGCCGAAGGCGGTGCGGGATTCGCCGAGGGCGGTGCGGGATTCGCCGAAGGCGGTGCGGGATT
>NZ_JACMOM010000342.1 GCF_014378035.1 Aeromicrobium sp. | reverse complement strand
CGCCGATGCGACCGGTGCCGACGACGATCCTGGTGCAGGCAGAGCCGATACTCGCAACCACGTTGTCCCTGGCCGATCCACAGCGGTAGAAGTCGTCATAGACATGCCTGATTCTGGCGAGGTGCGTCGGCCTAATCTGTACTTCGACGAAGTTCTGTGCGGCAGTGAGCTTCAGGCTTGGCGCGACGGCTTCACCCTCATGGTGGGCGTTGGTCGCGGTGCGAACGCCGTCGAGATCGTTGCAGACATCGCCGGGCGGGTCGACGGTCTCGCCCTCCTCGCGGGCAGCGTGCCCGACGATGTGCTCGAGCACATCTCGCGCCGTATCCCGATTGTGCTCATCGCCGGAGCACGTCGCGACGACGACTACGACCATGTGACGGTCGCGAATGCGGAAGGGATGCACGCCCTTACCCGCCACGTGATCGACGATCTCGGCGTGCGAGATGCCGTCTACGTCTCGGGTCCGCAAAGCACGCCCGACGACCTCGAGCGACATGAGGGCTACCGTCAGGCGCTCGCCGAGAGTGGTATCGACGCCGAATCGCTCCCGGTGCATCACGGCGACTTCTCCCGGGCCCGTGGACGGGAGATCGCCACAGAGATCCTGGCCGCGGGGCGGCCGCCGCGGGCGCTGATCTGCTCTAACGACCAGATGGCGCTCGGCATCTTGGAGGTACTCCAGGCTCGAGGCATCCGCGTGCCAGAGGACACGATCGTCACCGGCTTCGATGGCATCGAAGACGGGCGGATGTCGACGCCCCGCCTCACTACGGTGCAACAGCCGATGGTGAGGCTCGGTCGTGCCGCGATGAGGGTGATGCGTGGTCGTCTCGACGATCCGTCCCAGCCGCCGATCGCCGTGCGACTCCCCGTGAAACTGCTGTTGCGCGAGAGCTCGGAGGGGACGCCGCAGGCCCTCTGACCGGCCATGGACCGGTCACGAATCTGGCGCAGTGCGTTCGCAAGATGGTCACGTGACCGACACCGTAAGGTCGTCGGCCAGGCGCCGGCCGAACCACGCTGCCCTTGCGGATAAAAATGTATGCGCATACACTGACTCCAATAGCGGCGGTACTCTTCCAAAAGTGCCGCACACCTTTAAGGTCGACGACGACACGAAACAGGTACTGGGCAATGAAGCATCAGCAGAACGAGACTCATGGAGCGCCTTCTACGCGCACCCGGCGGCGACGCTTCGGCACGGCCCTCGTTGCGGCACTCGGCGCGGGGGCGCTGCTCGCCGCTGGTTTGGTGCAGCCGCAGATCGCACGCGCAACGGCCGCACAAGACCCGCTCCGCCCCACCACGACCCTGAGCGCAGCACAGAGGGCAACGCTGCTCGGGATCGCCAAAGACACTTGGAAGTTCTTTGAGAAGACGGTGGATCCGAACACCCATCTGCCGCTTGACAACCTCGGCCCGGGGGAGACGAAGGGCACCTATACTTCTGCCGCGAACATCGGCGTGTACCTTCAGTCGGTCGTCGCTGCCAACGACCTGAAGATCATCAGCCGACCAGAGGCGCGCTCGCTCATTT
>NZ_JACMOM010000341.1 GCF_014378035.1 Aeromicrobium sp. | reverse complement strand
TCCTGACACACCGTGTGCAGGCCCTCGCCCTTGACGAGCTTCATCAGCTCGGTGTACTCAGGACCCATCTTCGCCCGGGTCTTGATCCAGGCGGGCTTCTTTTCGATCGGCGTCTCGGCGTTACGGACTTCGAGCCTCAACATCTTGCGGCCCTCAGGAGCGATAGTCACTCCGTCACTGTACGCCGCAGGGCCACGCCTGCGCCGTGGCCTATGGCTGGGCCGTCCAGTCCGAGCGTCGGCGAAATTGGGTGCAGGCTGCGGGCGTCAACTGTTTGGTCGGCGAGCCGTTCGACTTCGCCGGGGTCGGCTTTGGCGAGGCGCTGCGAGTCAGCGAGTGAGCCCGGACACCGGGACGGCCGCAGCGGCAGGAGCGTTGTCGGCCAGGTCGGGGGAGGGCGTGTAGGCATCCCACTGCAGCAGCGCACGCAGGTGCGGCGCCACGGCGGTGGCGGCCTCACCGACCGTGACCTCGCGGCCCAGCTCGGTGCTGATCGACGTGACTCCGGCGTCGGCGATGCCGCACGGGACGAAGCGGTCGTAGAAGCCAAGGTCGACGTCGGCGTTGAGCGAGAAGCCGTGCATGGTCACACCACGGGAAACGCGGATGCCGATCGCGCCGACCTTGCGCTCCGGCCTGCCTCCGCCGCCGGCCAGCCACACACCGGAACGCCCGTGCACGCGACCTGTCCTGACGCCCAGATCGGCTGTGGCACGGATCAGTGCCTCTTCGACCCTGCGTACGTAGTCGACGACGAGGACGTGCGACGGAAGCTTGGTGATGGGGTAGCCCACGAGCTGGCCCGGCCCGTGGAACGTGATCTTCCCACCGCGATCGACATCGACGACGGGCGTCCCGTCGAACGGCCGCTCGTGCGGCTCGGTGCGCCGGCCGGCGGTGTAGACGGCCGGGTGCTCGAGGAACAACGCGGTATCAGGTATCTCGTCGGCAACCCGCTGCGCATGCATCGTGCGCTGGGGCTCCCAGGCCTCGAGGTAGTCGATGGCGCGGTCGCCGTACCACTGGTCAAGGATCTGCAACGTCGTCACGGCTCCAGCGTATCTCCGCCGACCTTGGCCACCGAGTCGATGTCGGCCGACGCCTTGTCGGCAATGTCGACGGTCAGCACGATCGCGTCGCGACGGGGGTGCGCCACCGACCTCACGCCTCTGCCAACTGTCTCGCCCGCGCCCAGATGTGTGTCGCTGACCTGGGCTGTGCCCTGGCCTGCGAGTGGGTGTTGCCCGACCTGCAGGGTCTCGCGATACGTCCGAGCTTTGCACCCCCTGTGGACGACGACGGCCGGGTTACCGGCTCACACGGGCACTGTGGGTGGATGGATTGGTTGTGGGTGCTCATCGTCGCAATGCGTGGCGTCTCGCCTGATGCGCAAGACCGTTGGGCGAGCCGGCTCACCGACCTCGACGAGGTACGCGCCGAGGCCTTCGCCACGGCCGATTCCGGGCTGCTGCGTGAAGTGTACGTCCGGGGCAGCTCTGGGCTGAAGGTCGATGCGGCGATGATCGCGGCATATCACCGACGAGGAGCTAGGGTCCTCGACGCCGATATGCGGGTCCTGTCGTGCCGAGTGCTGCGCGCCTCGTCCTCGCGAGCCCGACTGGATGTCGTCGACCGTCTCGCGCAGGCCCGGGTCCAGTGGGACGACGGCAGCACGACTGCGCTGCCGCGGGACCAACCATCTCGCCGCGTCGTGACCCTCGTGCGCACGTCCGACGGGTGGCGTATCGCTGGCTGACTGTGGCACACCGGAGGTCACCGCAAAGCGGCCTCGAGGGCCGACGCGAGGTCGGGCTCCCCGAAGGTGAACCCGGCATCGAGCAGAGCGGTGGGGGAGAGGCGCAGAGAGCCCAGAAGATCATCGGACAGCCCGCCAAGCACGCCCTTCACAGCGAATCTCGGTGCCGCGAGAAAGGTCGGACGGTGGACGGCGTCACCCAAGGCGTCGGTGAACTCGGCGTTGGTGACCGCCTGGGGCATCGAGAAGTTGAAGGGACCGTTGATCTCGGGGTTGTCCAGAAGCAGCTCGATTCCGCGCACCCAGTCGTGCCGCGAGATGAGCGACATGTATTGCGTGCCCTTGCCCAGCTTGGCGCCGCCGCCGAGCTTCCAGGCCGGAAGCATCAGCTTGAGCATGCCCCCGTCGTCGTCGAGCACCAGCGAGGTGCGCACGAAGCACGTACGAGCGCCCGCCTCGACGGCTGGCATGGCGGCGGCCTCCCACTGCTGGGAGACGTCGGCGAGGAATCCGTCACCCGGAGAGCTGGACTCGTCGAGTATCTCGTCGCCGCGATCGGTGCCGTACCACGACATGCCCGAGCCGGAGATGAACACCGTGGGGGTGGTCGACGCTGCGACGGCGTTGGCCAGCGTCGTGGTGGCCGACAGGCGCGAGCGCAGGATCTCCCGCTTGCGAGCGGCCGTGCGGGGCCACTTGGAGATCGGTGAGCCCGAGAGGTTGATGACGGCATCGGCCCGGTCGACCACGATGCTGTCGATACGTCCGGTGTGGGGGTCCCACAGCGAGGCGTCATCGGCGGGCTCGCCCGCGCGCACGAGCCGGGTGACCTGGTGTCCCTTGGACCGCAGATGCTCCGTGAGAGCTCCGCCGAGGAAACCGGACGCGCCACCGATGACGACATGCATGGCGGTCATGCCCCGAGCTCGGCTTCGAACTCGCCGCCCTCGAGCCGATCCTTGATCGCGGTGAGGAACCTGGCGGCATCAGCACCGTCGACGATGCGGTGGTCGTAGGTCAGCGCGAGGAACACCATCTGACGCACCGCGATGCTCTCCCCGACGTGGGGGTCGGTGATGACGACCGGCCGCTTGACCACGGCGCCGGTGCCAAGAATCGCTACCTGCGGCTGGTTGATGATCGGCGTGTCGAACAGCGCGCCGCGGCTACCGGTGTTGGTCAGCGTGAACGTCCCGCCCGACAGCTCGTCGGGGAGGACTTTGTTGGTGCGGGTGCGCTCGGCGACATCGTTGATCTTGCGGGCCAGCCCGGCGATCGACAGGTCGCCCGCGTCCTTGATGACGGGCACCAACAGGCCGCGATCGGTGTCGACGGCGACCCCGAGGTGCTCACCCGCCGGGTAGGTCACGGTGCCGGCCTCGAGGTCGATTGACGAGTTGACCTGGGGGTAGATCTTCAGCGCTTCGATGGCGGCCTTGGCGAAGAACGGCAGATACGAGAGCTTGACGCCTTCACGCTCGAGGAACGCTTCCTTGGCGCGCGTGCGCAGACGGGCGATCTCGGTGACGTCGACCTCGACGACCGTCGTGAGCTGTGCCGAGACCTGAAGGGACTCGACCATTCGCGTCGCGATGGTCCTGCGGAGGCGGGTGAGCTTCTCGGTCTTGCCTCGCAGGGCGGACGGCTCGGTGGCGGGCGCTGCCGGGGTGGGGGCCGATGCTGCGGCGGCGGGTGCCTCGGCAGCCGCGGGTGCCTTCTCAGCCGCGTCGAGCACATCCTGCTTGCGGATGCGTCCACCGACTCCGGTGCCGGTGACGACGGCGAGGTCGACGCCGTGCTGCTTGGCGAGCTTGCGCACGATCGGCGTGACGTAGGAGTCTCCTCCTCCGTTGTCGGCTGACTCGGCGGGTGTCTCCGTGGACTCCTTGACCGGCGTGGGGCTCGGAGTGGCCTGCGACTCGGGGTTGGCGGGCTCCGGCGTCGGTGCGGGTGCCACCACAGGCTCGGGTGCAGGCTCAGGTGCAGCGGCAGCGACGGCAGCCACTGGCTCGGGTGTGGGTTCGGCGGCCGCCGGGGCGGGCGTTTCTACGGCGGGGGCAGGGGCAGCGGCAGCGTCGGCCGTGCCGATGATCGCGAGCTCGGCACCGATCTCGACAGTCTCGTCCTCGCCGACCTTGATCTCGAGGAGCTTGCCAGCGACGGGCGACGGGATCTCGGTGTCGACCTTGTCAGTGGAGATCTCGAGCAGCGGCTCGTCGACCGCCACATCATCGCCGACCTGCTTGAGCCACTGGGTGACGGTGCCCTCGGTGACGCTCTCGCCGAGCGCTGGGAGGGTGACAGCGGTGCCGCCGGCTGATGGCGCGGTCGCGGCCTGCGGCGCGGGGGCGTTCTCGGGGGCGTTCTCGGCGGCGGCCTGCTCGGCCTCGGCGCTCCCGGCGGAGGCAGGAGCACGTTCCTGCGCGGCTTCCTCGGCGATCGGCCCCTTGGCTGGAGCGTTCTCGGCCGGAGCGTCGGGGGCAGCTGTCGCGGTCTCGGGAGCAGCGGCCGCGTCCCCCGTCTTCTCTTCCTGCAGGTTCTCATCGGACACCGGTGCGACCGCGGACTCGTCGGTGGTCTCGCCAGCCTCGCC
>NZ_JACMOM010000340.1 GCF_014378035.1 Aeromicrobium sp. | reverse complement strand
TCAGCGGTT
Source organism: Aeromicrobium sp. (assembly GCF_014378035.1). Taxonomy (GTDB): domain Bacteria; phylum Actinomycetota; class Actinomycetes; order Propionibacteriales; family Nocardioidaceae; genus Aeromicrobium. The sequence goes on along the minus strand of NZ_JACMOM010000340.1, from coordinate 2,517 downwards.
GCGGGGGTCGAGTTCCCCGGCGAAGAAAGTTGTGGCCCCACGAAGTATCTCGACGTCCTCGCGTAGCCGACGGTTCTCCGCCTTCAGCGCCTTGATCTCAGCCAACTCCGCAGTGCTGGCCCCGGCCCGTTGACCGCCATCGATCTGGGACTGGAGCACCCAACGACGCACGGACTCCTTACCGACCCCGAGCTGCTTGGCCACGACCGCCGCAGCGGCCGTGAGCGAGGAGTACTCGCCCTGATGGTCATTGACCAGTCGCACAGCTCTGGCCTTGAGCTCATCATCAATCTTCTTCAGCCATGCTGCTCATCCTCCTGGACTCAAAGAGGAGCGGCATCAAACCTGAGGTCAAGTCCACGGTCGTGGTGGATGAAGGGGCCACCGCGTGATCCGGTGGTTGCACTCTAGGCAGTGAGTGCGGCGGGTGTCAGGTCCTCCTGTTCGGTAGTGGTCTCGTCGGTGTTGATCAGGGCCAGGCGGGACCGGGCCAGGACGTCGAGTCCGAGATAGCGGCGGCCTTCGATCCAGTCGTCGTGCTGCTCGGCGAGGACAGCTCCGATGAGGCGGATCGCGGAGGTGCGGTCGGGGAAGATCCCGACGACGTCGGTGCGGCGGCGGATCTCACGGTTGAGACGTTCGTTGGGGTTGTTGGACCAGATCTGGCGCCAGATCTCCTTGGGGAACGCGGTGAACGCGAGGATGTCGGCACGGGCGTCGTCGAGGTGGTCGTGGACCGCGGGCAGCTTGTCGGCGACGGCCTCGAGCAGCTTGTCGAACTGGGCGTGCACAGCCTTGGCGTCGGGTTGGTCGTAGACGCTGTGCAGCAGGGCCTTCACGCCGGGCCAGGCGTGCTTGGGACAGATCGCCATCAGGTTGGCGGCGTAGTGGGTGCGACACCGCTGCCAGGACGCGCCGCCCATCGTGGCGCCGAGGGCCGCGACGAGCCCGGCATGGGCATCAGAGGTGACCAGCTTGACCCCGGACAGGCCGCGGGCGTTCATGCCACGGAACAGGGTCAACCAGCCGGCCTCTGACTCGGCGGAACAGATGTCGACGCCGAGGATCTCGCGGTGCCCGTCGGCGTTGACGCCGGTCGCGACCAGCACGTGGTTGTTGACCACCCGGCCGCCCTCACGGACCTTCATCGTCAACGCGTCCGCAGCCACGAACGTATACGGGCCGGCGTCCAGGGGCCGGGTCCGGAAGTCCTCAACGTGGGCGTCGAGCTCACGTGCCATCACGCTGACCTGCGACTTCGACAACCTGGTGATGCCGAGGGTCTCGACGAGCTTCTCCATCCGCCGAGTCGAGACACCCAGCAGGTAGCAGGTCGCGACCACCGTGGTCAGCGCCCGCTCGGCCCGCCGGCGGCGCTCGAGTAGCCAGTCAGGGAAGTAGGACCCCTCGCGCAGCTTGGGGATCGCGACCTCCATCGTCCCGGTGCGGGTGTCGAAGTCGCGGGTCCGGTAGCCGTTACGGGAGTTGGTCCGCTCCGGGGACCGTTCGCCGTACGGGGCGCCGCAGATCGCGTCGGCCTCGGCCGACATCAACGCCTGGACGAACGTCGACAACATGCTGCGCAGCAGGTCGGGCTCGGCACGCTGCAGGTGCTCGGCCATAAAGGCGGGTAGGTCAATAGAGTTGGGGTCGACGGTCATCGTCGTGCTCTCCTTCAGTTGGACTTCGCAAGGTCTTCTGAAGGATCACGCGGTGGCCGTCGCTATGTCACGACGCCACGCTCAAGTCGGGCCCGTCGTACACCACGCCCGTGGACTTAACTCAAACCTGGGGCGCTTCATTTTCCCACATGCCCTTCATTCGTCGTGTCGCAGCGAGCAGTGAGGCCCTGCGCGGTGAAGGTGGCGGTACCAGCCAGCCACATCACCAGTGGAGTTGCGCGGCAACGGCCAGATCAGCGTCAGCGGCCACGAGCCCGACGAGCTCATGTGCCCTTGGGCCGCGCTGTTGGAAGGCGCCGCCGCCGAGGGGACGCTCGAGCGGCAGCCGTGGGGCGACCACGCAGCCGGCGAGGGCAACCCGGGCTGACCACTCATCCGCGGCGCATCAGTCCGCTGCCGCCACAGCATCGGCGTCTTGTGGATCGCCCGGAGACCACTGAACGGTGGAGATGATCGCGTCGAGCAGCTCCAGCAGAGCAGGCGCGGTCTGGTCCCACAACACCGGCGCCGCGAACGAGAACACGGTGGTCGCCTCACTCCCTACGGCGGTGATCCAGTAGTCAGCCCGCAGGAGGGGCCTGGCGGCCTCTGCCGCCGGATCAGCAGGCGACATCCTCAGGACTCGCGTGACTCCGTTGTTGTCGTCTCCCCATGTCGAGACCGCGGCGTCAGGCTCGGCTGCGCGGAACGAGGCTGCCAACGACTCTGCTGCAGGTACGGCACCAACCTGGGTCGAGAGCCGCGGTGGCAGCTCGGGCTGATAGATCCCGAGCGTCAACGGCACCGGCACTCCGGGCACCACCTCGAGGGCGAAGTGGAACGCCACAGCCCCGGC
>NZ_JACMOM010000339.1 GCF_014378035.1 Aeromicrobium sp. | reverse complement strand
GACCGCGGCTCAGACCGTCGTCTCCTCGGCGATGTAGGGGTCGACGAGCGCGTGTGGCACGACGCACTCGCTGAGGATCAACGCGTCATTCATACGTTCGTCAATGGGGTTTCCGCTCTCGTCAGCGGGGATGTAGAGGTTGCTGGTCGGGCTCGTCTGCAGCGCCTCGGCAAGTGTCTCCCGTGCGCCGACGAGCCGCTCCCAGTCGTTGAGCCACTGGGTGATCGGCCGGTCGTCCGACCCCGTACGGTCGCGGGCCTTGCGGATCGCCTCGACCATCGTGAGGACCGCGGCGTCCTGATCCTCCAGGATCGCGGCCTGCTGGCGTGGGGGACCGAACACCGGCATCGAGTCGACGGTGGCCGTCATGATCAGGCACTCGCGCCCGATGACATCGAGCATGCGCTGGTCCTGGATCAGGCCCGGGTTGTCGTGGGTGCCTGCGATGTAGGCCGTCGAGGCCAGGGCCACGGCAGCCAGGAGGCTGAGCACAGCGGCGGCGATCGCGACCCACTTCCACCCGTGTGAGACCGGTGGTGGTGGGTAGTCCCAGGCGTTGCGTGCCGGTGGGTAGGCCGGCAGGCCGGGTGACTCGATCACGTGTTCATCGTGTCATGACCCGGCCGTGCCTGCCGCCTTCAACGGGACATCTGAGGCGTGCCCACTAGGCTCGAGTGGTGATCGTCGCCGCCGCTGTGTGCCCGCACCCACCCATGCTGGTACCAGAGGTCGCGGCAGGTGCCGCCTCCGAGCTGGATGACGTCCGGCAGGCCTGCGACGAGGTGGTCGGCGCGCTTGTGGCGCTCCGCCCGGACCGTATCGTCGTCCTCGGCTCCGGTGCGGCGGGCGATGATCGCGACGAGTCGGCAGGCGGCGGCTTCGAGGCGTACGGGGTCGAGCTGCATGCCGGGGGCGAGGGCGAGGGCCTGCCGCTGAGCCTGACGATCGGCGCCTGGCTGCTGGACCGCGCCGGCTGGGAGGGGCCCCGCACCTACTCGACGGGTGTGCCCGACATCGGCGGATCGGTGGCGGTGCTGGTCATGGCCGACGGCAGCGTCAAGCGTACGGTCGCAGCGCCGGGTTACCTCGACGAGCGGGCCGAGCCCTTCGATTCGGCGATCGCCTCGGCGCTCGGCACTGGTGACATCTCAGTGCTGGCCGCGCTCGATGTCGCGCTCGGTGACGAGCTCGGTGCCGCCGGCACCCGCCCGCTTCGGACGTTGGGCGAGCTGGTGAGCGCGCAGATCAGGTCGCAGACGCACGAGGGCGCCGACATCCGCGCCAACCTGCGCGTGGACGTGGCGCCCCTCGGCGTCGGTTACTGGGTGGCTGACTGGCAGCTGGCACCGATCGCCTGAGCAGACCGGCTACTTCTTGCCGTCCTCGGCGAGCTTGTCGACGCTGTCCTTGGCCTTGCCGACCGCGCCGTCGATCTTGGCGTCGTACTTGCCCTTGGTGGCCTTGCTCGCAGCGCCGGCGGCCTTGTCGGGACCTCGGTCGATCTTGTCGTTCTGGCTGGCCGCGAGGTCTGCCGCCTTGGCCTTGAGCTCAGGAGCCTTCTTCTTCAGCTTGTCGAGGAAACCCATGGCTTCCCCCTTCTGTGAGCGGTGGTGACGGTCACGAGCGGTCGAGGCAACCCCTCCGGTGTGAGAGTCACCCTACTGCGAGACTTCACGTATGTCTGTGACAGATCACCTCGTGGTCATCGTCGGCCCCACGGCATCCGGCAAGTCGTCGCTGGCAGTAGACATCGCCCGGCGGATGAGGGCGACCGGCCACGGAGGTGCGGGCCATCCGGCGGAGATCGTCAACGCCGACTCGATGCAGCTCTACCGCGGCATGGACATCGGCAGGGCCAAGCCCAGGGCGGCAGAAAGCCAGGTCGTGCCGCCCCACCTGTTCGACGTCCTCGAGGTCACCGAGACGGCACCCGTCGCAGAGTTCCAGACCCTGGCCCGGGCATCGATCGCCGACTGCTTCGCCGGCGGGGTCGTCCCGGTGCTGGTCGGAGGGTCGGCACTGTACGTCCGCGCCG
>NZ_JACMOM010000058.1 GCF_014378035.1 Aeromicrobium sp. | reverse complement strand
GGCTGAACTGGCCCAGGCTCATGAACGCGTCGATCGCGACGACGTCGCGCCAGCCCGCCTGCGGTCGCGGGACGAAGAACACCAGCGGCAGGGCCACCAGGGTGAACCGCATCGCGAGGAAGAGCAGCGGTGGGACGCCTTTGAGGCCCACGTCGATGACCACGAAGTTGACGCCCCACACCAGCATCACCAGGACTGCGAGCATGCTGTGCTTGGGCGACATGCCTCAATTCTCCCCTGCCGAACGATGTATCACCAGCGACGCTTGATGAATGGGATCACGGACGGGTGCTTCATGATTGATCGACTCGACGATTGACCTGGGCGCCCTGCGCTCGCTGATCGCCGTCCACGACCATGGCAGCGTCGTCGCTGCCGCGGCCGAGCTCGGCTTCACCCCGTCGGCAGTGTCGCAGCAGATCAAGCGGCTCGGGCGGCAGAGCCGGTCCCCGGTGCTCGAGCGGGTCGAGAACCTCCCGGCCGCCCCGGGTCCGCTGACCGGGTCGTTCCGCCTCGCCTCGTTCTCCAGCGCCTGCCGGGGCCTGGTCGCGCCGCTGCTGGCCCGGCTGCAGGTCTCGGCCCCCGAGCTCGAGGTCACGCTGCTCGAGAACGACCCGCGCGAGTCCGTCGTGATCGTCGTGATCGTCGTGATCGTCGAGCGTGGCGGCGCCGACCTTGCCCTCGTGCACGACTGGAACACACTGCCCCTGAACATCCCGCCGTCGCTGCCGCTCGTCCCGTTGTTCGCCGACCAGGCCGACGTCCTGCTGCCTGCCGATCACCCGCTCGCCGGACGTGACGAGCTCGAGACGACCGACCTGACTGGTGAGCGCTGGGTCAGCACGCACCCCGGAAGCATCTGCCACGAGTGGCTCGTCCAGATGTTCGCGGCGCACGGCACACGTCCCGACATCCGGTTCCACGATGCCGACTACAGCACCCACGCGGCACTCGTCAGCCACGGCGTCGCGGTCGCGCTGATGCCACGGCTCGGCCGGGTCCTGCTGCCGCCGGACGTACGCCTCGTACCGGTCGTCAACCCCACCCCGCGGCGCCAGGTCGGCTCGCTGTGGCGCCGCGCCAGCACCGAGAACCAGGCCCGCCAGCACGTGCAGACCAAGCTCGAGAAGCTCGTCGCCGACACAGCCACCCGGAGGGCCACTCGCCCGCCGGAGTGCCACGAGTCGAGGCCGGCGGCGGCGTCCGCGTAGGCAGCAAACACGCCTGCTGGGTCCACACAGTCCTCCGGCGTCATTGCGGAGCTAGCGTCGGCAGGCGCTCGCCACGGCGACGTTGTTGCGGGTCGGGTTGACCGTGGGGGTGGTAGTCAGGATCGGGTCGTCGGGCTGGCCCTTTCCGGTAACGAGGTCGGTCCGCACCGTGACTGTCTGGCCTGGCTCGAGCCGCACGGGCACGACGGTGACGTTGCGGCGTTCGTGCCGGGCCGACTGGATCGTCTGTGGATCGTCGTTGACGGTCACTTCGTCGATACGGCCACCATACGGCGCATACACGCGAACGTTGAGTCGCATGATGCCCTGCTTGCCGTCCTTGCTCGGTCCGGTCACCGAGTCCGGCAGACCCTTGCCACCCTTCGGCACCGTGGAACGGAGAACGGTGGTGGTCTGGATGGTCTGGACATCGCCACTCGAGCACACGTCGGTGTGCATGGACGACTTGTGGTCGAGGTAGTACTCGAGCTTCGTGGCGGTCGCATCGTTGAGGTAGATCCCGACGTGGGGCGTCGCTCCGGAGTCGCTGGCCAGCGTGCCGCCTACGCGGGTGTCGGACAGCACAGCCTGTTCCGTCTTGTCGTGCGACCAGACCAGGACGCGATTTTCCCGAGAAGACTTCACCAAGGCCGACAGCAACGTCTGTGGGTCGGCCTTGCCGGAGGAAACTGCGTCAAAGACCCTGGATGCGGCGTCCGCGAAGAAGGTGTCCTGGCTGAGGTTGTCGCCAGTTGCGAGATAGATCTTGTTGAGCAGGACCTCGACCGCATTCTTTGACGTGAGCTCAGCGTCGTTGCCGAGCTTGATCGGGCCGGTCGCCTTCAGGATGTATGACAGCGCCACCGGGTCTACGGAGATGACACCGTCGACCTCTTGATCTGATCTCTCCGCATACATGGCACGGTAGATCTCGCCGCTGCGGGCGAAGTCCGGGGTGAAGTTCGCGTCGGCCCAATATGAGGCCATGAGGTTCGAGTAGAGATTCTTCTCGTCCTTGGTCAGCGAGACGACTGGCTGATCGAAATAGCCGAACGAAGAGCCAGTTCCTTGCTTGGACAAGGAGACTTTGCCGTCTTCGGCCTTGACCACCGCGTATGCTCCGGCGATGCCGCCGGTCGACCGGGACTCTGCAAGATTCTGAAAAACGAGCAGATAACTTCTCGACCCCGTCGCTCCTAGCATCGTGGGCATGACCTTGGCCGCCGTCGCCCCGGAGGAGGCCGCTCGCTGTGCCTTGGCGAGCTTGGACTTGAGGTCTGACACCGGCCCTTGCAGCGGGCCGATGAGATCCGCGGCGTTCACGTCCTCGAGCTGCCGCATGCCTGACGTGAGCGACCGATCGGCCACGCTGAGCGCCGGAGCGATGTCCGCGATGGCCTTGACGTCAACCTTGCCGTCGGAGGGGCTGAACGCTTGGGTGTCGATCGAGTCGGCCGCATCGACGATTGGCTTGAGGCCCGTTCGCGAGAGCTCATGGAGCACGCGCGAGATGGTCTGCACTGCTTCGACGTTGTGGCCGAAGAACGGAGCGTGGGCGCCGGCATTCCAGAGGACTCCGCTGGTGTGCGACTCGGCATTGCCGGTGGATGACTCCAGCTTGCTGAGTGTGGTCCGAGCCGTCTTCACGTCGCCGGCAGAGACCTGGCTCTGCAGCTGTTGAGCCTGCGTCGCAGCGAGCTGCAGTGCGGACCGCGCCTTCACCGCCTGGTAGCCGAACAGCGCACCGATGCACAGCACGATGAGGCCGCCCGATGCGAGGGTCCATAGGGTTGCGCGTCGGCTGACGAAGGCGGGTGCGCGACGGGGCGATTTTCGCGAGCGTCGGCCAGCCATGGTCATCCCTCGAGTTTCATTGTGTGGCGTCGGTCAGGCAGAAAGGCGGTGACGAACTGATGCCCGGCCCCCGCGGATGCGGGAACCGGACATCAGGTCGGCTATTGCATGGTCAGGACTATGCCTTGACGCTCCTGCGGCGAGCCGCGAACGTGGCGCCCGCACCGATCAGGATGAGTGCGCCGCCGGCCCAGAGGTACTCGACGTCCAAGCCGCCGGTGTCGGGGAGGACGCCGCTCTCGTCAGTGTCGGCGCCGCCGACTGAGTCCTTGGCAAGAACGGTGACGGTGGCGGTGCGAGTCGCAGTCAGGACCGGCTTCTCGTCGTACGAGCAACGAACTGTCAGGGCGAAGTCTGTGTCCTTCTCGACTGAAGGAGCAGTGAACTCCGCGCTGATGTTCTCGCCTGAGGCAGACTCGGTCGATCCGTTGAATGCCGCCGTCCAGTCGCAGTCCGCATTTGACGAGGCCTTGACGGTGAAGGTGGAACCCTCGATCGGCGTCGAATCTGAAATCGCGAAATCGATGGTGGAGTCTTCGTATGCAGCCTGCGCTGATCCCGCTGTCATGATCGCGACAGCCGCCACCGACGCCGCTGCTGACGCGAGCTTCAGTTTGAGGTTGTGCATGTGATCCTCCGAGGGACTCAAAAATGTTGGTGGGAGTGCTGTAAATAAACAGTAGTGTGGCCGCACGCGGTTGTCGATAGCCACGTTTGTTGTCGGTAACCGCGCTCGTGCGCTCGTGATACTACCCTGCCGATTGGGTTTCCGATGAGAACCGGCCATAAGCTCTCGGCCTGGTGCGGTGCAGATCTCAACTCACAAGCAGGGCCGCGACCTGTCAGATCGCGCGATCGAGTCGGCGTTAGTGGTCGAGTCGGCTTTATCTGAGTGAAGTCGTTAGGGTAATCCCGACGACCGACGACAGGCAGGGCATGGAGCTTCAGGACTACACGCGAATCCTTCGGCAGCGCTGGCTGCTGATCGGGCTGGTGGCGATCGGCGCGATCGTGATCGCACTTCTCTACACAGCCACTGCGACTCGCATGTATCAGTCGTCGGCCCGGCTGTTCGTCACCACGTCACAGTCGGGCAACTCGGATGCCTACCAGGGCGGGCTCTTCTCGGAGCAGCGCGTGAAGTCCTACGCGAGCTTGTTGAACGGTGAGGAGATCTCGCGTCGCGTGGACGAAGAGCTCAATCTCGACGTGAGCCCGCGCGTGCTCGCCTCCAAGATCAAGGCTTCGGTCGAGCCAGACACAGTTGTCCTGCGGATCTCAATCACTGACACGTCTCCGGCCGAGGCAAAGCGGCTCACCCAGGCCACTGCCCAAGTCTTCGTCAAATATGTCGCCGAGCTCGAGACACCCCCTGGTAAGTCGGCGGCCCCAGTTAAGGCGTCCATCGT
>NZ_JACMOM010000338.1 GCF_014378035.1 Aeromicrobium sp. | reverse complement strand
TTACGCTGGACAACCCAGCCCTCGCTGCCAAGAGAAAGTCGTCCAGTGACCGCAGCCGCTTGTCGGGGCGTGTGCGTCCTTCGTGCCCCTCGCGGCTCATTCTCTCAGGATCCACAGCCCAACACCTTCTGCCAGTCCCGGCTGAGGTTCTCCGCGGCGCCGATTTGAACGAGGTCAGGCGCCAGCCGCTCTTGCCATCAGGGCGGTTAACGCCAGCCGTGAACCCACCGAATGGAACCTGCCTGATCCGCGGCTAAGCACACCGGTGAGTCAGGTCAAACATCCGCATCTGCTTGCCGCATTTCGGGCGCTTGTCACGTCGGAGGGTGCCGGCCAGGTGTTCCCAACGGGATCGGCTACCGGGCGGCAGTGACTATGCCAGTGAGTCGTCGTACGTCGCTGTAAGAAGGCTCCTGCACCTCCGATGTTCAGTCGGTCTTGACGGCCCAGGCGGCCTCTGGTGACCCCTACCGGCTTGGTCTTATGGCCCGCCCGTCGCCCGTACCAACCCGCGAAGGGCCGGTGACCTTCGCTCGTCCCTACGGCCACGGGGCTACGACGGGCGGGCGAACCAGGTTCCGTTCTCCGGGTGCGCGCGGTAGGCCAGCGCGTGGGCGATGCGTTCCTGCGACGACCTCATCAGGGACGCGGGCAGCGCATCGGCCTCGAACCAGCCGACGTCCCTCGACTCGTCGTCGGCCACCTGCGGATCGTCAGTGCCGACCGCACGGCATACGAACGTGAGGTCGAGGTACTGCGCGCGGTACTCGACCGTTTCAGGGTCCGACGACACAACTGCGAGGCCCTGTCGGCACGCACTTCCGAGGGTGTCGCCGCTGATCCGGCGGGAAGAGGGCAGCAACATGGTGTCTGAGGTATCACCGCGCGATGTGGGTACCGATCAGCTATTCCTGGGGGATCTTTGTGGCCTTGATGTGGTCTCTTCGACGTCGGTGAGCGCCCGTTCGGGGCTTATCGCCAGCAATGAGTCCAGGGCTGCGTAGATCAAGTTCCGGGTGTGTCGAACTGCAAGCTTTGGTGCGGTCACGTCATGGCAGATGACGACCGCGCCGACGACCGCGCTATCCGCGTCGAAGATCGGCGAGATCGTGGCCGAGACCGAGAACGCCCTTCCGTCTTTTCGGACGTGCAGGGTCTGGAGGTGCTCGACATGTTGGCCGACCTTGATTTGTTCCAGGATGGCGCCGATTTCGGTCGTTCGATCCTTGGGAGTCAGGAGCTTGGCGGGCCTGCGGATGACCTCCGCGCTCAGGTAGCCATACATCCGCTCGGCCGCCGGGTTCCAGCTCGTGATGATTCCGTCGAGTGAACAGCTGATGATGGCTTCGTCCGAATACTGCACGATCGCCGCTGTGAGCTGTGCGTTCTTGACTGCCTGCTGCCGTTGGGTCACGTCGCGCACCGCCGTGACCACCAACAAGACGTCCCCAGTGTCGATGTGGGACATGCTGATGTTGATAGGGACCTCGGTGCCGTCTTGTCGTCGTCCGATCAACACCAGATCGAGTCCAGAAGACCGAGCCTTGGGGTCTGCGAAGTAGCGCTCCCGGTGCTCGGCGTAGATCTGCCACAGAGACTCCGGCACCAGCGTCTCAATTCGCTGGCCGATCAGGTCGTCGCGGTCGTAACCGAACAGCGACTCGGTCTGGCGATTGACAAACCGGATCACCCCGTTCTGGTCCATCCCCACCAACGCGTCAAGCACAGCCTCCAGCGGGCTTTCGAACGTCCCGCTCGTCGAAGACATCAAATTTCCCTCGTATGGTGCAAAATGGCACAGGACTCGCAAAGGACACAGCTGTTATAAACTAACAACTTGCCAGGTCTTTACCTGAAAAGTATGGCACGGGGCGTGAAGCGGCGGGCCCCTTCGGCGGAATCCGTGAGGTGCCCGGTGAGGTCCCGGCCGTGCCGCTGGTCCGGTCATCGTTCCCCGACTGAGATGGGCCAGGGCGCCAATCTTGTAGTCCTCTCATCGGCGAGGTAGGCGCCCTTAATCGTTGGTCCCTGCCCTCTGGGGGCTTTAGCGCCCCGAGTTTGAGTGACGGCACACGGCCACAACGATCCCGACTCCGGGCGACCCAAGACCGAGCTGACCCTGACTGACGATGAGCGTGAGCAGCTCGTGCGGTGGTCGCGCCGGGCGAAGTCATCCCAGGCGTTGGCGTCCGACCGCCTGATTCGTCCCCGTGGACCCTTCGGCGTGCGGGAATGACTGAGACGCGTGCGGTAAGAGCCAGGGCGAAGGCGTAGCGGCAGTCGCGCATAGGAGGTTGCAGCATGCATTCCCTGGCGGTCTTGGGGACTCGGATCGTGTATAACCGTGGACTATGAATGACGCCTCACTGACCACATTGCTGGCTGCCGGGGTTGGGCTCATTGGTGCTGCCGTAGGCGCAGCCGTAGGGGCCACGGTCACGCACAGGAACCGGCATCAATTGTGGCTTAGCGAGAAGAAGATCGACGCCATCTCCGCCTTCGCGGAGAACAACAGCCTCTTGATAGACCGCTTCCGGCACGTGTCCACCGTCTCTCCAACTGAACGAGTCGAGTGGCTGCACGCTATCCAGTCTGGTCGCACGACTATCAACCTCTTATGCGCTCAAGAGACCCGGGACGCAGCCCGAGAACTTGCACGACTGGCCCAGAGAATCGAAAGTCAACCGACGGGAGAGGCCGTAGACCGGGCAGTTAACGCGCTCAAGGTGTTCGTGGACCTAGCACGCGAGGAGATTCACGAGACCAAGAAACGATGACAGCCCGAGGCCGTGATCATAGCCTCCTGCGATCGCCTCAAGGGGATCGTTCACGGGAACGAACAGGCTCAGCCGACGAAGACCGCTGTCGCCAACTCTGGCCAGATTCCCGCAGGGTTACGCACCGGCCATAGACCCTTGAC
>NZ_JACMOM010000337.1 GCF_014378035.1 Aeromicrobium sp. | reverse complement strand
GAGGTCGAACGGATCCGCGAGCTCGGCAAGCACACCTTTGAGGTGGCACGTCGGCTAGCCCGCGGCACCGCCCCGTACGCCGGCACGTCCCCACGCAGCACCCAACGGGCGATTGAGATGCTGGTCAGGGCCGGCGTGGTGGAGGAGGTTCCCGGCGTGAGCGCGCACACCACGGGACGTTGGCGCCTGGTAGATCCGCTGCTGCGCACCTACCTGGCAGCGCTCGCCCCGTGACCGGGGATGCCCACCACGACGCGGACTCGACCAAGATCTTTGTTGGACACGGCTGGAGGGACCGAGATCGCGACCCCAGATCAACCCGATCCCCATCGACATCAACACGCTGCCGGTCAGCGGCGACAGCCCGGCGTCAGGGTCGTCGGTGACGACGCTCCCGCGCTTCCGGACGCTCCCGAGGAACGCCAGCCCTTCCCGGGTCTCGACAACGTGCAGAACGACGCCGGGATGCGGTTGTGTGGCGGACCCTGGCCGGACTGCCGCCGTGCTGCACGCGTTGGTGCGGCCTGCCGCCTTCGACGGTGGCCGGGACGACGCCGCGCTACTTTCGCCAACGTGAGGGCCGAGACCCGCGGGGGTTCTTGACTGTGAAGCAGGGCACATGCGACGGTACGCGCACCTAGGATCCTAGGTTGCCGGCGCGACGCCTCGAGGGATGCCATGACGGAGATCGCAGATCGGGTAGACGAGGCAGACCCCACCCCCGCGGCGGCTACGGCGTTCGCGGTGGAGCAGCACGGCATCGACCACATCAGTGAATCCGAACGTCGCGGTCGGCCCTTCGATCTCTTCTGGATCTGGTTTGGCGCAAACCTCATCTTCACGTACGTGATCGACGGGGCCATCATCGTCGGCTTTGGCTTGAGCTTCTGGGCAGCGGTGACGGTGGCGGTGATCGGTAGTGGCTTCAGCGTGCTGATCGGGTTGTGCGCCATCCCAGGTGCCCGCGCGGGCACCGCAACTCTCGCCATCTCCCGGAGCGCATTCGGCGTTCGGGGGAACGCGCCTGTCGCTTTCTTGAGCTGGCTGACCGCAGTGGGCTGGGAAGCGGTCAACATCGTGATCGGTACCCTCTCGCTCTACCAGATCGCGCAGGAGTGCGGAGCGGGGTCGGGGACGACGTGGAAGGTTGCCGCACTTCTCGTTGTCGTTGTTCTCACCTTTGGTGTTGCCATCTTGGGGATCGCCGCGATCACAGTGCTGAACAAGTTCTTCTCGTACGTGCTGGGAATCGGTACGGTCATCCTCGGCATCTTGGTGCTCCCGAAGACCAACTTCCACGCGCACCCACAACTCGGTGCACCCACCCATGTCGGTGCATGGCTTCTGGCGCTGCTCGTCATGGCTGCGGCGCCGTTGTCGTGGGTGAACACGGCAGCGGACTACTCCCGGTACTTGCCTCGTCGCACCTCGGGTCGCCGCATCATGCTGTGGACAGCCCTTGGCAACCTGGTTCCAGCGGTGTTGATCACAGTCATCGGGGTGGCCGCAGCGACGGCCACCGACATGACGGATCCGGTGGCCGGCCTGAAGAACATCCTGCCGTCATGGTTCTTCGTGGGCTATCTGGCTGTGATCGTGGGCGGGACCATCACCAACAACTTCCTCAACACGTATTCGTCCGGCATGAGTCTGCTGGCACTTGGCCTCAAGGTGAAGCGCTGGCAGGCGGTCATCATCGACGCCACCGTGGGAACCGCCCTGTCGATCTACGCCCTGTTCGTCTTCGACTTCACGAACTCCTTTATCGAGTTCCTCTCGCTCATGGTGCTGTGGATCGCGCCGTTCGGCGGCGTCTACTTGGCGGACATGCTGCTTCGTCGCGGTCGGTACGACGTCGAGGCGCTCTACGCCACATCCGGTCGCTACTGGTTCTGGAAGGGCTACAACCCGCACGCCCTGGGGTGGTTCCTTGCCGGGGTCGTCGGCGCAGCACTGTTCTCCAGCAGCGCGGCATTTGACGGACCACTGGTTGCGAGTATCGGCGGTGGCGATATCTCAATCTTCGTCGGACTCATCGTCCCCTTCGTCGGCTACCTCGTCACGATGCGCGGAAGACTGGAAGCCATTCCCGACGCCACCGTGCCCGTGCAACGCCCGGCTGGTGGCGCCACCGGGGGCGTCGTACCGAACCAGGTCAGCGGTCACGATGCGAACGGGAACCGGTAGTGGCGCGTATAACAGATGTGGCCGAGGTCGACTGGACCTCGGCGCACCCCAAGCGAGAATGGTTTGAAGTCCGTCAGCTCGACCAGGACGTATATCTCATCGCCGAACCGGGGCACGTCAACAACTTCTTGATTGTTGGGTCGGAACGGGCCGTCTTGCTCGACACCGGGCTGGGTGTCGCAAACATCCGCTCAGTCGCGGAAGGTCTCGCTGGCAAACCCGTCTCGGTCATCAACTCGCACTACCACTTCGACCACACCGGAGGGAATCGGCTGTTCGATGACATCGCCATTCACCGACTCGGTGCACAGCAGCTCGCCCAAGCCGCACCCGAGGGTCTCGCATCGGGATACATGGCCTACACCCGCAACCTCATCGATGCGTGGGCAGGCTACAAGGCACTAGATGACACGTATTTCCACTTGGTCTCAGGGGACACCCTCATCCGGCCACTTCCGGCCGGCTTTCACCCGGAAAACTACGAGATCGTTCCCAGCCAGGCCACGAGACTCCTTGACGATGGGGACGTCGTTGACCTCGGGGACCGCAGCCTTCGGGTGCTGCACACTCCCGGTCACTCGCCCGACAGCATCTGCCTCGTGGACGACGCCCGTGGGCTGCTCTTCGGCGGCGACACCCTCAACACCGGTCCCATCTACGCGCAGCTCGAGGACTCCGATGTCGAGGCGTTCGCGCTCTCCACTGAGCGTCTCGTCACAGACCTCCGGCACAGCGTCCAGCGGATCTTCGTCTGTCACTTCATGCGAGTCGACAATGGCGCTGAGTTGATGCAGGAGATCGCGGAGGGCTTCCAGCGCATTGTCAATGGCGACGTCACCTATCGTGACAACCGCGATTGCCTTGACTACCCCGTACGGGAAGCCTGCTTCGAGCACCACTCAGTGTTCGTAGCAGGAGCCACTCCCGGGCCACGCGTCTGATCACGGACGATGCCGGTGCACTCGATGCAGGCGTTACCCGCGACGTTCTTGGCGCGGGTCGGCCAACTCGACCGACTCAGCGCTGTCCCGCTCTACTATCAGCTCCAGGAGGTGCTCAAACAAGACATCGAGGCCGGTAACTGGGCGGCCGGTGATCTCTTGCCCTCCGAAGCGGAGCTCGGCGATGGCCTTGGCGTCAGCCGCACGGTCATCCGGAAAGCCCTCGATATCTTGCAAGCAGACGGCCAAGTGCTTCGGCAGAAAGGCCGCGGTACGGTGGTTCTGCGCCCGAAGCAGTGGCCCCAAGCGCGGACGACCTCTCGCGCCTGGAACGCCGAGGATCTTGACGCCGGTGCAGTCATTGCCCGTCTCATAGACGCCCGAGTGACCACCGCCGGGCACAACCTAGGCAGAATGCTGTCTGTGCCAGTGCGGTCCGAGGTGTTCGAGCTCACCACGGTCAGCTCTGTCGCGAACGACCCCGTGGGCTTGATGCAAGCCTTCTTGCCCACCGACGCCTGCCCACTGCTTTCTCGCCTTCACCGTGCAGGTCGGTTGCCCGACGTCCGGATCGGCGGTCAAGAGCTGCTCGCACAGTTGCAGATGCAGTACGCACTGCCGCTGCACCGCTCCGAAATCATTGTCGAAGCGACCACCGCGAATGAGTTTGAATGCGACGTGCTCAAACTGCGCGGCGGGTCGGGGATGTTTCTGATCACGACGCTGGAGAAGGACGTGCGGGACGTGCCTGTCGCTTTCACGCGCGCCGTACACCCCAGTGCCCACTTTCGTTTCGCAGCATCCGTGGTCCGCTGATCTCGGCACGGAGCCCAACATGCCATCCCCGTTCAGCAGGCCAGCGCATGTGTCGCGCCCTCGCAACGTCTCGTCCGGCCTCCTGGCGGCGAAGACCCCTGCACGCGCGCGCAGCATGACCGCGGTGGGCTGTCCTCGAGTCACGTGCCTGGCGGCCCGGGTGTCGCTGCGTGGTGCGAGGGGTGGGAAGCGCGCGGTGCACGTCGCGCCCGGGCATGCATGGAACCGAGCTCGCAATGGTCACGGTTGACCTGGGCTTGGGCGGGCAAGACGCTGTCGTGACCGTCCCGCCGCTGTCCGCCACGGCGGGGACGGAGCACGTGCGCCTCGCGATGGGCAGCGACCCGCAGGGCGCGGCTCTAGCCCGAGCGTTCGCCCGGGACGCCGTAGAAGGCTGGGGGCTCGGAGTCCTCGCCGACGACATGGTGCTGGTCGTCAGCGAACTCATCGGG
>NZ_JACMOM010000336.1 GCF_014378035.1 Aeromicrobium sp. | reverse complement strand
TGGGTGGCGGGCTCATCGGAGCCGCGGCGACGGCAGGGCACCTGCGCTGGGCCTTTGTCATCCCGCTCATCCTGGTGCCTGTGGTGCTGTTGTTCGTGCGATCGTTCCGGACCGCAGACCCCGCGGCACTCGACGCCGTCTGAGTGAGGTTCTGCTCTCGCCAGAGGGTGAGCCACCAGCGGAGGGGGGCATAAGTCGCCCCACCGTTCTCGGGGGGTGAAACGGTGGGGCGACAACAGGAGCCATCGGCGTTGAGGCACGGTGACCCTGCAGGCAAAATATTACTGGATCGCTCCAAATGCGTGGGATGAATGGGAGAAATTCTCAGCCTTTCCTTGTCGGGCGCCGTCCCACGGCGCAACTCGGAGTGACAGAATCACGGCCATGACCTCCACCGTCGCGCGCGAGCGCCCTCCTACCAAGGTCGGTCGCCGATTGATGACGGGCTTCGGCATCACGTTGATCCTCGTGGGTCTGGGCTTCCTCCTCTACTGCGCCTGGCAGTACTTCGGCACGAACATCGTGTCGAAGAACAAGCAGGCCGACATCAAGCAGAGTCTTTCCCAAGACTGGGGGAAGGGCATCGACAGCGACGCGATCGGGCTCCTGCGAGTCAAGCGGTTCGGCTCCAAGTACGAGGTCCCGATCGTCAAGGGATTTGACGATCGCGCGTTGGCCAGAGGCGTGGGGTGGGACCCCAAGAGCGCCCGCCCGGGCCAGATCGGCAACTTTGCGATCGCGGCGCACAGAGTCACCCACGGCGAGCCGTTCCGCGACTTCCTCAAGCTGCGCAAGGGCGACAAGGTCGTCGTCGAGACCCGCACCAACATCTACACCTACCGCCTGCGCAACAATGGCGACTCGATCACCGTCGACTTCACCGTCGGCTGGCCCCTGCAACGTGTGCCCGATCCGCGATACCGCAACCAGCGGCCCACCCGCGCCGTCATCACGATGCTGACCTGCTCGGAGCTGTTCCACACCCGCAACCGCAATGTCGTGATCGGTGACCTCGTGTCCACCGTCGACAAGTCGTCGGGCAAGACGGCCACCACGGGCTGACGGCCAACGGCGTCCTACGCTGGGCGCATGCACGACTACCAGCGCGACTTCATCGAGTTCACCCTTGAGCACGGGGTTCTCACCTTCGGCGACTTCACGCTGAAGTCGGGCCGCCGCTCACCCTTCTTCTTCAACGCAGGTCTTTTCAACACCGGCGCTCGGCTGGCCGGTCTGGGGCGCTATTACGCTGCCGCCGTCGTCGCCAGCGACATCGACTTCGACGTCATGCTCGGCCCCGCCTACAAGGGCATCCCGATCGCCGCGGCCACAGCGGTGCAGCTCGCCGAGCACTTCGACCGGGACGTGCCCTGGTGCTTCAACCGCAAGGAGGCCAAGGACCACGGCGAAGGTGGCGTCCTGGTCGGGTCTCCGCTCGAGGGTGGCGTGCTGATCGTTGACGACGTCATCACCTCGGGCGCGGCCATCCGCGAGGTCATGGCACTCGTCGACGCGGCACCCGACGCCCGCGTCGCCGGCATCCTCGTCGCCGTCGACCGGCAGGAGCGCGGGCGCGGTGAGCTGTCGGCCATCCAGGAGGTGGAGCGCGACTTCGGAGTCGACGTCGTCTCGATCATCGCGTTCGACCAGATCATCGAGTACGTCGAGGAGACCGGCCGGCACGCCGAGCACCTCGACGCCATCCGGAGCTACCGCGAGGAGTTCGGGATCGTGGCCCGACCGGCATGACGGAGCCGGAGGTCGGGGTTGGTCCCTGGGAGGGCGACCGGCCTGCCGACGAGCGCTACGACCCTGAGCTGCTGCGGGAGGGCGACCGTCGCAACGTCGTCGACCGCTACCGCTACTGGACGCTCGAGGCGATCGTCGCCGACCTCGACCTGAGCCGCCACCCGTTCCACGTCGCGATCGAGAACTGGCAGCACGACTTCAACATCGGCTCGATCGTGCGCACCGCCAACGCGTTCGCGGTGGCCGAGGTGCACATCGTGGGCCGGAAGCGGTGGAACCGGCGGGGCGCGATGGTCACCGACCGCTACCAGCACGTGCGCCATCACGAGAGCGTCGACGACCTCCTCGCCTGGTCCGCCGGCGCGGGGCTCGCGCTGATCGGCATCGACAATGTCGACGACTCGCTCCCGATCGAGACCACCGACCTGCCGGTGGAGTGCGTCCTGCTCTTCGGCCAGGAGGGCCCCGGCCTTTCGCGGGAGGCCCGGGAGGCGTGCGATCAGACCCTCTCCATCGCCCAGTTCGGGTCGACCCGTTCGATCAACGCGGGGGCTGCGGCAGCGATCGCGATGCACACCTGGATCCGTCAACACGCCAAGCTTTGAGCGGGCCGGCACGCAGACGGGTCCGTCTTCTCCAGGCGGCCGCAGACCTGGTCGCCCTCTAGGCTCGTCCACATGGGCTCACGCGTGGTGGTGATCGGTGGTGACGCCGCCGGGATGACGGTTGCCTCGGCCTTGCGGCGCAGGCTCGGCGACGAGGACGAGGTCATCGTCCTCGAGCGGGGTGAGTGGACGTCGTACTCGGCGTGCGGCATTCCCTACTGGATCGCTGGAGAGGTGGGGTCGGCCGACGATCTGGTGGCTCGGACCCCCGCGGAACACCGCGCCAACGGCATTGACCTGCGTACTGGCACCGACGTCGTCGCCATCGATCCGAAGGCGCGCACGGTGTCGCTGGCGGACGGCGACGACGTCAGGTACGACCGCCTCGTCATCGCGACCGGCGCCGAGCCGGTGCGACCGGGCCTGCCCGGCATCGACGGACAGGGCATCCACGGTGTGCAGTCGCTCGACGACGGTCAGCAGGTCATCAACGCGCTTGCCGCCAAGCCCTCCAAGGTCGTGGTCGTTGGCAGCGGCTACATCGGGCTCGAGATCGCCGAGGCCTGTGTGACACGGGGCTTCGACACCACCGTCATCGAGCGCGCGGCGACTCCACTGCCCATCGTCGAGCCGTCGCTCGGCGAGAAGATCGCCGAGGCGATGCGCGGCCGGGGAATCCGCCTGCTCGCCGGCACCGGGGTCACGGGCTTCGACCTTGACCCCGACGGTCGTGTCGCCGCGGTGACCACCGACGGCGACACGATGGACGCCGACCTTGTCATCCTTGGTCTTGGCGTCTCAGCGAGGTCTT
The DNA here is from genome assembly GCF_014378035.1 of Aeromicrobium sp. Lineage (GTDB taxonomy): Bacteria > Actinomycetota > Actinomycetes > Propionibacteriales > Nocardioidaceae > Aeromicrobium. The sequence goes on along the minus strand of NZ_JACMOM010000336.1, from coordinate 8,842 downwards.
CGCTGGCATCGGATGCGGGACTTCCGGTCGGCGCGAAGGGTGGGATCGTGGTCGACGAGCACCAGAGAGTGGTCGGCTTCGACGACATCTGGGCGGCCGGTGACTGCGTCGTGACGCGGGACCGGGTGACGGGTGACATGATCCACCTGCCGTTGGGTACGCACGCCAACAAGCAGGGCATGGTCGCCGGTGACAGCATCGCCGCCGACCTGCTGGGCGTCGAGCCACGACTGAGCTTTCCCGGGGTGGTGCAGACCGCGATCACGAAGTTCTGCTCCCTCGAGATCTCGCGCACCGGGCTGGGGGAGGACCAGGCGCGTGACGCAGGCTTCGACCCGGTCGTCGTGTCGATCGAGACGACGAACTTCGCCGGTTACATGCCTGATCCGGGCACCATGACGGTGATCGTCGTCGCCGACCGCGTCAGCCGCCGGCTGCTCGGCGCACAGATCGTCGGCGCCGAGGATGCCGCGCTGCGCATCGATGTCGCCGCCACGGCACTGGCCGCGGGCATGACGATCGACGACGTGGTGATGCTCGACCTCGCCTACGCCCCACCGTTCTCATCGGTGTGGAGCCCGATCCAGGTCGCTGCTCGCGCTGCGGTGAAGGCGCTGGCCAACTGACGCGAAGGGGAGCCGATGCACCGGTAACCCCCGTGCCCCCTAGGTTGGACTGGAAAGACACCGCCCTCCCGAGGAGATCAGCATGCCCATCGCCACCCCTGAGATCTATGCCGCGATGCTCGACAAGGCGAAGGCCGACTCGTTCGCCTACCCGGCTATCAACGTCGCCTCCTCGCAGTCACTCAATGCCGCCCTCGCCGGGTTCGCCGAGGCCGAGAGCGACGGCATCATCCAGGTGTCGACCGGCGGGGCAGAGTACTTCTCCGGACCGACGATCAAGGACATGGTGTCCGGCTCGATCGCGTTTGCCTCCTTCGCCCATGAGGTCGCCAAGAAGTATCCGGTCAACGTGGCTCTCCACACCGACCACTGCCCGAAAGGCAAGCTGGACGGCTTCGTCCGTCCGCTGATCGCGTTGTCGACCGAGCGCGTCAAGGCCGGTGGCCTGCCGTGGTTCCAGTCGCACATGTGGGACGGATCGGCAGTGCCGCTCGAGGAGAACCTCGACATCGCCAAAGAGCTGTTGGCCGCCTGCGCCGCGGCACACATCATCCTCGAGGTCGAGATCGGTGTCGTGGGTGGCGAAGAGGATGGCGTCGAGGGTGGCGGAGGCGAGCAGCTCTACTCGACACCGGAGGACGCCCTGGCCACGGCCGCGGCGCTGGGTCTGGGCGAGAACGGTCGTTTCATGACGGCGCTGACGTTCGGCAACGTGCACGGTGTCTACAAGCCCGGCAACGTCAGGTTGCGCCCCGAGGTCCTGAAGAAGGCTCAACAGGTCGTGGGTGAGAAGTACGGCAAGGAAGCACCGTTCGACCTCGTGTTCCATGGCGGTTCGGGCTCGTCGGCCGAAGACATCTCGGCGGCCGTCAACTACGGCGTCGTGAAGATGAACGTCGACACCGACACCCAGTACGCGTTCACCCGCCCGGTCGCCGACCACATGCTGCGCAACTACGACGGGGTGCTCAAGATCGACGGCGAGGTCGGCAACAAAAAGGTCTACGACCCGCGAGCCTGGGGCAAGGCTGCCGAGGCTGGCATGGCGACGCGTGTCGTTGAGGCATGCGCCAACCTACGGAGCGCCGGCACCAAGCTCTGAGCTGCACCAAGGTCTGACCGACAGGGTGCTCTGAACCGCGGTAGCGAGCTTGCCGGCGGGTGTGTTCGCCTGTGTTGACGCTGGGTGGTTGGGGGTGTCGCAGGCTCGGGCTAGGGTCGGGCCATGACCAATCTCTTCGGCGAACCGCCCGCCACCCTGCTCCCCGAAGACCCCGGAGCCGCCTCACTCGCTGCTGGCGACGATCCCCAGAACGTCGCCGCCAGCCACCCGGACTCCTCGCTCGCGTGGATCACGCTGGCCGAGACGGCCCTGGCCGAGGGTCGCGACCTCGAGGGCTACGCGTTCGCCCGCACCGGCTATCACCGATGCCTCGATGTACTTCGCCGCAACGGTTGGAAGGGCCACGGACCCGTGCCGTGGTCGCACGAACCGAACCACGGATTCCTCCGTGCCCTCGCCGTGCTCGCCGACGCCTCGGAGAGGTTCGGCGACGACGGAGAGGCTCACCGCTGCCGCGAGTTCCTGCACGAGTCGAGCCCCGAGGCGTACCAGGAGCTCGTCGCTCCGCAGGTCTGAGCCCGGCTGGCGTCGTGGTCAGGGCACGTACATGGTGAGCGCGCCCGCCTCGATGCGCCAGGCGTGCTCGGCCTGAGGTTCCTTGAGCTCACCATCGCTGGTGCAGCGCAACGCATCACCTCTGACCAGCACCTTGCTGCCGCGGACGTAGACGACGTCGTCGCGTCGGTGGTGGTCACCCCGTCGGACGCTGCGCGCATAGGCGATGCGCCGCATGGGTGATTCGGTGTACGACACCGCGACGTCGAGCTGCCCGTCGGAGGGGTCGGCCTGGGGGAGCAGCGCCGCCCCGCCGCCGACGAAGCGTCCGTTGCCGACAGCAACCTGGATGACGGGCGTCTTGCGGGGCAGGACGTCGCCGTCGACGCTGATCTCAAGCCGCGCGCCAGGGGTGCGCAGACCCTTGAGCCCCGTGACGATGGCGCCGACGGCGTAGCCCAGCGGCCCCAACGCCTTCTTGAGCGGACGAGCGGCGGCCGCAGCCTCGGCGCCGATGCCGATGTGTGCCGCGTTGATGACGACCTCGTCGTCGCCGTCGATGATCAGATCGATGGTTCGCGTGCGGCCGGCAACGATGATGTGCGCAGCTTTTTCGGCGTCGTCGGGCAGGCTCAGGGTCGCGGCGAAGTCGTTGCCCGTGCCGAGCGGGACGAGCCCGATGACGACATCGCCCAGACGTCCCGCCGTGCGCAACGCAGCGACCACGGCGTGCAGGCTGCCATCGCCGCCGAGCACGACGATTCCGTCGAGGTCGGGGTGGGCGGAGAGCGCGACATCGAGGTCGGCCGGGCTCGACGTCGATGTCAGCGAGACGTCGGCTCCGTGCCGCAGGATCGCAAGGACTGCTTCCACCAGCTCGTCCGTGGACGTGCCGGCGTCGGAGTTGGCGATGGCGAGGAGAGATGTCATGGATCGCCAGCGTAGGCGCAACTCGGCTAGACTGCCGTAGTAAGAGCCCCGCCACACCGGGGCTTGTCGCATGTTCAGGGAGTGCATCTCATGCCTGCAGTCGTGATCGTCGGCGCCCAGTGGGGCGACGAAGGCAAAGGCAAGGCGACCGATCTTCTCGGCAGCCGCGTCGACTACGTCGTGAAGTTCAACGGCGGCAACAACGCCGGCCACACCGTTGTCATCGGCGACCAGAAATATGCCCTGCACCTCCTGCCGAGCGGCATTCTCAGCCCAGGCTGCGTCCCGGTCATCGGCAACGGCGTCGTGGTCGACCTCTCGGTGCTCTTCGAGGAGATCGATGGGCTGGAAGAGCGTGGCATCGACACCTCCAGGCTCGTCATCAGTGCCAATGCGCACGTCATCGCCGACTACAACCGCACGATGGACAAGGTGGCCGAGCGCTTCCTCGGCAGCCGCAAGATCGGCACGACCGGCCGCGGTATCGGCCCGACCTACGCCGACAAGATGAACCGCCTCGGCATCCGCATCCAGGACCTCTTCGACGAGAACATCCTGCGTCAGAAGGTCGAGGGCGCCCTCGAGCTCAAGAACCAGATCCTGACCAAGATCTACAACCGCCGCGCGGTCGAGATCGACGAGATCGTTGACGAGCTGCTGTCGTACGTCGACCGGCTCCGACCGATGGTCGCCGACACGCCGCTGCTCCTCCACGAGGCTCTCGCTGCTGGCAAGACCGTGCTGCTCGAGGCCGGCCAGGCAACGCTCCTGGATGTCGACCACGGCACCTACCCGTTCGTCACCTCGTCGTCGGCCACCACCGGCGGAGCGTGCACCGGGTCGGGCATCGCCCCCACCGAGATCACCCGCGTCATCGGCATCGTCAAGGCTTACGCGACGCGGGTCGGAGAGGGGCCGTTTCCGACCGAGCTGTTCGACGACGACGGCGAGCAGCTGCGCAAGAACGGCGCCGAGTTCGGCACCACGACCGGACGACCGCGTCGCTGCGGCTGGTACGACGCGCCCATCGCGCGCTACGCCGCCCGCATCAACGGTGTCACCGACTTCGTGCTGACCAAGCTCGACGTCCTCACCGGTTGGGACCAGATCCCGGTCTGTGTCGCCTACGACGTCGACGGCGAGCGGCTGGAGGAGATGCCGATGACCCAGACCGGCTTCCACCACGCGAAGCCGATCTACGAGTTCTTCGACGGCTGGCACGAGGACATCTCCGCGTGCCGGACGTTCGACGACCTCCCTCGGGCCGCACAGGACTACGTCAGTGCACTGGAGAAGATGTCGGGTGCGCGCATCTCCACGATCGGCGTCGGCCCCGACCGCGAGCAGACCATCGTGTTGCACGACCTGCTCTGAGGCGGCCTCGGTGGAATTGGCGACAGCGCCATCGACTCCCGGGGGACCTTCGAGATGGACCAGATCGGTTCACCTATGAGAGCAGCATGGGCGAGGTGGTTGGCATGAAGACTCGCAGCCTGAGCACGTACCGGCGTGCGCCGTGGGGGCCACTGGTTCTCGACACGTCGGACGATCGCATCGAGTCACAGGTGCCGGGGTCGGCCCGCGTCGTCATCGAGTGTCCCGCTGCGCACGCCATGGCAGATCCGCCGGTGCTCGCTCTACTGTTCGAGGGAGTCAACGTTCTCTTCGACGATGAGCACCGGGCAACCTTGCGGCAACCGCGACGATCGTCGTCTCACCGCAGCGACCGGTCGATCCTCGTGGAGGGCGATGCCTCGTTCGTGCCGCCAGGGCTGCACCTCCGGGCTCGATGGCTCGGCAGCATGGGACTCGAGATGAGCAGGGCTGATGGTGGCGCCGAGGACCGAAGACTTGTCCGACCCAGGTTCGACCTGCTGAACGCACCGTTCCTGTTCGGTGCGACGTTCTCGGTGCCCGCGATCGACGCGACACTCAGCCCCGACCTCATCGCGCTCTGGGGCGCCGCGGAGTGGCACCTGATCTCCGCCGTCCATGTGTGATCTCGGTCTGACTGGCGTCACGGGCCTCGTTTTTTCGTGATCTCGGATGAGTCCTGACCGGCCATGCCCGCTGCCGAGTACCGCGGCAACGCCTGCAGCACCCGCGCCACCCTCTGCTGTGCGCCACCGGCACGACTGTGCCGATAGGCTCACGCCGTGAAGACGCTAGTCATCGGCACCGGCGGGCGGGAGCACGCACTGGCCCTCGCGCTGTCCCGCGACCCCCAGGTTTCCGAGGTACATGCGGCGCCCGGCAACCCCGGCATCGCGGCCGTGGCCACGCTGCACGAGGTCGATCCCATGGACGGTGGGGCGGTTGCTGCCCTGGCCGTCTCGATCGGCGCCGAGCTCGTGGTCATCGGACCCGAGGCGCCGCTGGTGGCCGGGGCCGCCGACGCGGTACGCGAGGCGGGCATCGCCTGCTTCGGACCGAGCGCTGCGGCAGCCCAGCTCGAGGGCTCCAAGGCGTTCGCCAAGCTGGTCATGGCCGCCGCCGAGGTGCCGACGGGCCTGGCGCACGTGTGCGAGACGTCCGAGCAGGTCGAGGCGGCTCTCGATGCGTTCGGAGCGCCCTACGTCGTCAAGGATGATGCGTTGGCCGCTGGCAAGGGGGTGGTCGTCACGAGCGACCGCCAGGAGGCTGTCGACCACGCGGCAGCGTGCGGTCGTGTCGTGATCGAGGAGTTCCTCGACGGCCCCGAAGTGTCGCTGTTCGCCATCACCGACGGCGAGACGGTGCTTCCGCTGCAGCCGGCCCAGGACTTCAAGCGGGCCTTCGACGGTGACGCGGGCCCCAACACCGGCGGCATGGGTGCCTACACGCCCCTGCCCTGGGCGCCCGACAATCTCGTCGCCGAGGTGACCCGCCGGGTTCTCGTGCCCACGGTGCGGGAGATGGCTCGTCGCGGCACCCCGTTCCAGGGGCTGCTCTACGCCGGACTGGCGCTGACCACTCGCGGGGTGAGGGTCATCGAGTTCAACGCGCGGTTCGGAGACCCCGAGACTCAGTCGATCCTGGCCCTGCTGCGCACCCCTCTGTCTGCCCTGCTCAACGGCGCAGCGACCGGCACCCTGGCCGAGGTGGGGCTTCCGCAGTGGGAGCGTGCGTCCTCGGTCACCGTGGTCGTCGCCGCGGAGGGCTATCCGGAGTCTCCCCGCAAGGGCGACCGCATCGAGGGGGTCGAACGGGCCGAGGCGCTCGACGGCGTCGACGTGATCCACGCCGGCACCGCAATCGTCGACGGTGCTCTCGTCACCGCCGGTGGACGGGTGTTGTCGGTCACCGCAGTCGGCGCCGACCTCGCCGAGGCGCGCCGACGGGCGTATGCCGGCGTCGACCTCATCGAGATCCACGGGGCCCACCACAGGTCGGACATCGCCCTCGCCGCCGAGCAGGAGACAATGGCGACGTGACGACACCGAACATCCTCGCCAGCCGATACGCCTCACCCGAGCTCGCCCGCATCTGGTCGCCCGAGCACAAGATCGTGTTGGAGCGTCGCCTCTGGATAGCGGTGCTCAAGGCGCAGCGCGACCTCGGGGTGCCGACGCCGGACGGAGTCATCGAGTCGTACGAGGCGGTCGTCGACCGAGTCGACCTCGCTTCGATCTCCGAGCGCGAGAAGGTCACTCGCCACGACGTGAAGGCCCGCATCGAAGAGTTCGCCGCGCTGGCCGGCACCGAGCACATCCACAAGGGCATGACGTCACGCGACCTCACCGAGAACGTCGAGCAGCTGCAGGTCAAGGCTTCCCTTGAGCTGATGCGTGATCGCGGTGTCGCGACCCTCGCTCGGCTCGGCCGGCTGGCCAGCGAGCACGCTGAGCTCGTGATGGCTGGTCGTAGCCACAACGTCGCCGCCCAGGCCACGACCCTCGGCAAGCGTTTCGCGACCATCGCCGACGAGCTGTTCATCGCGCTGGACCGGCTCGACGACCTGATCGCCCGCTACCCGCTCCGGGGTATCAAGGGCCCGGTCGGCACGAGCCAGGACCAGCTCGACCTGCTCGGCGGCGACGAGGCCAGGCTTGCGGATCTCGAGCAGCGCGTCGCGCGCCACCTCGGGTTCGACAAGGTGCTCACCAGCGTCGGCCAGGTCTACCCCCGCAGCCTCGACTACGACGTCGTCACATGTCTCGTCCAGCTGTCGGCAGCGCCGTCGAACCTGGCCACCACGATCCGCCTGATGGCCGGCAACGAGATCGTGACCGAAGGATTCCGCCCCGGTCAGGTCGGCTCCAGCGCCATGCCGCACAAGATGAACACTCGTTCGTGCGAGCGGGTCAACGGTCTCGCCGTCATCCTGCGCGGTTACGCCTCCATGATCGGCGAGCTGGCCGGTGACCAGTGGAACGAGGGCGACGTCTCGTGCTCGGTCGTGCGCCGGGTGGCGCTTCCTGACGCGTTCTACGCCGCGGACGGGCTCTTCGAGACCTTCCTGACGGTGCTCGACGAGTTCGGCACGTTCCCAGCCGTCATCCAGCGCGAGCTCGACCGCTACCTTCCCTTCCTCGCCACCACCAAGGTCCTGATGGCGTCCGTGCGTCACGGCGTCGGTCGCGAGACCGCCTATGAGGCCGTCAAGCAGCATGCCGTGGCGGTGGCACTGGAGATGCGCGAGAAGGGCGCAGCCGACAACGACCTGTTTGCCCGGCTGGCGGCTGACGAGCGGCTCGGTCTGTCCGAGTCTGACCTCGCGACCCTCGTGGCGTCGCCTATCGACTTCACCGGGGCGGCTGTGGGCCAGGTGCACGCCGTCGTGGCGCGCATCGAGGTGCTCGTGGCTGCCAACGGGCACGCGGCCGACTACGCGCCTGGCTCGATCCTCTGATCGGGTTCGCCCGCACATCCTGACCTGCGCTCCCGTGGCCGACTCCGGTTCGGAGACCTACGCTGAGGCGGTGCCCGTCAATCTCGCGTTCATCCCGCTGGTACTGCTCGTCGGTGGTGCGGTGTTCCTCGTGAACGGTCTGCGGTGGCGGCGTCAGCTCGGGCATCATCCGCGTGACTGGGTGGCGGTGAGCGGGACGATCATCGAGGTGCGCCGCGGTGGCGGTGACGACGAGGTGCGGTTCCCTGTCGTGGAGTACCGCGGGCCCGATGGTCTCGCCCGGCGGGTGCACGGTGCCGAGAGCGCCGTGCCCGATCTGCACCGGAAGGGCGAGAAGGTCCAGGTGCTCCTCGATCCGAGCAACCCGCGGCGTGCCCGGCTCGCCGACCTCCAGAAAGGCGCCCACACGTTGACGACGCTCTTCCTGGTCACCGGCCTCACACTCCTGGTGCTCGGCGCAGCATCGGTGCTCGTGCTGATCTGACTGATCAGGTCACTACGCTGACCACCATGCCCCTCGACATCGCCGGAGCCCGTCACCTTCACTCGGGCAAGGTGCGCGACTTGTACGAGGTCGACGGCGGCAATCTCCTGATGGTCGCCTCCGACCGCATCTCGGCCTACGACTTCAGCCTCAGTCCTGGCATCCCCGACAAGGGCGAGATCCTGACCCGGATGTCGACGTGGTGGTTCGACCAGCTGGCTGACGTCGTCCCGAACCACGTCGTGTCGATGTCGGTGCCCGACCAGGTGCGCGGTCGTGCGCTGCTGGTCGAGAAGCTCGACATGTTCCCCGTCGAATGCGTCGTCCGGGGCTATCTTTCCGGATCGGGCGCC